>JABWBN010000001.1 GCA_013360485.1 Burkholderiaceae bacterium | reverse complement strand
GCGCCAGGCCCACGCCGCCGCCAGCCCGCCCGACTCCCCGACTCCCGACGAGTTGCTGATCACCATGGGACCCAGGCAAGCGCTGCTGCGCAGCCTTCCCGCCACATCGTCCACAGGTTTCGTGGCCTTGGTGGACCGTTCTCAGGCCAATCTGGCCCTGCTTCGCTTTAGACTGCTGGAAGCCGAGCGGTACCTGGCCTGATCCGACCCGCGGGTGGCGAGCGGACCACCACCGCTCAAGGGTGGTGCGGGCGGTACCGATAACCGGTCACTGGTCCACTCAGAAGCAAGGCCCGCCCATGGACTTCTCGTCCGTCCACAACATCCACGAGAACGCGGTCTTCGAGGCCGTTGCCCGCGCCGCTGCGACGCACCCTGGCGTGGCCGCCAATCCCGACCTGCTGGCCGATGTGGCGTGCGTGGCACTAAACCGTGTGCCGCCGCGCTACATCCGTCATGATGTGGATCTGGCCTTCTTCCTCACGGAGCGTGAACGCGCAGACAATGAGCGAACCATTGCGGAAGCCGTCGAACATGCCTATGCGTTCGTCCAAGCCCGCCACGCAATGGCCGCCCGCCGTTGATTCACATGCGTTCGCCGCACCCCCACATGCCTAACCGCCCCGATGTCGAGGACGAATGGGCCCGCACCCGGGCCGAAACCGTGCTGCAAACGCAGCTGATGGGCGACAAGGAGGCATACCTCGGCGGCCAGAACCACGCCATCGGCCGGCGCATCAATGCCGAACAGCATGAACTGTTCGTGGTGTGCGACCCCTCGGAGGCGATGCACCAGCAGTTCGAGTTGCGCACGCCCGACTTTCTGGCGCTGCACGATCTCAAGGGTGCCGATTCACTGCGTTTGCTGCGCGGCCTGGCGCGCGCGCTGCGTCGCAAGGTACAGAAGCTGGTGATCCGGCGCCAGGGCTTCGGCGTGGCGTTGGCGACGATCGAGTTCGTCGAGTTGCCGGGTCCGGCCGATGGCCCCCGTGTGCGCCTGTACAGCACATTCACGGATACACCTGAGCCGGCCGAACGCAACGCGCTGGCCCACGTGCTGCTCGGCCACAGTCGGCTGGCGGTCGTGCTGACGGGTGGCGCTGATGGCGCCACAGCCGAGCCGACCCTGCTGCGGCTGCGCGACGCCATGGCAGAGCCCGCCTGGCGCAACCATCAGTTGCTCTGGCTGCCCGTGGGCCTGGAGTCACTGTCATCGCCGGCGCATCACTTGCCGATGCGCGGCGCCATTCAGGTTCACACCGCTCCACCGGTATCCGACCTGGGCCAGGCATGGCCGATCATCAGCAGCTTGTGGAACCAGCTGCGCACTGGAGAGAGCCCGCAACTGGCACCGACCGCACCGGCGCCGACGGCGGCCCCATTGCCACGGCCCGGTACTGCGGTACCCACCAGGCCCGCGCCGGCGCCCGCATCCATCTCGGCGCCCGCGGTTGCGCCACTGCCACTGCGGCCCATGCCTGCCACCCGGGCCCCTGTCGCGGCAGTGGCGGGTTCCCCCGATCAACCGGGCGCCTGGCGCGAGTACATCGAGGCCTGCGCCAGCATTCCGGGCATGCTCAGCTGCTGCGTGTTCGATCTGGCCACTGAGCGCACGCTGGCGCACGCCGGCAGTCGTCCGGGTGCGGCGGCCCTTGCTTCCAGCGGCAGCGGCGTGTTCAGAACCCTGGTGCAGGTGGCACGCAGCATGGGCCTGCCGCCCGGCGAGCCTGATCTTGCGGTAACGCTGGCCGAGCACCACCTGATCCTCCATCCTTTGCCACAGACGCCAGGACTGGCCCTGCATGCGGTGCTCGACTCCCACGTCGCCAACTTGACGCTGGTACGCATGAAGCTGCACCGGCTGGATCCGGGGCAGTCCGACGCACCGACCGCTGCCTGACGAGCTCGGGTTCCCTCGGCGCCCGGCAGAGCGACTCGCCTGCGTGGCGCTGCTAGGATGGCGTGGCGCCCACATGCGCGGATGTCCCGCCCCATGCGCCTTAGCCGTGAAGCAACAGCTGTTCGACTACACCCTCCAGCAGGCCGATGGAGCCAGCTGCGTGGCCCACGCCTGGGCCAAGGTACCCGCAGCGCTCAGCGCTGCGCGCCGGCAGGCGCTGCTCGACGAGCTCACCGCCCGCTTGCGTGCTGGCGAAGCCGTGCTGGTGGCACATTACTACACCGACGGTGATCTTCAGGATCTCGCCTTGGCCACAGGCGGCTGTGTGGCCGACTCACTTGAAATGGCCCGGTTCGGGCGCGATCACCCCGCCCGCACCCTGATCGTCGCCGGGGTGCGATTCATGGGCGAGACCTCGAAGATCCTCTCACCGCACAAGCGCGTGCTGATGCCCGATCTCGACGCGACCTGCTCGCTCGACCTGGGGTGCCCCGCCGACGAGTTCGCGCGCTTCTGCGATGCCCACCCGGATCGTGAGGTGGTCGTGTACGCCAACACCAGCGCCGCCGTGAAGGCACGGGCCGACTGGATGGTCACGAGCTCCTGCGCGCTGCCCATCGTGCGCCACCTGAAGGAAGAGGGTCGGCGCATTCTCTGGGCACCCGACCGCCACCTGGGCCGCTACATCGCCGAGGAGACAGGCGCCGACATGCTGCTGTGGGACGGCGCATGCATCGTGCATGACGAGTTCAAGGGGCTGGAGCTCGAACTGCTGCGGCAACAGCACCCGCAGGCCCGTGTGCTGGTGCACCCGGAGTCCCCGGCCAGCGTGGTCAAGCAGGCTGACGTCGTCGGCTCCACTTCCCAGCTGCTCAAGGCAGTGGTCGAGGGCGAGGCTGTCGAGTACATCGTCGCCACCGACAACGGCCTGATGCACCGCATGCGCCAGCTCGCTCCCGGCAAGCGCCTCATCGAGGCTCCCACGGCCGGTCGCAGCGCCACGTGCAAGAGCTGTGCGCATTGCCCCTGGATGGCGATGAACGGTCTGCAAGGCGTACTCGATTGCATGAACCACGGGCACGGCGAGATCGTCGTCGAGGCCGACGTCAGCCGTCGTGCGCTGGGCTGCATCGAACGCATGCTCGACTTCACCGCCACAGGCGCAGCCGCGGCGGGCGCTACCGGTTTGGTGCGTCATTTGGGCGCGGCCTGAGCCCCCGATCTGCCTGCCTCCTCAGGCTTGGTATGCGATGAAACTGCTCGAACACAACGAGACCCTCGAAGAAGCCCGCGCACGCAACGTGCGCGATGCCTTGAGCGAAGACCTGGGCACGGGTGACTTGACGGCGATGCTGGTGCCGGAAGGCCGCATGGCGGTAGCCCGGGTGGTCTGCCGCGATGAGGCCGTGTTGTGCGGCCAGGCCTGGTTCGATGCCTGCGTACGGGCACTCGACCCACATGCGCAGTTGCGCTGGGTCTGTGCAGAGGGAGCCGACACCTCGCCAGGCGATGTCGTTGTCGAGATCCGTGCCCGTGCCCGAGCGCTGCTCAGCGCCGAACGCAGCGCCCTGAACTTCCTGCAGTTGCTTTCCGCCACGGCTACGCGCACGCGCGCCCACGTGCAGGCCATCGCCGGCGCGTCGCCCAACCCACGCGGCTGCGCGGTACTGGACACCCGAAAGACCGTGCCGGGGTTGCGACAGGCGCAGAAGTACGCGGTGCGCGTGGGTGGCGGTGCCAATCAGCGCCTGGCGCTTTGGCATGGCATCCTGATCAAGGAGAACCACATCGCTGCTGCGGGCGGCGTGGGCGAGGCACTTCGCGCGGCGCAAGCCCTGAATGCCGCGGTGGACATCCAGATCGAGGTCGAGACCCTGTCACAACTCGACGAGGCGCTCGCCGCGGGCGCGCACAGCATCCTGCTCGACAACTTCTCGCTCGACGCCACCCGCGAGGCCGTTGCCCGAAACGCCGGGCGCGCCCTGCTCGAGACGTCAGGGGGTGTCAGCCTGGAGCAGTTGCGAGACATCGCCGCCACCGGGGTCGACCGGATTTCACTGGGCACGCTGACCAAGGATGTGCGCGCAGTCGACTTTTCGATGCGGATCACCGAGGCAGGCTGACCGTCCATCGGCCGCCGGCTGCGTGAGCGGTCAAATGCGCCGTCCGGGCAGCACCGTCGGGAAGCTTGCTGGCAGCGGCTCGGGGTAGTCGAGGCTGAAGTGCAGTCCGCGGCTCTCGGGACGGGCCAGCGCCGAGCGCACGATCAGTTCGGCACACACGGCCAAGTTGCGCAGTTCCAACAGGTCAGGTGTGATGCGAAAGCTCGCGTAGTACTCGTTGATCTCGCCTTGCAGCAGCGCGATGCGGCGCAGCGCACGCTCCAACCGCTTGCTGCTGCGCACGATGCCGACGTAGTTCCACATCAACAGCCGCAACTCGTCCCAGTTGTGGGCGATCACCACTTGCTCATCGGCGTCCTCGACGCGGCTCTCGTCCCAACCCGGCACCGGTGCAGCCTCGGTCCATGTGCTGCCCTGGATGTGGCGCGCCGCGGCATGTCCCAGCACCACGCATTCGAGCAGCGAGTTGCTGGCCAAGCGATTGGCACCGTGCAGCCCGGTATAAGCAGCCTCGCCCACGACATACAAGCCGGGCAGGTCGCTGCGGCCGTTGAGGTCGGTCACGACTCCGCCGCAGCTGTAATGCGCCGCGGGAACCACCGGTATCGGCTGGCGGGCGATGTCGATGCCCAACGCCAGGCAGCGCTCGTGGATGGTAGGGAAGTGCTCCAGCAGCCGCGCCTCGCCCAGGTGGGTGGCATCCAGCCAGACGTGGTCCAGGCCGTGCTTCTTCATTTCGAAGTCGATCGCGCGCGCCACGATGTCCCGGGGTGCCAGCTCTGCCCGCGCGTCGTGACCCGGCATGAATCGAGTGCCGTCGGGCAGCTTCAGAAGCGCCCCCTCGCCACGCAACGCCTCGGTGATCAGGAACACGCGATCCTGCGGGTGATACAGGCAAGTGGGGTGAAACTGGATGAACTCCATGTTCGCCACCCGGCAGCCGGCACGCCAGGCCATGGCCACGCCGTCTCCGGTGGCGGTGTCGGGGTTCGACGTATAGCGGTAGACGCGCCCGAGTCCGCCGCTGGCCAACACCACCGCGGATGCCGGCAATGCCAGCACCTGGCGCTGCTCGACATCGAGCGCGTACACGCCGTGGCAGGCGGGACTGCCGCGCTGCACATGGCGATGGGTGATGAGATCCACAGCCATGCAGTGCTCGCGCAGCGTGATATTGGGGTGCGCCCGGGCGCGCTCGAGCAGCGCCTCGTGGATTGCGCGGCCGGTGGCGTCGGCAGCATGGGCGACGCGCCGCACGCCGTGCCCGCCCTCGCGGGTCAGATGCAGCCCCATCGGGCCACGTGCGTCGTGGGTCAGCTGGACACCTTGCGCCAGCAGCCACTGGATGGCCCTGGCACTGTGTTGCGACACGAACCTGGCGGTGGCATCGTCGACGAGCCCGGCGCCGGCGGTCTCGGTGTCCTGGACATGGGCCTCGATGCTGTCGTCGTCGCCGAGCACACCGACGATCCCGCCCTGCGCCCATGGCGTAGCGGCCTCAGTGAGGCCGCGTTTCGCTAGCACGCAAACCGACCGGCTATCGGCCAATTCGAGGGCCGCGCTCAGGCCGGCCAAGCCGGCGCCGACGATCACCACAGGCAAAGCGGATGCACTCATGGGGTCGCGATTCTACGGACCCCGGCGACCCGACCGCTGTTTCCCGCCAGCGCAACCAAGTTCAGTGCAACTGCCGGCCAATCAGGAACTCGCCGCCCTTGACGTCGATCGGTATCGTGTCCTTCGGCCCGAAGCGGCCTTCCAGGATGAGCTTGGCCACCGGGTTTTCGATGCGGTGCTGGATGGCGCGCTTGAGCGGGCGTGCACCGAACACCGGGTCGAAGCCGACCTTGGCGATCTCGGCCAGCGCCGCAGGTGTCACCTCGAGCTTCATCTCCATGCGGGCCAGCCGTACCTCGAGGCCGCGCAGCTGGATGCGCGCAATATTCTCGATGTGAGCCTGGTCGAGCGCGTGGAAAACCACCGTCTCGTCGATGCGGTTGAGGAACTCGGGCCGGAAATGCTGCTTGACCTCGGCCCACACCGCATCGCGGATCAGGTCTGCCGGCTGCCCGGCCATCTGCATGATCAGGTGCGAACCCAGGTTGCTGGTCATCACGATCACGGTGTTCTTGAAGTCGACCGTGAGCCCCTGGCCGTCGGTCAGACGCCCGTCGTCGAGCACCTGCAGCAGCACATTGAAGACGTCCGGGTGTGCCTTCTCGACCTCGTCGAGCAGCAGCACGCTGTAGGGCTTGCGGCGCACCGCCTCGGTCAGGTAACCGCCTTCGTCATAGCCCACATAGCCCGGGGGCGCGCCGATGAGGCGGCTGACCGAGTGCTTCTCCATGAACTCGCTCATGTCGATGCGCACCATGTGGTCGTCGCTGTCGAAGAGAAACCCCGCCAGTGCCTTGCACAGCTCGGTCTTGCCCACGCCCGTGGGCCCCAGGAACAGGAACGAGCCCAGCGGCCGGTTCGGGTCCGACAAGCCGGCGCGCGAACGGCGAATCGCATCGGCCACGGCAACGATGGCCTCGTCCTGGCCGACAACGCGCTCGTGCAGCTTGCCCTCCATCTGCAACAGCTTGTCGCGCTCGCCTTGCATCAGCTTGGACACCGGGATACCGGTGGAGCGCGAGACGACCTCGGCGATTTCCTCGGCGCACACCATCGTGCGCAGCAACTGCGGGCTCTTGCCGCCGCCCTTCTTGCCGGCTTCCTTGGCCTGGGCTTCCTTCAGGCGCTTGTCAAGCTCGGGCAGGCGGCCGTACTGCAATTCGGCCACCTTGTCGAAGTTGCCCTTGCGCTTGAGTTCCTCGATCTGGAACTTGATGCGGTCGATCTCTTCCTTGACTTGCGCGGAGCCCTGGGCCGTGGCTTTTTCGGCTTTCCAGATTTCCTCGAGGTCGACGTACTCGCGCTCGAGCTTGGCAATCTCGTCCTCGATCAGGCCGAGCCGCTTCTTCGAGGCCTCATCGGTCTCCTTCTTGACCGCCTCGCGCTCGATCTTGAGCTGGATGAGCCGGCGGTCGAGCTTGTCCATCGCCTCGGGCTTGGAGTCGATTT
The DNA here is from genome assembly GCA_013360485.1 of Burkholderiaceae bacterium. Lineage (GTDB taxonomy): Bacteria > Pseudomonadota > Gammaproteobacteria > Burkholderiales > Burkholderiaceae_C > Pseudaquabacterium. The sequence continues at coordinate 79,183 of JABWBN010000001.1, read as the reverse complement.
CGATCTTGATCTTCGCTGCCGCCTCGTCGATCAGGTCGATCGCCTTGTCGGGCAGGAAGCGGTCGGTGATGTAGCGGTGCGAGAGCTCGGCCGCAGCGACGATGGCCGGGTCGGTGATCTCGACGCCGTGGTGCACCTCGTACTTCTCCTGCAGGCCGCGCAATATAGCGATGGTGGCCTCGACGCTGGGCTCGTCGACCATCACCTTCTGGAAGCGACGCTCAAGCGCGGCGTCCTTCTCGACATACTTGCGGTACTCGTCCAGCGTGGTGGCGCCGATGCAGTGCAGTTCGCCACGTGCCAGCGCGGGCTTGAGCATGTTGCCCGCGTCGATCGCGCCCTCGGCCTTGCCGGCCCCGACCATGGTGTGCAACTCGTCGATGAACAGGATGATGCGGCCCTCGTCGGCGGCCACCTCCTTGAGCACGGCCTTCAGGCGTTCCTCGAACTCGCCGCGGTACTTGGCACCGGCCAGCAGTCCGGCCATGTCGAGCACCAGCACGCGCTTGTCCTTCAACGTGTCGGGAACCTCGCCGGCGACGATGCGCTGCGCCAAGCCTTCGACGATCGCGGTCTTGCCCACTCCCGGCTCGCCGATCAGCACCGGGTTGTTCTTCGAGCGGCGCTGCAGCACCTGGATGGCACGGCGGATTTCGTCGTCGCGGCCGATCACCGGATCGAGCTTGCCCTGGCGGGCGCGCTCGGTCAGGTCCAGCGTGTACTTCTTCAGTGCTTCGCGCTGGCCTTCGGCCTCGGCCGAGTCGACCTTCTGGCCGCCGCGCACGGCCTCGATGGCCGCTTCCAGCGCCTTGCGCGTCAGCCCGTGGCCACGCGCCACGCCACCGATGTCGGTCTTGGCATCGGCCAGCGCCAGCAGGAACATCTCGCTGGCGATGAATTGATCGCCGCGCTTGGTCGCCTCCTTGTCGGCCGCCTGCAGCAACTGCACGAGGTCGCGCCCCGGCTGCACCGGCCCGCCACCTTGCACGCTGGGCAGCGCGCCGTTCGCGGTTTCCATCGCCGTCTTCAGCGCCGCTGTATTGGCGCCAGCCCGGTCGAGCAGCGCCTTCGGACCATCGGGCTGGGCCAGCATGGCCGCCAGCAGGTGGGAGGGCTCGATGTAGGGGTTGTCGCGCGATACTGCCAGGCTCTGGGCATCGGCCAGGGCCTGCTGGAATGCGGTGGTGAACTTGTCGGCTCGCATGGAATGATCCTCCGTCTGCCGGTGGATGTGGGGCATGCGGCTGCGAAATCAAGCCCAAGGGGCTGCCGCCGGCCCCGTGCAGCGTCACAGCGGTTCGCCCAGCCCCCGGTAGTGCCCGCCCTGGAAGACCAGTGGCGCGACAGCATGTTCGGTCATGCGCAGGACCTCGCCGATGAACAGCACATGGTCGCCGGCCTCCTGGTGCGACACGAGCCTGCACTCGAACACAGCCGCGCAGCCCGCCAAAACCGGCAGGTCCTGCAGCCCCGGTCTCCACTCCCCGACAGAAAACCGATCGGGCACGACGGAAGCGAAACGGCGGGAGAGCGCCACCTGCGATTGCGCCAGCACGTTCACCGCGAATCCCGTCGCCTGCTGGAACGGCGTGACACTTGGGCTGGCCGCGCGCAACGACCACAGCACCAGCGGCGGCTTCAACGAAAGCGCCGCGAACGAGTTCACCGTCAGGCCTACCGCAGTGCCGTCCATCCCGCGGCAGGTGACGATGGTGACACCGGTGGCGAAGCGCCCCAAGGCGCGCCGCAACGCGGAGGCATCGGCGACGGTCAGATCCACCGCAGAGCCAGCCTGGCCAGCCAGAAGCCACCGGTCACGCAAGCCAGCGCGCCGAACACGTGGGCCAAGCTGTGCGCAACGGCCATGGACCACTCGCCGCGTTGCAGCAACCCCAGCGACTCAGCCGAAAACGACGAGAAGGTGGTAAAGCCGCCCAGGACGCCGGTCACGAGGAACAAGCGCCAGTGCGGGTCGGGGAAGCGCTCCAGCGCAACCATGGCAGCGCCAATCAACAGCCCGCCCAGGCAATTGACAGCCAGCGTACCCAGTGGAAAGCCGCCCCACCACGGATTCAGGGCCATGCCCAGCCACCACCGCGCCAGCGCGCCCAGACCGGCACCGCCGGCCACGGCCAGCGCCTGGACCACGTTCACCCTGCAGCCCCCGAGTTGCCGCGCGGCGTCATCCGGCATTACCTGACGACAGCCCCCAGCGGGCCAGCGCGGCGTCGTCGCTGGCACGGGCGTCGACCCAATGGGCGCCATCGGGTGTGGTCTCCTTCTTCCAGAACGGCGCCTGGGTCTTCAGGTAGTCCATCAGGAACTCGCAGCCCTGAAACGCAGCACGCCGATGGGCGGAGGTCACGACCACGAGCACAATTTGAGCCCCGGGCTCGAGCACACCCACGCGATGAATCACGCGGACGGCGCGCAGCTCGAACCGCGAACAGGCCTCGTCGATCATCTGCGCAATTGCACGCTCGGTCATGCCGGGGTAGTGCTCCAGCTCCATGGTGCTGGCGCCGCCAGGTGCGCCCTGCCAGTCGCGCACCGTACCGACGAAGGCCGCGACGGCACCCACACCGCCGTCGCCCCCGCGCAGCCGCGACACCTCGGCGCCAAGGTCGAAGTCGTCGGTTTGGATGCTGACCCGGGAATCGGACATGGCTCGCATTCTGGCACCGGCGACATAAGGCCACTCGGCCGGCGAGGCAAGTGTGGACGGTGGCGCCGCGTTTCGATCAACCGCCCGTCACCGGGGGAAAGAACGCGACCTCGGCGCCGTCAGGCACGCGCGCGCTTTCGTCCGCCATGGCCTGGTTCAATGCACACCGCAGCGCCCGCCCGCGAGCCAGGGCCTGCGCATGCGATGCGTCCCGCGCAATCAGAGCGTCGCGCAACTGGCCGAGCGTGCCCTGGTCATCCCAGTCAAGCGTTTCGTGCGTGCCCAGCGTCTCACGCAGGGAAGCGAAATAGCGAATGGTGATGGCCATGGCGCGTCCTCAGGCGCTCATCAGCGCCGACAGCGGCAGCAGCTTGACCATGTCTCCCGGTGCGATCGCCTGCCCAGCCGGGTTGTCCAGCAGCGCCTCTGCCCACACCGCTGATGTCAGCACGCCCGAACTCTGGTTGGCGAAGATCTCCACACCGCCGGTGGCATCGAAGCGCACACGCAGGAACTCGCGTCGCCGGTCGGGTCGGCGCCAGTCAAATGCCGCTCGCGCCTCGATCGGCCGCGGCAACACAACCGGGCTGCCCTGCAACGCGCGAAGCACCGGGGCCACGGTGAGCAGAAAGGTCACGAAGCTGGAAACCGGGTTTCCGGGCAGGCCCATGAACAACGACTCGCCGCCGTCATCGCGGCCGATGGCGCCGAACGCCAACGGCTTGCCCGGCTTCATCGCCACTTGCCAGGCCTCCAGCCAACCCTCGGCCTGGACCGCTGGCTTGAGATGATCTTCCTCGCCGACCGAGACCCCGCCGGAGGTGAGCACCAGGTCGTGGCCACGCGCGGCTTCGCGCAGCGCCTGCCGCGTGGCCTCGCGACTGTCGGGCACGATGCCGAGGTCGCTCACGGCGCAACCGGCCGCCTGCAGCAGCGCATGCAGCGTATAGCGATTGGAGTTGTAGATGGCCCCGGGCTTCAGCGGCTGACCGGGCATGACCAACTCGTCCCCGGTGGAGAACAGCGCCACCCGTGGCCGCCGGCATACCTCAAGTTCCGCAGCGCCCACTGAAGCCGCCAGCCCCAGTGCCTGGGGCGTGAGTCGATCGCCGGCCGCGAGAACCTGGGAGCCGGCCAGGACGTCTTCGCCCCGGCGCCGGATCCACTGGCCCGGCGCCGGAGGAACATTGACCTGTACCTGCCCGAGCCCTTCGCCTGCGATGGCGTCGCACTGCTCCTGCATCACCACGGCATCGGCGCCCGGGGGCACCTGCGCGCCGGTGAAGACTCGAGCGGCTGTACCCGGCTGCAGCGGTCGGCCCACCACGCCAGCCGGGATGCGCTGGCTTACCGGCAACAGCGCTCCGGCCTGGGGCAGATCGGCCACTCGCAGCGCATACCCGTCCATGGACGTGTTGTCCTCCGGCGGCACATCGATCGCGGAGTACACCGGTCGTGCCAGGATACGCCACCACGCCTGCAGCGTCGGCACGAGTTCGGTTTCACGAATCGCCCGGGTGCGCGCCACGTCGAGCATGCGCGCCAGCACCTCTTCCAGCGGCTTCAGCGTTGGCCGCGACTCAGCCATGGTGCTCCGGGTTGTAGGTGAAGCGGTCGCCGGAGCTGATCAGGAAGTCGGCCACGGCGACAGGGTCGGGCAGGCCGAACACGGGGCGCAGCGTCGACTGCGGCAACGCTGTGCCGTCATCGCACGCAATGCCGACGATGAAGGGATCGTCCGTGTAGAACGGAACGGTCTTCATGTCGCTTCGCCAGACCTCGACTTTCGGGATATCAGCGTCCTTGAACCCTTCGACCAGCAGCCAGTCGACCTCCACCATCTCGGCAATGAGCTGGTGCACAGTCGGACGTCCGGGCACTTCGTACTCCCGCATCTTCGCCAACCGATGCCCAGAAGCGATCAGCACCTCCAGCGCACCGGCCTGCCGGTGGCGCCAGGTGTCCTTGCCCGGGTAATCGATCTCGAAGGTCTTGTGCGCATGCTTGAGCACAGATACACGCTGGCCACGCTTCTTCAGCTCGGCAACCAGTTGTTCGATCAGCGTGGTCTTGCCCACGCCGGAGGGTCCGCAAAATCCGATGACGTTCATGCAGGCGAATTCTCGCGGATGTAGTCCTTCACGCGCTGCACGTCCACCGGCATCACCACAAAGCGCTTGGGCAGAGCCTCGATGCCCTCCAGCGACACCGGCCGGGGCGGCTGCCGACCGAGCGCCTCTTCAATGGTGGAGGCGAATTTGGCGGGCAATGCCGTCTCCAACACGATCATGGGCACACCCGGCTGCATGTGCTCGCGCGCGACCTTCAATCCATCCGCCGTGTGCGGATCGATCATGTCGTGGTCTTGCTCCCATGCGTAGCGGATCATCGCCAACCGGTCCGCGTGCGTGCTGCGGCCCGAAGTGAAGCCCGTCAGCGCGATGCGGTCGAATTCCTCGGGAGACACGGTGAAACCGCCATCGCCCTCGACCGCCGAGCCGAACAGCTCGGCCACATGCGCGCCATCGCGGTTGACCAGATCGAACACATAGCGCTCGAAATTGGACGCCTTGCTGATGTCCATGGACGGGCTCGAGGTCTCGTGCGTCTCGGCAGCGCTGCGGGCCCGGTAGGTCCCGGTGCGGAAGAATTCATCGAGCACATCGTTCTCGTTGGTCGCCACCACCAGCCGAGCGATCGGCAGCCCCATCATGCGGGCCACGTGGCCCGCACAGACGTTGCCGAAGTTGCCCGATGGCACCGCAAAGCTGACCTTGCCACCACGACCCTGCGTGACCCGGAAATAGCCAGCGAAGTAATAGACGACCTGTGCCAGCAGTCGCGCCCAGTTGATCGAGTTGACTGTGCCGATGCGATGGCGGCGCTTGAACTCGAGGTCGGCGCTGACGGCCTTCACAATATCCTGGCAATCGTCGAACACGCCCTCGATGGCGATGTTGTGGATATTCGCGTCGGGCAGGCTGAACATCTGCGCTTGCTGGAACGGGCTCATGCGGCCGTGCGGCGAGAGCATGAACACCCGCACATGCGGTTTGCCCCGCATGGCGTACTCCGCCGCACTGCCGGTGTCACCGGAGGTGGCGCCCAGGATGTCGAGCTGGTCGTTGCGGCGTGCCAGTTCGTACTCGAACAGGTTGCCCAGCAGCTGCATCGCCATGTCCTTGAAGGCGAGCGTAGGTCCGTTGGACAGCGCCTGCACGTACAAGCCTTCCTCGATCTGCCGCACCGGCGTGATCTCGTCGGTGCCGAATGCCTCGCGGGTGTACGTGCGCCCAATGATGTCCCGCAGGTCATCGGCGGGAATGTCGTCGATATACAGCCGCAGGATTTCGTAGGCGAGCTCGGGGTACGACAGTGTGGCCCAGCGCGCCATCGTGATGCCGCTCACGCGCGGATAGGCCTTGGGCAAATAGAGCCCGCCATCGGGCGCCAGGCCCTCCAGCAGGATCTCGCAGAAGCGACGCTCGGTCTGGTCGCCACGGGTGCTGATGTAGCGCATCAGTTCAGTTCTTCCTTGCGGATGCTCACGATGGGTGCCAGCACGGTGGGCAACACCTGCATCGCCGCCAGGGCTGCGCGCATGTGCCCTTCGACGGTATCGTGGGTCAGGATGATGAGATCGGTCTGCTTCTCGCCCTCGGCGCTCTCGCGCTGCAGTACCGCGTCGATGGAGATGTCGCGCTCGGCGAGGATCGTCGTGATCCGGGACAGGACCCCCGCCTGGTCGGCCACCTGCAGCCGCAGGTAGAACGAGGTGACGACCTGCTCGATCGGCAGGATGGGCGTGTCGTGCAACTCGTCGGGCTGGAACGCCAGGTGCGGCACGCGGTGGTCCGGGTCTGCCGTGTGCAGGCGGGTGATGTCCACCAGGTCGGCCACCACCGCCGAGGCCGTGGGCTCAGCACCCGCGCCTTTGCCGTAGTAGAGCGTGGTGCCGACCGCATCGCCCTGCACCACAACCGCGTTCATCGCACCCTCGACATTGGCAATCAGCCGCTTGGCCGGCACCAGCGTCGGGTGCACGCGCAACTCGATGCCCTCGTCGCGCCGCCGCGTGATGCCCAGCAACTTGATGCGGTAGCCCAACTGTTCGGCGTAGCGGATGTCGGCCGCCTGCAGCTTGGTGATCCCCTCGACGTGCGCCTTGTCGAATTGCACGGGGACGCCAAACGCGATCGCGCTCATGATCGTCACCTTGTGGCCGGCGTCGATGCCCTCGATGTCGAAGGTCGGATCGGCCTCGGCGTAACCCAGGCGCTGGGCTTCCTTGAGCACGACGGCGAAGTCGAGCCCCTTGTCGCGCATCTCGCTGAGGATGAAGTTGGTGGTTCCGTTGATGATGCCGGCGATCCACTCGATGCGATTGGCCGTGAGGCCCTCGCGCAGGGCCTTGATGATCGGGATTCCACCGGCCACGGCCGCTTCAAATGCGACGATCACGCCCTTGGCCCGCGCCGCGGCGAATATCTCGGTGCCATGCACCGCCAGGAGCGCTTTGTTCGCTGTGACCACGTGCTTGCCCGCGGCGATGGCCTCCATCACCAGTTGACGCGCGATGCCATAGCCGCCGATGAGTTCAACGACGATGTCGATCGCCGGATTGGCGATCACCGCACGGGCGTCGGACACCACCTCGATGCCTTCGCCCACGATGGACCGGGCGCGCGCAACGTCCAGGTCGGCCACCATCGCGATCTCGATGCCACGCCCAGCGCGCCGGCGGATCTCGGTCTGGTTGCGTGTGAGCACCTTGAACGTGCCCGAACCGACCGTTCCGATACCCAGCAGGCCCACCTGCATCGGCTTGACATCTGCCTCGCGCCGCTCGGCGGCCGGGTTCGGTTGTGCGCGGGATGTGCTCATGACGCAGTGCTTTCAGGCGAGGTGGCGTTTGCGGTAGTGGGACAGGAAGCGGTCGATGCGTCCGACGGCTTCGGCGAGATCGTCGCTGTTGGGCAGGAACACCAGGCGGAAGTGATCCGGCTGGGGCCAATTGAACCCGGTGCCCTGCACGATCAGCACTTTTTCCTCGGCCAGCAGTTCGTAGGCGAACTGCTGGTCGTCGGCGATGGGGTACATACGCGGGTCCAGCCGCGGGAACATGTACAGCGCCGCCTTGGGCTTGACCACGCTCACGCCCGGAATCTGCGTGAGCAGGTTGTAGGCCAGGTCTCGCTGGCGGCACAGACGGCCGCTGGGCGCAACGAGGTCCTTGATGCTCTGGTAGCCACCCAATGCAGTCTGAATCGCGAGCTGGCCGGGGGTGTTCGAGCACAGGCGCATCGACGACAGCATATTCAGGCCTTCGATGTAGCCCGTGGCATGTCGCTTGTCGCCAGAGACAATCATCCACCCGGCGCGATACCCGCAGGAGCGGTAGTTCTTCGACAGCCCATTGAAGGTGAGGAACAGCACGTCTTCGGCCAGCGAGGCGATGCTGGTGTGGGTGTGGCCGTCGAACAGCGTCTTGTCGTAGATCTCGTCGGCAAAGACGATGAGCTGGTGCTGGCGGGCGATCTCGACAATCTCGCGCAGCAGGTCGTCGGGGTAGAGCGCACCGGTCGGGTTGTTCGGGTTGATGACGACGATGCCGCGGGTGCGCGGGGTGATCTTGCGTCGGATGTCTTCGAGATCGGGCAACCAGCCGGCTCCTTCGTCGCACAGGTAATGCACGGGGCGGCCACCCGACAATGACACCGAGGCCGTCCACAGCGGGTAGTCAGGTGCGGGCACCAGGATCTCGTCGCCGTTGTCCAGCAGGGCATTCAGGCTCATCGTGATGAGTTCCGAAGCACCATTGCCGAGGTACACATCGTCCACCGTCACCCCGGCAATGCCCTTTTCCTGGGTGTAGTGCACCACGGACTTGCGCGGCGCGAACAGGCCCTTGCTGTCGGTGTAGCCAGCCGAGTGCGGCAGGTTGCGGATCATGTCCTGGACGATTTCGTCCGGAGGCTCCAGCCCGAACACCGCGAGATTGCCGATGTTGAGCTGGATGATCTTGTGGCCCTCGTCCTGCATCTGCCGCGCCTTGTCGAGCACCGGACCGCGGATGTCGTAGCAGACGCTGTCGAGTTTGCTGGACTTGGCGATGGGCTTCAAGGCGATGCGCTCCCGCGGGCTGCGCCGCCCGTGGGCGGCATTGCTGCAATGCAAAAACTATAATTCTACCGATCACACCCACCGATGCACCGCTGCACCGCGGCCGAGAATCCCCAAGTGAAATTCCAGCCCGACGTATTGCCTGGCACGAACGTGGTCACCCGCCACCAACCGACCACGGTTTGGGTGGGTGCTGTGGCCTACGAGCATTCAATCCTGGTGCCCTGGCAAGGTATCGTGCGGCCCTGGCCGATGGAGCCGGGTGCCATGCTGGACGCGGCGCACTTCGAGGCGGTGCGTGCCATGGAGCCGGAGGTCGTGATCTACGGCAGCGGTGCGCGCCTGGTGTTCCCGCCTGCCGCTGTGCTGCGAGCCCTGGTCGACGCACGCATCGGCGTCGAGACCATGGACACGGCGGCCGCATGCCGAACCTTCAACGTCCTGGTGGCCGAAGGCCGACGTGCTGTCGCGGCTCTTCGCCTGCCGGCGCTGTGACCCGTTGACGGCGTGAAGCCGCCGGTGGGACTCGTCCCAACAAGCGCCCGTCGAAGACGCGTCACCTGAGGCTTACCCTGACCCGCGCGCGTCGTTGAGGAATCGGTCACGCCGGAACTTTATAATCACGTGTTACGCCCTATGAGGGCCTACCGTCTGGACTCCACCGCCCGCTCATGACGCCTGTCCTCAACAAAGCCCTGCCCGACTTCGAAGCGCATGCCACCAGCGGAGTGAAGTTCACTCCGCAGGCGTTCGCCGGTCAAACCGTGGTGCTGTACTTCTACCCGAAGGACCACACCCCCGGCTGTACCACCGAGGCCATGCAGTTCCGCGACAAGCACAAGGACTTCCTCAAGGCCGGGGCTGCCGTATTCGGTGTGTCGCGCGACAACATGGCATCGCATGAGAAGTTCCGCCAGAACCTCGACCTGCCCTTCGAACTGATCGCCGATACCGAAGAGAAGCTGTGCCACATGTTTGGCGTGGTCAAGAACAAGATCATGTACGGCAAGAAGGTCAAGGGCATCGAGCGCAGCACCTTCCTGATCGATGGCCAAGGGGTACTGCGCGCTGAGTGGCGAGGCATCAAGGTCGCCGGCCATGTCGACGACGTCCTCAAGGCCGTCAAAGAACTCAAGAAGGCCGCATGACCCGCAGCGCAGCGCGCCATTTGGCAGCCATGGGCTCTGTCACGCCGCTGTCGCGCGCCGGGCGCCGCGCTTGTGCATAATCAACGCATGCATGTGAGTCGCCCGTCGCGTTTCACCTGAAACTCCAAGCCGCACAGTCGACTGTGCGGCTTTTTTGTTTGCCGTCACGCCGCACCTGCCCATGCCACTGCCGAAGCCGCCTGCCACCAAAGCCGCACTGCTCTCACCGACCGACTTCGACGCTCAAGCCGCGCCACGTGCCGGCAAGAAATCGATCAAACCCGCCGCACTGGCCGAGCCCGCGTCGAGCGGACCCACACTGCTCGATACCACCACACTGCCGCCAGCAGCACGTGCGGTCGAACCCCAGGTGCGGCAGCCGGCGCGCCCGGCATCCGTCGCGGCACCCGCCGGGCCCCAACCGCGGCCTCGCGCCCGCAAGACACGGTCCGAGGGCCCGCCCAAGCTGTTCGTGCTCGACACCAACGTGCTCATGCACGATCCGATGAGTCTGTTCCGGTTCGAGGAGCATGACGTCTTCCTGCCGATGATCACGCTGGAAGAACTCGACAGCCACAAGAAGGGCATGAGCGAGGTCGCCCGCAATGCCAGGCAGGTCAGCCGGGAACTCGACGCCTTGGCCACCGACGCCAAGCTCGATCCCAAGGACGGCATACCGCTGGCCAAGACAGGGCACAAGGACGCCGCCGGCAAGCTGTTCTTCCAGACCCGTCTGATCGATGTCCGGTTGCCCGACGGCCTGCCGCAGGGCAAGGCCGACAACCAGATCCTGGGTGTCGTGCAGTCGCTGCGCGAGCAGCACGCCGGCCGCGACGTGGTGCTGGTGTCCAAGGACATCAACATGCGCGTGAAAGCCCGTGCACTCGGGCTGGCTGCCGAAGACTATTTCAACGACAAGGTCCTGGAAGACGGTGACCTGCTCTACACCGGTGTGCTGCCGCTGCCTGCCGATTTCTGGGAGCGCCACGGCAAGACCATGGAGAGCTGGCAGCAGGGCGGCCAGACCTACTACCGCATCAGCGGCCCCCTGGTACCCGCGCTGATGGTCAATCAGTTCGTCTATCTCGAAACCCCGGGGGCTGCCGCCCTGTACGCCCGCGTGACCGAGATCACCGGCCGCACGGCAGTTCTGCGCACGCTCAAGGACTACACCCACACCAAGAACTCGGTATGGGGCGTCACCGCGCGCAACCGAGAACAGAACTTCGCATTGAACCTGCTGATGGATCCGGACTGCGACTTCGTCTCGCTGACCGGCACCGCTGGCACCGGCAAGACGCTGATGAGCCTGGCCGCCGGTTTGTCGCAAGTGCTGGACGACAGGCGCTACACCGAGATCATCGTCACCCGCGTCACCGTACCGGTGGGCGAGGACATCGGCTTCCTGCCCGGCACCGAAGAGGAGAAGATGGGGCCCTGGATGGGCGCGCTGGACGACAACCTCGAAGTACTCGCGCGTGCCGACGGCACCGCGGGCGAATGGGGGCGCGCGGCCACCCAGGACCTTGTGCGCAGCAAGATCAAGATCAAGAGCCTGAACTTCATGCGCGGCCGCACCTTCCTCAACAAGTTCGTGCTGATCGACGAGGCGCAGAACCTCACACCCAAGCAGATGAAGACCTTGATCACCCGCGCTGGCCCAGGCACCAAGATCGTCTGCCTGGGCAATCTGGCGCAGATCGACACGCCCTACCTCACCGAAGGTTCATCCGGCCTGACCTATGCGGTGGACCGGTTCAAGGGCTGGCCGCACTCGGGACACGTGATGCTGGCCCGCGGTGAACGCTCGCGACTGGCCGACTTCGCCTCCGAGGTGCTGTAGCGCCCAGAGTCACCTTCAGCGGCGGCCCTGCACCACCTCGGCCGCCTTCTTGGGATGCATCAGCACCCGGCGGCCGTCGGCGGTCTTCTCCGCGCTCCCGACGATCGCCTCGATCAATTGCGCGGTCGTCAGCTTCGGGTTCAGCACCAGCAGCTTGGCGGCAAGGTTGGTGACCTGCGGTGCCGCCATCGAGGTGCCCGACAGCGCCACTCGCGCCCCGCCTGGCAACAGGCTTTCGACCTGATAGCCATTGGCGTGGACCTTGACAGTCGGGCCGTAGCTGGTGAACGGCGCCTCGTCACCAGCGCGGTCGACCGCGCCCACCGTCAGCAGGTTGGGCAGCACGATATCCGCAGGCATCGACTCGTTGAACGTCGCATCGCTGTTGCTGTTGCCGGCAGCCGCCACGAACAGGATCTGCGGCGCGCCGGCCATTGCCTGGGTCAGGCCCTGCTTGCCGATGTCGAAGATCTCGCGCGCCATCGCCTTGCGCTCATCGGGCGTCTTGCCCATGCCGCAGCGCTCCAGGTCGCCCTCGACCTCGACCACGCTACCGCCCCAGCTCATGTTGACCACGCGGGCGCGGTGGCGCTGGAAGAACGCCACGGTCTGTGCGAACGACGCCGCATCGCGCTGCGCCTGCTCCTTGCTCGGGCAGGGGTCGGGCATCAGCGTGGCGCCGAACTCGAGCCGGCCGAACACCAGGCGCGCCTGCGGATTGCCGGCCAGTGCGATGCCCGATACATGGGTGCCATGCTCGTAGTTGCCTGCCGCCAGCAGTTCTTCAATGGTTCGCTTGTACTGGTCTTTCGTCAGCGACGACAGCAACTGCTTGACCTGCGTGGCCTCCTCACTGTCGATGTTGGACTGCAGGTCCGAGAAACCCTTGGTCCGGGCGGTCATCTCGCCGATCTTGCCTGCGATGCCCGGCGGCAGCGGGGGCAGCGGATTGGCCGAGGGCCTCGCGTACTTGTCGAAGGCGATCAGCGCAGGCTTGCCCTGCTCGCGCCGCACCTGCTTGCCGAACAGCGAAAAGTCGATGCCGCTGTCCCAGACGCCGAGCACCACCGTCGGACCCTTGGCCGGCAGTGTCAGATCGCGCGCCGCCCAGATGTCAGCCTTCTGCACTCGATGGGCGGCGAGGTACTCGCTGTAGGTCGTCACCAGCTCCGACTTCAGCGGCAGCATCGCCACCAGTCCCAGTCGCACGCTGATCAGGCCAGGCGCGAACTCGTTGGACAGCGCACCGGTCTTGTCGACGATCGGCTGCAGCACTTCGCGCACACGCCCCAGCATCAGCGCCTCGCCCATCAACTCCGCGCCGGCCTTGGCGCCTTTGATGTCGTTCTCGATCACAGCGTACGGCATGGCATCGAGCTCGCGGCGGATCCCCGCGGCCACTGCCCTGCGATAGCCCTCGCTGCCGGCGGCTTGCGCCTTGGCCGCCTGCGCCATCACCCGCAGCCTCAGGCCCGACAGCAGTTTGTCCGCCGGCTTGTCCTGCAACGCCTTCACCGCTTGCAGCCGCTCGATGCTGCGCTCGTATTGACCGTCCAGGAAGTCCAACGCCGCCAACGTGGCGATCAGGTCGCGCTGCGTACCCTTGTCGGGGATCTCGTAGCCGGCCAACACCGCTTCGATGTCACGGCGGATGGCGGCAGCCAACGGTGCGAAGCGATCGCCGGAGCGCACGATCTCCTCGAGCGTGCCGTCGATCTTGTAGGTGAAGCGCGGCATGTCGGCCGCGCGCTCGATGCGCGGCTTGGGCTGTGCCATCGCAGCCGGTGCACCCGCGAGCGCGCAGGCCCATGCCACGGCAGAAACCGTCAGGAAATTCTTGAGCATCTCGGACCCTCGGACACTTGAAAAGCCCGGATGCTACCGGGCGCGCCGCACCGGGCCGCGGCCCGGGCGACGAACGGCGGATCGGAGGCGCCGAATCGCTAGCGTGGGCCGACCAGCTCCTTGATCTGTTGCAGGGCCGTCGGATCCTCGATGGTCGTCAAGTCGCCCGGGTCGCGCTGCTCGCACACCGCTTGGATCGCCCGGCGCAGCAGCTTGCCCGAGCGTGTCTTGGGCAACACCGTCACGAAGCGAACGCGCGCGGGTCGCGCCACCGCGCCAAGCTGTTCATCGACCACCTTCATGATCTCGCCCTCGAGCTTGAGCGCGTCCGCTTCGCCGGCTGCACGCGAAGGGTCCTTGAGCACGGCGAAGGCCATCGCGACCTGCCCCTTCAACTGGTCAGCCACGCCAACCACCGCCACCTCGGCCACGTTGGGGTGGCTGGAGATGCTCTCCTCGATTTCCCGCGTGCCCAGCCGGTGGCCGGCCACGTTGATCACGTCATCGGTTCGACCCAGGATGAAGTAGTACCCGTCGGCGTCGCGGATGCCCCAGTCGAAGGTGCTGTAGACCATGCGGCCCGGGATGGTGTTCCAGTAAGTCTTGACGAAGCGGTCATCGTCGCCCCACACGGTCTGCATGCATCCGGGCGGCAATGGGCCCTCGATGGCCACCACGCCCTTCTCATTCACGCCTTCCAGCGTCTGCCCGGTGTTTTCGTCGATCAGCTTGACGTCGTAGCCGTACATCGGCACCCCGGGCGATCCGAACTTGGAAGGTGCCTTTTCGATGCCATTGGCGATCGTGAGGATGGGCCAGCCAGTCTCCGTCTGCCAGTAGTTGTCGATGATGGGCTTGCCCAATCCCTCGGCAATCCACTTCGCGGTAGGCTCGTCCAGCGGCTCACCAGCCAGGAACAGCGCGCGCAGCGAGGACAGGTCGTACTTCGTCAGGAAGGCTGGATCCTGCTTCTTCAGTACCCGCACCGCGGTGGGTGCGCTGAACATCACCGTGACTTTGTACTTCTCGACCAGTTGCCACCAGATGCCGCCGTCGGGCCGGATCGGCAAGCCCTCGTACATGATGGTGGCCATCCCGGCGATCAGGGGGCCATAGATGATGTAGCTGTGGCCGACCACCCAGCCGATGTCGCTGGTGGAGAAATAGGTCTCGCCCGGTTGGCCGCAAAAAATGTGCTTCATGGACGCCGCCAGCGCCACCGCATAGCCGCCGGTGTCGCGCTGCACGCCCTTGGGTTTGCCCGTCGTGCCCGATGTGTAGAGCGTGTAGCTGGGCGCCGTCGCCTCGACCCAGGCGCAGGGCACGGCGGTATCAAGGTGCTGTTGACGCATCACCGCGTAGTCGATATCGCGGTCGGCCACGCGATCGAACGCGGCCAGGCCCCGGTCCACCATGAGCACGCGCGCCGGCTTGTGCCCCGCCAGGCGGATGGCCTCGTCGAGCAGTGGCTTGTAGGCCACGACCTTGCCTCCGCGGCTGCCAGCATCCGCGCTCACGATCACAGTGGGCTGGGCGTCGTCGATCCGGCTGGCCAGGCTGTGGCTGGCGAATCCACCGAACACCACCGAGTGGATGGCGCCGATGCGCGCACAGGCGAGCATCGCGAACGCCGCCTCCGGAATCATCGGCATGTAGATCAGGACGCGATCGCCCTGCCGGACCCCCATCGACTGCAGGATGGCTGCCATGCGCTGCACTTCGGCATGGAGTTCAGCAAATGAGTAGATCCGTTCCTGGTCGACTTCCGTCGACACCCAGATCAGCGCGTTCCGGTCCGCGCGGTCGGCCAAATGGCGGTCGACGGCGTTGTGGCAAAGGTTGGTGCGCCCACCGACGAACCATCGTGCGAACGGCGGGCGGCTGTAGTCGCACACCTGCTCGAACGGCGCTTGCCAGTCGATCAGCGCGGCCTGCTCGCTCCAGAACGCGTCGCGTTGCTCGATCGAACGGCGGTGGAATTCGCGATAGGCACTCATGCGGCTGGCCTCCAGGGTGTGGATGAGGGGTTGCTGGCCGGCGATTGCACGGCGCGGCTCTGACAACACACTGACGCTTCTCCCTGCCACGCTATAGCAGATGACGGGGGTCAACCCGATCCGGTGCAACCCGCGCAACCCCCCGAACGACCGATGGTATTCTTCGCCGCCGTATGCCCAACCTGCACCCGTCCCGCTGTCGCCCGCCACATCGTCGTCTGCCGTTTGGCAGCCGCTCGCGGCGTGTGCTGGCACTGTGTGCCGCACTGGCCTGCCCCCTGGCCCTATGGGCCGCGCCGCCCGCAGAGACTGGCGCTGCTCCAGTGGCTGCGGCCAGCCCAGCGCCAACCGAGCGGGCATTGCTCCCACCGGCCGCGACTCCTGCGCTCATGCAGTCGGTGCGCGACACTGCATCGGAGCTGGTCAGTTCGGCCATGAGCTTTCTGGGCGTGCCGTACCGCCGCGGCGCGAGCAGCGAAACAGACGGTTTCGACTGCAGCAGCTTCACTCGCCACATCTTCGAAACCAGCGTCGGGCTCGTCCTGCCACGCAGCGCCCATGAGCAGGCTTCTGCCGACACGTTGACCAAGGTCCAGCGCGCCGAGCTCAAGCCAGGCGATCTGGTGTTCTTCAACACCATGCGGCGCACGTTCTCGCACGTGGGCATCTACCTCGGTGACCACAAGTTCATCCATGCGCCTCGATCCGGCGCGCTGGTTCGAATCGAGGACCTGCGGCAATCGTATTGGGCTCGCCGCTTCACCGGTGCACGCCGCGCCGAGTCCGTTGCCGAGGCATCCTCGGCCCATTGAGCCCCCCGCGGCCGGGGTCGCGATCACGCAGGATGCAGTTGTGTCGCTGCATCGCGGCACAATGGCGCCATGGGCGAAACCGTGATTCCGCTGGCAGACCTGCGCTACGTGGCGCAGGTTCCGGCGATACCTGAGCAACTGGCGCCGGCGACTGGCCTTCTGGCCGACCGGCTCGGGCGACCGCTGCGCGACCTGCGCATATCGGTCACCGACCGCTGCAACTTCCGGTGCAGCTACTGCATGCCCAAGGAAGTGTTCGATCGCGACTACGTCTTCCTGCCGTCATCGTCGCTGCTCAGTTTCGAGGAGATCACGCGCCTGGCCCGTGTCTTCGTCGCACATGGCGTGCGCAAGATCCGCCTGACCGGAGGTGAACCGCTGCTGCGCAGGGGGCTGGAGTCGCTGGTGGAGATGCTGGCGGACATCCGTTCGGCAGACGGCGAGGAATTGGACATCACGCTGACGACCAACGGTTCGCTGCTCGCTCGCAAGGCACGCGCACTGGCCGCCGCCGGCCTGAAGCGGGTCACCGTCAGCCTGGACGCCCTGGACGATGCCGTCTTCCGGCGCATGAACGACGTGGACTTTCCGGTCGGCGACGTGCTCGCGGGGATCGACGCCGCGCTCGAGGCCGGGCTCGGCCCGGTGAAGGTGAACATGGTCGTCAAGCGAGGCACCAACGACCACGAAATCCTGCCCATGGCCCGGCACTTTCGCGGCTCCGGGCTGGTGCTGCGCTTCATCGAGTACATGGACGTTGGCGCCACCAACGGTTGGCGGATGGATGAAGTGCTTCCGTCGGCGCAGGTACTGGAGCGACTGCAGCCGCATTGGCCTCTGAGACCACTCGAAGCCACCACCATTGGTGAAACAGCCGAGCGCTGGGCCTACGAGGATGGTGCAGGAGAAATCGGCCTCATCTCCAGCGTCACGCAGGCGTTCTGCCGCGACTGCAACCGCGCGCGCCTGTCCACCGAGGGCAAGTTGTTCCTGTGCCTGTTCGCGCACCAGGGGTACGACCTGCGGGCCTTGCTGCGATCCGGCCGCACCGACGACGAGATCACCGCTGCACTGGCAGGAATCTGGTCCGATCGTCAGGATCGCTATTCTGAGTTGCGCTCGGCCGAGTCTGCCTCGGCCGGCGGGTCCGACACATCCACCGTCGCTCGGCGGGTGGAAATGCACTACATCGGTGGCTGACCACCAGGCCATAACCTCTCACATACCGTGAACGAGTCGCTCCAGCACATTGCATCGTGTGTCGCCGGCTACGATCCGCAGGCGCTGCCCGTGGCGTCGGCCCAAGCCTTCATCGCGCGGCTTACGCAGCCCGTGCAGGGCACCGAGCACCTGTCGGTGCGCCAGGCCCTGGGCCGGGTCCTGGCACGGGACCTGGTCTCCCCGATCGACGTCCCGGCGCATGACAACGCGGCCATGGACGGCTATGCGCTGCGCGGTCTCGACCTCGCTGACGATGGCCCGACCCAGCTGCCGGTCGTGGGCACCGGACTCGCAGGCCAACAGCGGGCAGAACCTGTACCGCCTGGTCACTGCTACCGCATCATGACCGGTGCGGTCATGCCCGACGGCCTGGACACCGTCGTGCCGCAGGAGTTCACGACCATGGAAGCCGATGGTCGCGTTCAGATCCCCGTAGGTGTCGTGCGCGTGGGTGACAACCGCCGGCTCCGCGGCGAGGATCTGGCCCTGGGGGAGCCTGCCCTTTGCGCGGGCCGTGTGCTGCGACCGGCAGATCTCGGCCTGATCGCTTCTCTCGGCATGGCCGAGGTGCCGGTTCGCCGCAGGCTGCGGGTGGCCTTTTTCTCCACAGGCGACGAACTGCGGTCGGTGGGCGAGCCGCTCGACGAAGGCTGCGTCTACGACAGCAACCGTTACACCTTGTGGGGCATGCTGCAGCGCCTGGGCGTCGACGTGATCGACATGGGCGTGGTACGCGACGACCCGCAGGCACTGCGAGAGGCGTTTGCAACGGCTGCCGCCTGTGCCGATGCCGTGATCACCTCCGGCGGAGTCAGCGTCGGCGAAGCCGACTACACCAAGCGCATCATGTCCGAGCTCGGCGAGGTGCTCTTCTGGCGCATCGCCATGCGCCCCGGGCGACCCATGGCCATCGGTCGTATCGGCGATAGCGGCCGCCAGGCGCTCCTGTTCGGGCTTCCGGGCAACCCCGTGG
Organism: Burkholderiaceae bacterium; assembly: GCA_013360485.1. Lineage (GTDB taxonomy): Bacteria > Pseudomonadota > Gammaproteobacteria > Burkholderiales > Burkholderiaceae_C > Pseudaquabacterium. The sequence goes on along the minus strand of JABWBN010000001.1, from coordinate 60,556 downwards.
CGGTGATGGTGACGTTCTACGCGTTTGTGCGCGAGGCCTTGCTCGCGATGAGCGGCGCGATCGTCGAACCGTTGCCGTACCTGCGGGCGGCCTGTGCCAATGCGTTGCGCAAGAAGCCGGGGCGCACCGAGTATCAGCGTGGCATCGTGAGCCAGCGCGACGACGGTACCTGGGAGGTTCGCATCACGGGCAGCCAGGGCTCAGGCATCCTGCGCAGCATGAGCCAGGCCAACGGCTTGGTCGTGCTGCATCACCATCAGGGCCATGTGGCTGCAGGCGATCTGGTGGACGTCATTCCGTTCGATGGCCTGATCTGACCGTCCACCCAAGCCAGCTGCGAGCCGATGCCACGGGCCCATCGGTCAGTCGTGGCCTGTTGCCGCCACGGCTTGCTCAGGTGTACGGATCTCGCCAGGCACGCGGCTGCGAGCGAGCCACGTGTACACAGTTGGCACGACAAAGATCGTGAGCAACGTGCCCACGCTCATTCCACCCACGATCACCCAGCCGATCTGCTGACGGCTCTCGGCTCCGGCCCCACTGGCCAGTGCAAGAGGGAGCGCACCCAGGACCATCGCACCCGTGGTCATCAGGATGGGCCGCAAGCGCAATGTGGCCGCCTCGACGACTGCCTCGTGCACGCTGCGTCCGTCCTGGCGCAGCTGGTTGCTGAACTCGACGATCAGGATGCCGTGCTTGGTGATCAATCCGACCAGCGTGATCAGGCCGATCTGCGAATAGACGTTGAGCGTTCCTCCGGTCAGCTTCAACGCCGCCAACGCACCCACCATCGACAGCGGCACCGCCAAGAGGATGATGAACGGATCGACGAAGCTCTCGAATTGAGCTGCCAGCACGAGGAAGATGAAAGCCAGGGCCAGCACGAATACCAGCCCCAGGGCGCCACTGGACTCCCTGAACTCACGCGAGACCCCGTTCAATTCGGTGGTGTAGCCGGGCTTGAGTACCCGCCTCGCCACATCGTCCATGAACGCCAGTGCATCACCCAGTGCGTACCCGGGTGCCAGGTCGGCGGTGATGTTGACCGATCGGCGTTGATTGAAGTGGTTGAGCTCGCGCGGGCTTACCGCCTCGCGAACCTTCACCAGTGCGGCCAGCGGAACCATGGTGTCGTTGCGCCCGCGCACGAACAGCCGATCGATGTCCTCCGGCGTGGTACGCCCGCCAGCCACCGTCTGCACGATCACATCGTATTGGTCGGCCCCGCGCTTGTACCGTGTGACGTTGCGCCCGCCCAGCATGGTTTCGACGGTACGCGCCACGTGGTCAACGTTGATGCCCAGATCCGCCGCCCGGTCGCGGTCGACCTCCATGAAGATCTCGGGCTTGTTGAGCCGCAGGTCGGTATCGGGCTGAATCAGACCCGGATTGCGCCCCATCTCGGTCAGCATCTGCTGTGCCACGCCCGACAGGTTCTCGTAGCTGTCACTGGTGACGACGACCACGTTCAGCGGCCGGGACCGGAAACCTTGGCCTAGGCTGGGCGGAGTGATCGGGAACGCGCTGACGCCAGGCAGTTCGGCAACCAGTGGCCGCAAGGCCTGAGCCAGCTGCTGGGTGGATCGGGTGCGCTCGGACCAGTCGACGGTCCGCATGATTCCGAAGCCAGAGGCGACCGAAGGGTTACCTGCAAAGAAGAACCGGCGGTCGAATTCAGGGAAGCGGGCCGCCAGTTCGTCCGCCGCATCCAGGTACCGCGCCGTGTAGTCGAGCGTGGCCCCGTCTGGCGCGTTGACCGGCATGATGATCACGCCACGATCTTCCATGGGCGCCAGCTCGCTCTTCGCGTTGGCGAACAACCACCAACTTCCTCCAGCGCTGGTGGCCATCACGACCAACACCACCCAGCGGTTCGATAGCACCCATCGCAGCGCGCCTTCATACCGCGTGGCCATGGCCACAAGGAGCCGCTCCATCCCGCGATCGAATGCCCCTGGCGTCGAGTTGTGGCGCAGCAGCTTGCTGCACATCATCGGCGTGAGCGTCAGTGCCACAAAGCCCGAAACCAGAACCGCTCCCGCCAACGTGAGGGCGAACTCGATGAACAGCCGGCCCGTGCGGCCTGGCGTGAACGCCAGTGGCGCAAAGACTGCCGCAAGCGTCAACGTCATCGCCACCACCGCAAAACCGATCTCCCGAGCTCCGCGCAATGCGGCCTGGAACGGCTCGAGCCCCTCCTCGATATGCCGGAAGATGTTCTCCAGCACCACGATGGCATCGTCGACCACCAGGCCGATGGCCAGCACCAGCGCAAGAAGCGTCAGCGTGTTGACGCTGAAACCGGCCAGAGCCATCAGAGCGAAACTACCGATCAGGCTCACCGGTATGGTCACCAGGGGGATGACCGAGGCCCTCAGCGTGCGCAGAAACACGAACACGACCAGTGCCACCAACCCGATGGCTTCGGCCACGGTGATGAATACCGAGCGGATCGATCGTTCAATGAACACCGAGTTGTCGTTGGCCGGAACCACTTTCAACGAGGGTGGCAAATCGCGCTGGATCAAGGGCAGCGCTGCGCGCACGCCCGCCGCCACCTCCAGCGGGTTGGCCGTCGCGTTGCGCACGATGCCCGTGGAGATCGAAGGCACACCGTTCAGGCGCACGCGCGATCGCTCGCTGGCGGCGGTTTCCTCGACTCGCGCGACATCGCGCATGCGCACCGTGTAGCCGCCCACCTGCTTGAGGGCAACATCGGCGAACTGCGCGACCGTGTTGAGGTCGGTGCGCGAAGTGACGCTGAACTCCCTCTGGCTGCTCTCGATTCGCCCGGCGGGCACCTCGAGGTTCTGCTTGCGAATGGCGTCCTCGACATCTTGCACCGTCAGTCGATACGCAGCCAGGCGCTCAGGGTCGAGCCAGACCCGCATGGCGAACCGCCGGTCCCCACCCACCGTGACGTCAGCCACGCCGGGGATCGTCTGCAGGCGAGGTTTGACGATCTTGTTGATGACGTCGGTCACCTCGAGCGGTGACATGGTCTCGGACAAGTAAGCGAGCCAGATCACGGGCGAGGCATCGGCCTCGACCTTGGCGATGACAGGCTCGTCGGCCGCATCGGGCAGCCTGCCCCGAACCCGCGACACCCGATCGCGCACATCAGCGGCGGCTGCATCCGGGTCCTTGGTCAGCTTGAAGCGAACGCTGATCTGGCTTTGCTCCGATCGCGAGATCGAGGTCAGCACGTCCACACCGTCGATGCCGGCGATGGAATCCTCCAGCGGCTTGGTCACCTGCGATTCGATCACCTCCGATGACGCGCCGACCAGCCGGGTGCTCACGGTCACCACCGGCTCGTCGATGAGGGGGTACTCGCGCACACTGAGCTGCTTGTACGACACGCCCCCCACAAGCATCAGCATCAGCGACATCACGGTCGCGAAGACCGGCCGCCGGATCGAGAGGTCAGACAGCTTCATCGCAACCTCAGGCCTTGCGCCCCGACGCCGCGATCGCAGCAGGGTGGGGGGGGCTGGCACTTGACGCAGGTCTGGGGGCTGGCCCGGCGCCAACCTGGATGATGCGTACCGGCAGACCATCGGCTCTCATCAGACGAGGTTGACCCGCCACCACCACCGTCTCGCGAGCCGCCAGGCCTTCCAGGATCTCGACCCGACCCACACTGCGCGCACCGACCTTGGCGACCATGCGCTGTGAAACCTGCCGACCCTGCGGGTCGGTGACCACCTTGACCAGGTATTGCTGCTCTCCCTGAGGCACCAGCGCCTGCTCGGGTACCGTGACGGCCCCCTCGCGAACGCCGAACACGATGCGCGCACGCGCAAACATCCCGCTGCGCAGCACGCCGTCGCCGTGGGTCAGGCGCGCCCGCGCGAGCAGTGATCGGCCGTTGGCGTCGAGTACGGCGTCCACGGCCTCCAGCCGCGCAGCGAACTCGCGACCGGGCACCGCATCGACCTTCACGTTTACCAGTTGGCCGGCACGCAGCCGCGATGAGTAGCGTTCCGGAAGGCGCACATCGACCAGCAGCCCGGAGGTGTCTTCGATCTGCACCAGGTCTGCTCCGTCCTTGACGTAGTCGCCGACGTTCACGCTGCGTATGCCCATCGTGCCGGTGAACGGCGCCACGATGCGCAGGCGCTGCACCTGTGCACGTGCCAGCGCCACCTGGGCCTGCGCGACCTCGAGATTGGCAGCAGCCTGATCCAGCGCGCTCTGGGTGACGAAGTTCTGCGCCACCAGGTCGCGGTTGCGTTGCAGCTGCGTGCGAGCGATGCCTTCCTGCGCCACGGCCTGCTGGAGTTGCGCCTGCTGCAACGTGTCGTCGAGCTGCACCAGCACCTGGCCTTTTCGAACACGCTGGCCGTCGGCGAAACCCAGCCGAGCCACCCGCCCGCTGACCTCGGGGCGCAATACAACGCCTTGGCGCGAGCGCAATGTGCCCACAGCCAGCGCGTCGTCCTCGATCCGCTCCAGCGACGCCTGGGCCACCTCAACCGGTACCGGTGCAACGGCCCCCACCTGCCGTGCCGCGCCGCCGCTGCCCTTGGCGCCGGGCTCAACCGTGGCCGAGGCCGGTTGGTTCGACGGGCGATTCTGGACCCACCACGCGCCAACGCCCAACGCACCCAACGCCACTGCCGCAACGACAAACTGAATCTTCTTCATGCACCGGCGCCTGCCACGCTGCAAACTGTCAACTGTACCGTCGGTGAAATGCCCTCACTTCCTTACCTGCTGCACGCCCTGGTTCGCAAGGCGGTCGGCTCGTTCGTTGCCTGGATCGCCCGTGTGTCCACGAACCCAGTGCCATTGCACGTCGTGTCCGGCGACCAGTTCGTCCAGGCGCTGCCACAGGTCCTCGTTCTTCACAGGCTTGCGGTCAGCCGTGAGCCAACCGCGTGACTTCCAAGCGTGGATCCAACGGCTGATGCCGTTCTTCACGTACTCGCTGTCGGTGTAGATGGCCACCGCCGATCGTCGCTTCAGCAGGGCCAGCGCCTCGATCACGGCGGTGAGTTCCATGCGGTTGTTCGTGGTGTGCGGGTCTCCGCCAAAAAGCTCGCGCTCATGCTCGCCCCAGCGCAACCATGCGCCCCACCCGCCGGCGCCCGGGTTGCCCTTGCAGGCTCCATCGGTGTAGATCACGACTTGTTCGCTGCTCATGGGGCGCGATTGTCGCGGGGATGCGGCGCGCCGCGGGACCAACCGCCACGCGACACCGCAACGGCCTTGCCAGCTTGCGCCGCACTGCGCTGTCGGCGCGCTGGTCCGATCAGGCGCATGCCCGGCACGCGCTTGACCGCAACCAGGATGTACAGCGCACCAAGAACAGGCCACCACTGCGAACCTGCCCGCTCGATCCATGGCCCTCGTTGAAGCCATCCCACAGAACGCCAGGGCGGCCGCCAGCATCCAAAGCGACCCAGTACGACCTCAAAACCCAGCAACCGAAGCCAATCGCGCAGCCGCCAGTAGCCGATGAAGTCACCCGCGCGAGGCATGAACAACGCTCGGGTGCTGTCGCGCCCGTGAAACAGGCGTCCCATGCGCTGTCGAAGCGCCCACATGCTGGCCGGGTTGAAGCCGGTCATGACGACATGCCCCTCCGGCACCAATACCCGCTCGACCTCGCGCAGGGCCTGGTGCGCATCACGTGCCAGCTCCAGCGTATGGGGCAGCAACACCAAGTCCATGCACTGCGCGGGGAACGGCAGGGCGTCGAACTCACAATGCAGCTGCAGGCCCCCGATGGGCGCCAGAGTGCTCAGCGACTCATCCACGTCCGGTACCGGAACGGGTTCGGGCACATAGACGGTGTCACTGGCCACCCAACGATGCGGCATTCGGTTGGTGCGAAGCGCATCGAGCTCGGGCAAACCGAGCTGGAGCGCATGGAACCCGAAGACATCGGCCACTGCACGATCGAGTTCGACCTGCTCCCATGCCATCAAGTACTGCCCAGGCGGGGTTCGCAGCCACTGACCGAACTCTATAATCGAATCGTCGCGCGTCATGACTCTGATCGCCCTGCCCGCCTTCGCAGACAACTACATCTGGATGCTTCACGATGGTCACAATGCCGTCGTCGTCGATCCGGGAGACGCGGCGCCGGTACTCACGGCACTCGAGGCCCTGGGGCTCGCGCTGCGGGCCATTCTAGTGACGCACCATCACGCAGACCACACTGGGGGGTTGGAGGTACTGCGGGCTCGCCTCGACGGTGTTGTATACGCACCCGCTGCCGAGCCGGTTCCGGGGCCGTTCGAACCGGTGCAGGAGGCAACCCGATTCGAAGCGATCGGGGCCGCATTCGAGGTCATTGAAGTGCCGGGCCACACGGCGGGTCACGTGGCGTACTTCTGCATGCCTTCCGATGACTCCGTGCCGGTGCTGTTCTGCGGTGACACCCTGTTCTCAGCCGGCTGCGGTCGCCTGTTCGAGGGCACGGCAGCGCAGATGCTCGACTCCCTGAGGCGGCTCGCTGCGCTACCTCCGGATACGCGCGTGTGCTGTGCACACGAATACACCGAGTCCAACCTGCGTTTTGCCCAGATGGTAGAGCCCGACAACGAAGATGTCGCAACGCATGCGGCACGGTGCCGCGCGCTGCGCTCCGAAGGCAAGCCGACGCTTCCGTCCACGCTGGAGATCGAGCGCCGCATCAACCCCTTCTTGCGCACCGCCGTGCCATCGGTGCAAAGTGCCGCCTGCCATCACGGCGCCAAGGCGGACGACGAGGTGGCGATATTTGCCGCACTGCGTGAGTGGAAGAACCAATGCCGATGAACGCCCGACACGTTGCCGGCTTCGCCTGCCTCTGGCTGATAGGCTGGCTGGCTGGTTGTGCCACGCCGCCCGATCCCGCGCCTGAACCGCCCCCGGCCGCCGTCGCTTCGCTGCCTGATCTGGTCGCTTCGGCCCCCGTGATCGCCGCCCCCGCATCAGTGCCTGCCGAGCCAATTCCAGCAGTGGCGGCCATCGACCCGCTGCGTCCGGACATCCCCATCGACCCCACCGATTCCAACGCCGACACGGATCTCTGGGAGCGCCTGCGCAAAGGTTACGCAATCCCCGACATCGACACCGAGCGGGTTCGCAACTGGGAGCGTTGGTATGCGGCTCGACCCGCTTACATCCAGCGCATGATGGAGCGTGGCGGCCGCTATCTTTTTCACATCGTCGAGGAACTGCAGCGCCGCGACATGCCAACCGATCTCGCGCTGCTGCCCTTCATCGAAAGCGCCTACAACCCGCAGGCCATGTCGCGTGCCAAGGCTTCGGGGATGTGGCAGTTCATTCCGGGAACGGGTCGCGACTACGATCTCAAGCAGAACGTCTTTCGTGACGACCGGCGAGATGTGTTGGCCTCGACACGCGCAGCGCTCGACTACCTGCAATTGCTGCATGGCATGTTCGAGGACTGGCAACTCGCGTTGGCGGCATACAACTGGGGCCAAGGCAACGTGCAACGAGCGGTGGCGCGCAACGAACGGGCTGGCAAGCCGGCCGATTACCTCAGCCTGCGCATGCCTGGCGAGACGCGCGACTATCTGCCCAAGCTGCAGGCCATCAAGAACATGGTCGCCAGGCCGCACGACTTCGGCCTGGAGCTGCCCGTCCTGAAGAACCATCCCTACTTCCTCGCCGTTCCGATCGAACGAGACATCGACGTCGACCTGGCTGCGCGGTTGTCAGGACTGCCTTTGGATGAGTTCCACCAACTGAACCCCCAAATGAACAAGCCGGTCATCCTGGCGGCGGGCACACCCCAGGTGCTGCTGCCGTATGACAACGCCAATACCTTCGTGCGGGCTCTGGGCCAACACTCAGGCCCGCTGGCGAGCTGGACGGCCTGGATCGCGCCCCGGACGCTGCGCGCGTCCGAGGCCGCGCGCATCACGGGCACCAGCGAAGACCAGCTCAGGGAGGTCAATCGGATTCCCGCCAAGATGCTGGTGAAGGCGGGTTCGACGTTGCTGGTTCCTCGACCGGTCAACCAGCGGCACGATGTGTCCGAGGCCGTTGCGGACAACGCATCGCTGGCGTTGGCCCCCGAACGGGGCAAGCTGCGCAAGGTCACCCTCAAGGTCGGGAGCCGTGGCGACACAGTGGCTGCGGTGGCGCGACGCCATAAAGTCAATGCCACGGATGTCGCGCGCTGGAACAAGACCACCGTGGGCGCGCGATTCCGGCCCGGTCAAGCCGTCGTGCTCATGGTGGCTCCGGCGACCCGAAGCGTCGCCGAGGCATCAAAGTCGAACTCCGGGCCACGCGCCACGCGTCGCGTCGCCTCTGGAGTCAAACCCGTGGCCAAGAAGGCGGTAACCGCTGCGCCACGCAAGGCCGTGGCGGCCACCAAGTCTCCTCGTACCAGCAAGCCGCCGCGCAAGGCACGCACCGACGTCGCTCAACGCTGAGCGACGCAGCCTTGTTGCAAGAGTGCTGCCCGGAGTCGCGCCACGGCGTCAGCGGCGATCGTCAAGCGCGTGCGCCAAGGTCGACAGATCGACGTACTCGAGCTCGCTGCCCGCCGGGACACCTCGCGCGAGTCTCGTGACGGTCAGCCCGCGCGCCTTGAGCGCCTGCGCCAGCACATGAGCAGTGGCCTCGCCCTCGGCGGTGAAGCTGGTTGCAAGCACGACCTCGCGCAGCTGCGGATCCGCCGACCGCTCCAGCAGCTCGGCTGCGCCCAGTTCCTGAAGGCCGCGACCTTCGAGTGGCCGCAACCGGCCCATCAGCACAAAGTACAGCCCGCGATAGCTGCCAGTGCGCTCGATGGCCGCTTGGTCGGCCGGCGTCTCTACGACCATGAGTTGACCGGCATCGCGGGATTCGTCGCTGCAGGTCGCGCATATCGATGCCTGAGTCAGCGTGTGGCACCGCGAACACCTGCCGACGGCAGCCACGGCGCCGTCCAGGGCTCGGGCGAGCCGCTGCGCCACATCGCGATCGTGCTGCAAAAGGTGGTACGCAATGCGTTGTGCCGACTTCTGGCCCACGCCAGGGAGGTCGCGCAAGGCATCGATCAGATCGTCCAGGCAATGCTCGCGCACCACGTCGGAATCCCGCGCCAGCCGCTGCAGTTTCTGCCTAGAACGGGAGCTTCAGACCCGGGATCTGCGGCATGCCCGCGGTCAGCCGGCCCATTCGCTCCTGGGTGGTGGCTTCGACCCGGCGAACGGCATCGTTGAATGCAGCGGCCACCAGGTCCTCCAGCATGTCCTTGTCGTCGGCGAGCAGGCTCGGGTCGATGGTGACCCGCTTCACGTCATGCTTGCACGTCATTTGCACCTTGACCAGGCCGGCTCCCGACTGACCCTCGACTTCGACGCTGGCGAGTTCTTCCTGCGCCTTGCGCAGGTTCTCTTGCATTGCCTGTGCCTGCTTCATCAGCCCGGCGAGTTGGTTCTTCATCATGATGTGGGTATCCCCGGCTCCTGGGTGGGTTTGATCGATCCGGAAACGAGGTGCGCGGTGCGGAACTGCTGCAGCACGGCTCGCACGTGGGGATCGGACTCGATGATTCGTTCTGCCTCGCGCTGGGCCGCCTGCCTCGCAGCCTCGTCACGCAGCGCGAGACTGTCCTCGGCCACGCCTGGCTCCAGCAGCAGCCGCACGGGACGCTCGTCTGGATATGCCTCTCGCAAGGCGGCTTCGAGCTTATCGCGCACCGATGGCGACCGCAGGCTCTCGCGCTCGACGCGCAGACGCCAGGTTGTCACTTGATCGCCATCTTCCCGACCGAGCGGCTGCGCCTGCCACGCCAGCTCGCGCACCAGAGCACCGATGCTGCCATCCTGGGCCAGCGGACGGATCAGGCACTCCCAGCGGTCGCCGCACGGCGTGGTCACCATCGGCGTGTCGGCATTGAGGCCGGTCCGTTGCACAGCGGGATGTGGTGTCGCTAGCGACGGTTCAGCATCGACAGCAGACGTCCCAGCGCCCGATGTGCCACCCATTGCGGCAATCGCGGCATCGTCTGGCAGTTCATCTGTCACCCAGGGCGGAACTTCCGGTGGGGGTGCAGTTGCAGGAGTTGCTCTGGCCGCGGATGCATCCAGTCGCGCGGGATGCGCCGCGGCCGTGGCGCGGGCGCGCGTTGGCGTCACCTTCAGCGCAGCCGAGCGCGAACCCGGTGGCGCCTCAGGCACTGCCGGCGGAAACGCCAGCATGCGCAGCAGCACCATGATCAACGCGGCGTACTCGTCGCTCAACAAGGCCAATTCGGCCCGACCGTGAATGACGATGCTGTAGAGCAGCTGGGTCTCATCGGCTGGCAGCGCGTGGGCAAGTTCGACGGCCTGCTGCACCTGGGCGTCCTGCTGGTCAAGCGCACCCGGCACGGCCTGCTCGACGGCCATCTGCTGTAGCAGGAGTGCCATCTCCTCGAGCGTGCCGAAGGCCGAAAGCCCATTTGCACGCAACTCGTCCACGACGGCGAGCACCTCTGCTCCGTCGCGTCGACCCAGCGCCCCGACCAGCCGCGCGGCATGCTGTCGATCGACCACGCCCAGCATGGCCCTGACGCCGCCCTCGGTGATCGTGCCCGCACCGTAGGCGATGGCCTGGTCGGTCAGGGACAACGCATCACGCATCGAGCCGCGTGCCGCGCGCGCGAGCAGCCGCAGTGCGGACGCATCGCAGGCCACGGTCTCGGCCTGCAAAACGCGAGCCAGATGCGCCTGGATCACCTCTGGCGCCATCGGCCTGAGATTGAACTGCAGGCAGCGGCTGAGCACCGTGGGCAGCATTTTCTCAGGGTCGGTCGTGGCGAGCACGAACTTCAGGTAGTCCGGCGGCTCCTCCAGCGTCTTGAGCAGCGCATTGAACGCATCCTTCGTCAGCTGGTGCGCCTCGTCGATCATGAACACCTTGTAGCGGCCGACACTGGGTTTGTAGGCGGCTCGCTCGATCAAGTCGCGGATTTCGTCGATGCTGCGGTTGGATGCAGCATCGAGCTCGATGTAGTCGATATAGCGGTCTGCATCGATTTCAGTGCAGGCTTGGCACTGGCCACACGGTTGGGCAGTCACACTGCCACCGCCGTCAGGGCCGATGCAGTTCAGGCTCTTGGCCAGGATGCGGCTGACCGTCGTTTTGCCGATGCCCCGAGTTCCAGTGAACAGATAGGCGTGGTGCAGGCGCCCGCTACTCAGGGCGTTGGACAACGCCTGCACCACATGCTCCTGCCCGACCATCTGGTCGAAGCTGCGGGGTCGGTACTTGCGCGCCAGGACGACGTGACTCATGCGGTCATTCTACGGGCCGACCCCGACGGGCCTGTCCGATAATCCAGCAATGGAAAGTTCACGCGATTCAGTTGCCTCCAACACGGCGCAGACCCCGCTTAGCTATGACCAGGCCGGGGTTGTCTACGACCTCATCGACCCCTTGAAAGTGGCCGCCCAGCGCGCCGCCGCAGCCACTGCCGGCCATCTGCGCACGCACGGCTACACCGAAGTCACGGCATCGCGTGGCGAGTCCGCTTACGTGGTGGATGTCGGGCCGTTCTACCTGGCTTCCATTGTCGAGTGCCTGGGCTCCAAGGCACTGGTGGCCGATGAGATGGCTCGCTTGACCGGTCGCAGCGCCTATGAGGGCATCGCGCAAGACACGATCGCGATGGCCATCAACGATCTCATCACAGTGGGTGCGACGCCGCTGGTCGTGCAGGCTTACTGGGCCGCGGGCGGATCGGACTGGTTCGGTGACTCTGCCCGTGCACAAGCCCTGGTGGCCGGATGGAAGAAGGCCTGCGACACCTGTGGGGTCGCCTGGGGCGGCGGTGAAACACCGGCACTGGCGGGCATCGTGGAGCCGGGGCGCATCGATCTCGCGGCTTCGTGTACTGGCCTGATCCAGCCCAAGGAGAGGCTGTCGGTCGGCGACCGACTGGCGCCGGGCGATGCGATCGTGCTGCTCGACTCCAGTGGCATACATGCCAACGGGTTGAGTCTGGCGCGCAAGCTGGTCGAGCGCCTGCCTGAGGGCTGGCTCACCGAGGTGGCGCCGGGGGTGTGTTACGGCGAGGCACTGCTTGCCCCCACGGTGCTGTACTCGCCGGTAACCGAGGCATTGTGGCGCGCCGGCATCGTGCCCCACTACTGCGCAAACATCACCGGCCACGGCTGGCGAAAGCTTCTGCGCCATCCAACTGCATGCACGTATCGCGTGCACACAGTTCCGGATGTCCCGCCGGTGCTGCGGTTCATCCAGCAGCACTGCGGGCTTGACGACCGCGAGGCCTACAGCACTTTGAACATGGGGGCGGGCTTTGCGTTGTTCGTAGCAGCCGCTGACGCCCAGCGTACCGTCGAAGTCGCCCGGGCGTCTGGCGTCGGCGCACGCATTGCCGGGACCGTAGAAGCCGGGCCGAAGCAGTTGCTCATCGAACCGCTGGGACTGCGCTTCGGCGACGACGACCTGCAATTGCGCTAAGGCCAACTTCGGGCGCACTGCCCTAGAATGCGGGGTGACGGGCCTCCTCGCATGGAAGCGCGGCCAACCGGGTCAGGTCGGGAACGAAGCAGCCCTAACCGTTGCGACCAGTGCCGAGGGCAAGGCTCGTCACCCCCAACACCGCCCAGGTGCGCCAGTGTGCTCGCTCAGGTCGCCTGGCGAAAGGCCATGACCGCTTGGTTGCGCAGCGTGCGCACGAGTGCGAGTTCGCGTTCGTCGACCGACCAGGAACCCTGATCGCCGACGTCTCCGTAGATCATTCCGAACGGCGCGCCCTTCAGAGACATCGGCAGCAACAGAAAGGCCGGCGCGCCCAGATGTCGCTGGTACCAAGTGGGCAAGCGCTGGGCGATCGACGGCACGTTGGCATCGGTGATCACGGTGTCGGCGCCCTTCTGGCAAATCGCCTGGAACAGGTCGGTCGGTGTCGCGTTGCCGCGGGACAACTCGACCCGAAACACCCGGCAAGCCTCGTCGACTCGCAGTCCCAGTCCGACCCGACCCACGAGCGCTGCGCCACGTGGGTCCTTCAGCGCCAGCAACACGCGCTGAAGGCCCATGCCACGGTGCATAACGTCCAGCACCATCCGCAACACCTCGGCCAATGGGCAGTTGTCCGATGCCATGGCCTGAGTGATGTCATGTATGCCCGCCGACAGCACCTCCCGATCGGCGGGCTGTCGGCCCGAGCCGTGGCTGTCTGCAGCGGCGGTGCCGCCTGAGGCGACTTTGTTCTCGCGCGGTGCGACGATCGTCCGCGCGTCGGCCTGCGACTCAACTAGGTCCGCCGCATTGGCCAACCCGGGTTGGGCTGCTGCGGCCTTCGCAGGGACTGAGGCTGCGCCTGCGGCCACCGGAGCGCGTGTCCAACTCGCGGGCAACGTCAGCCCCATTGCGGGCGCCAGCTGAGCCAGGCGGGATCGAGCGCGCACCAGCGCCTCCTGCATCTGCTTCGCATCCAGTGCCAAGGCGCGACCGTACTGTGAAACCAGCGCCTCGATGCGGGACACGGCTTGTTCAGGCGGGGCATCCAACGTCACGTCGGCCAGCTCGTTGGCTGCGACCGCCACCCACCGCAGCCGGTCGAGGCCGCGTTCCGCGGGCCGTGCGGGGGCCTGGGCATCGCCGCGCAACATGCAGCGCTGCAGGCTGTCAGGAAGTCCCCAGGATCGCGCGACACCCATCCCCAGGCGTTCGAAACCCAAGCCCAGCACCCGCTCGGCCGCAGCCTCCAGCAAGCCGCGCGGGCTGTCCGACGAAGAGCCGGTTGCGCCGACGTGATCACGGATCTGCTGGGCCTCCTCGGGCAGGTAGTACTCGCACAGCAGCCGGCCGAGGTTGTGGAACATCGCGCCCAAGAACGCTTCCTCGGCTTCGCGAGTCGAGATCGCCAACTCGCCCGCGATCTGCCCCGCGACCAACGAGCGCAGGAACTCCTCGCGCAGGCGCTTGGCGTGCGCCTTGTCCTTCATGTGCTCAAACAGCAGCAGCGACAGCGCCATGTTGCGGATGCCGGCGAAGCCCACCAATGCCACCGCACGCGAGACCGTGCTGATGGTGCCACCGCCCGCGCTGCTGTAGTGGACGGTGTTCACCATCCGCAGCAGCTTGTTCGTCAGTGCCACATCCTTGAGGATCTCCGCTGCCAGACTGTTCAGGCTCTCGCGCTCGGAGGCCGCGATCCGCTGGATCCGCACCACCGAATCGGACAACGTGGGAAAGTCGGTACGCGAGCGCATGCGGCGCAGCAGGAAGTCCAGCGTTCCATTGCCGGACGTGTTCCCGGCCGCTGTGCCGGTGCTTTCCGCCACGCGCCCATCGAGCCATCCGCGCAACGCTTCGCGCATCTCGACCGCAGACGGATACCGCAACGATGCATCCCGCTGTAGTGCGCGCATCAAGACAGCTCGCAGACCGTCGTCGATGGCGACGTCGTCGGGCAGCCTCATGTCTTCATGTACCACGCGATGAAGCGCCCGGTGAGGGTCTCGCTCCCTCAGCAGGGGTGATCCCGTCAGCATCTCGGCCAGCAGCATGCCTGCCGAGAAGACGTCCATCTGCGGCGTCGGCGGCAGGCCCTGCGCCGCTTCCGGCGAGATGTACCCGGGCGTGCCGACGATCAGGCCATCGCCCGCCTCGGAAGCACGCGCGGCAATGCCGAAGTCCATCACCCGGGCGCGCCCTGCTTCTTCCACCAGGATGTTTGATGGCTTGAGGTCCCGATGCACGATGCCGTGACCATGCGCCTCGGCGAGCGCTTCGAGGACGGCCAGCACACACTGCACAGCGGCCGGTGCCTGCATGGCGCCGTGCTTGCGAAGCGCCTCCGACAGCGGCTTGCCCTGAACCAACTCGAATACGAGATAGGGTTGCCCGTCGTGCTCATCGGCTTCGAAGACCGGCACGATGTTCGGGTGCGTGAGCCGGCTCACTGCACGCGCCTCGTGCAACCATTGGGCGACCGAAAGCGTGTCTGCACCCGGACTCAGCAACTTGAGCGCAACGTCTCGCTCCAGACGTTCGTCATGCGCGCGCCAGACCACTGCCTGCGCGCCGCGTCCGAGCTCCTGGATCAGCTTGAACCGCCCGACGCGCCCGTCCCTCGCCACAGCACGCACAGCAGTCACTGCAGCCCCCCGAACTGCGTACTGCGCTCGCCCTCGGTCTGCACCGAGCTCGGCTCGATGCCCTGGGCCGCCAGCTGAACCTCACGCAGCGTCACACCAAGCACCCGAGCGTACCGCTGCGCAACACGCTGCAGCGCCGCCAGCATCTGAGCAGGCGGCAGGGCCTGCGCATCGACAACCTCGTTGGCGCAAGCGGCTGAAAGCCGCAACACCTCGTCGTCGGTGTCTGCCGACCGCACCGGCGCGCCTGGCGCTGGACGTCGGATCATGTGCATGACGGCATCGTCGAGCCCCCACTGCCGGGCGACCCCCGCAGCGATGGCCTCGAGATCGATACCCAGCACCGCATAGGACGCCGCCTGCTCGCTCATGCCCGGCTCATCGGGCTCACCCGCCTTGGTTGCAGGCTCGGGTTGCATCAGCCGCCGTATCTGGGCCGACTCGTCCGGGAAGTGGTACTGAACGATCAGGCGTCCGAGGTTCTGAAGCAGCGCAAGCAGGTAAACGACCTCCGCATCGTAGCCGGCGGGTCGCAGCCACTGGGCGATGCGACCGGCGCGTCGCACCCGGTCGAACAGGCGCTCCAGCTCGGCAGCCTGGCTGTCGTCCAGCGGTCCCGGCCAGGCCCGCAACGACAACGCGGCCTGCCGGACACCGTCCAGCCCGATCATCGCGATCGTGCGGCGTATGGTAAGCACCGGCCCGCTACCCGAGCCCAGTACCCCCCTGACCTGGGAGCTGTTGACCGTGCGCAGCAGTTCGAACGTGAGCGCGGTATCCTGCAGCACGATCTCCGCGAGTTCGATCGTGCGTTCACGCTCCATCATGGCCAGGCGCGCTGCCCGCGACGCGCCGCCGGGCACCGCGGGCAGCACTCCCGCGGCGCGAATGCGGTCCTGCAACTGCGCCAAGGGACCAGCGCCTCCTCCTTCCGAGGACAGCCATCCCTCGAGTGCGTGCACGAGTGTGCGTGCATTGCGGTAGCGTTGTCGCTCCTGGCGATCCGTGGCCCTGTTGATGATGGCACGCAACGCCTCCGGCACCGGGTGGGGCATGCTCCATGGCAGCCGGACCGGCTCGCGTCCGAGAGGAGGCATCCGGCCGATCACGCGCCCGACGTCGGGTTCCTCCAGAGCCGGCTGTCCACTGAGCAACTGATGCATCACCAGGCCGAACGCGAGCACGTCGCGCTCGGCAGTCAGCCGATGCAGCTGGAGCGAGCCGCTCGGTGGCAGCCGTGGGTCTTGTGCTGCCAGGGCAACACCAAGCCCAAGCAAGCGACATGCACCGGACTCGCTGACCAGCAACATCGAGGTCTGCAAGTCGCCATGCGCCACGCCTGCCTCGTGCGCAAACGCCAAGCCCTGAAGTGCCTGCAGAGCTCGGGGAACAAGCTCCGCGGCACTCATGCCCTTGCTGCCGGTGAGTTCCCCCATCGTGGACGATGAGCCGGGGTCATAGGTCACGTAGGGCCAGCCCTCGACTTCGCCCACCTCGACAGCATGGGCCAGGCCTGGATGGTCGATGCGGGCAGACTTGCGCGCCGCCTGTTGCCACAGCGTCAGCGCCGGCGCATCGGCGGGCTTCTGGCGGGGCATGGCCAGCACCAGGTCCTGCTGGTTGCGCGGATCGGAAACGGCCCACATCATGGTTCGGTCGCTCTTGGCGAGCAACCGCAGCAGTTGGAAGCGCCCGAAGTGGCGCACCGCCTGTGGACGGGCGGAATTGGCGGTGGCCGGTGGCAGAGCACTCACTCGTAGGCCTTCGGGGTTCAATGGGCACCGTGACAACCACGGCGCAACTCAACTGGAAATGGCGAGGGCATCGTGCGGATTGGACCTAATTCAGGGCGCGACCGAAGCCCCGAACAGGCCCTGCTTCAACCGCCAGATCGACGCGGCCGGCTCGCCTGCGATAGCGCCGCTCGATGGTGAACATAGCGCGCCGCCGCTGCCCCGGCGCACGGCGGCAGGGGGTCTTTGTGTCAGAATTCCCCGAACTCGTTGATGGGTGTTCAACCCACGAAGGAACGGCGATGAGCAGCGAACTGATCAAGCACGTGACCGACGCCTCGTTCGAGGCGGACGTCCTTCAATCCACGACGCCCGTCCTCGTCGATTACTGGGCCGACTGGTGCGGCCCGTGCAAGATGATTGCGCCGATGCTGGACGAAGCCGCCAAGGAACTTGGCGACCGAATCCAGATCGCCAAGATGAACGTCGACGAGAATCGGGATGTGCCGGCGCGCTATGGCATCCGGGGCATACCCACGCTGATGCTGTTCAAGGGCGGCCAGCTTGCCGCGACCAAGGTCGGCGCGCTGTCGAAGGCCCAGTTGACGGCCTTCCTCGAGCCGCACCTATAATCAGCCTAATCGCGCTGCGACACAGGGCCAAGAGCCCGCTGCGCAGCGCCCCAGGATCGCCGCCCCGCCAGCTGAGCCACGGCTCGAAGCCCTTGCGGGGTTCCCGGCCACCTCCCCAGCACAGATGATCACGCGGCCATGCGGCCGCATGGCCGCTGCGCAGGCGGTTTGTGCCCGGCTTTCGGCCTATCGCCCCGGCAAGGCGCTGGCCCATCACCCCAGGGTGTCACCCCGTTATGCATCTGTCCGAACTGAAGGCGCAGCACGTCTCCGAACTCATCAAGATGGGCGAGGCGCTGGAGATCGACAACGTCGCTCGACTGCGCAAGCAGGAGCTGATGTTCGCCATCATGAAGAAGCGCGCCAAGGGCGGCGAACAGGTGTTCGGCGACGGCGTGCTCGAAGTGCTACCCGATGGCTTCGGGTTCCTGCGCTCCATCGACACCAGCTACATGGCGTCGACCGACGACATCTACCTCAGCCCCAGCCAGATCCGCCGCTTCAACCTCCATACCGGTGACCTGATCGAGGGCGAAGTGCGCGTGCCCAAGGACGGCGAGCGCTATTTCGCGCTGGTGAAGGTCGACCGCGTGAACGGCCTGACGCCCGAGGAGAACAAGCACAAGATCATGTTCGAGAACTTGACGCCGCTGTTCCCGAAGGAGCAGTTCAAGCTCGAGCGTGACATCAAGAACGAAGAGAACATCACCAGCCGCATCATCGACCTGATCGCGCCGATCGGCAAAGGGCAGCGCGCGCTGCTGGTGGCGCAGCCCAAGACCGGCAAGACGGTCATGATGCAGCACATCGCTCACTCACTGGTGGCCAACCACCCGGAGATCCACCTGATCGTGCTGCTCGTCGACGAGCGCCCCGAGGAGGTGACCGAGATGCAGCGCACCGTGCGCGGCGAGGTCATTTCCTCCACGTTCGACGAGCCGGCTGCCCGCCATGTGCAAGTGGCCGAGATGGTGATCGAGCGCGCCAAGCGCTTGGTCGAACTGCGCAAGGACGTGGTGATCCTGCTGGACTCGATCACCCGTCTGGCGCGCGCCTACAACAACGTGCTGCCCTCGTCCGGCAAAGTGCTCACCGGTGGCGTGGACGCCAACGCGCTGCAGCGCCCCAAGCGCTTCTTCGGCGCGGCGCGCAATGTCGAGGAGGGAGGTTCGCTGACCATCATCGGCACCGCCCTGATCGACACCGGCAGTCGCATGGACGAGGTGATCTACGAAGAATTCAAGGGTACCGGCAACTGCGAAATCCATCTCGACCGCCGCATGGCCGAGAAGCGGGTCTACCCGTCCATTCTGATCAACAAGACGGGCACCCGCCGCGAGGAGCTCCTGCTCAAGCCAGAGATCCTGCAGAAGACGTGGATCCTGCGCAAGCTCCTGTACAACATGGACGAGATCGAGGCGATGGAGTTCATCCTCGACAAGATGAAGTCGAGCAAGAACAACCTCGACTTCTTCGACATGATGCGCCGCGGTGGCTGAGGCCGGACGTGCAACAGTGCCTGCGCACTGTTGCACGCCTGCCGAAGCGGCCGCGCATGCTTGCGCGGCCGTGGGTGGGCCCAAACTGGATATAATTCGCGTTTTTCCGCCCAAACGGAAAGTGCGCTGCATGGTGCGGCGTGGCTCCCGGTCCAACCGAAGCGAGAGATTCCCATGAAAGAAGGCATCCACCCGAACTACCGCGAAGTGTGCTTCGTGGACCTGTCCAACGGTTTCAAGTTCGTCACCCGCTCAACCGTGCAGACGAAAGAAACCGTCAAGATGGACGACGGCCGTGAACTGCCGCTGGTGAAGCTCGAAACGACGAGCGAAACCCATCCTTTTTATACCGGCACCCAGAAGAGCATCGACAGCCTCGGTGGCCGCGTCGAGAAGTTCCGCAACAAGTTCGCCCGTGTGGGCATGGCCAAGAAGTCGGCCTGATTGCGAGCGGCGCGCCGCTTTCGGCGCACGTCGACACGTCAGGGCAGCTTCGGCTGCCCTTTTCATTGGTGCATGCAGATGCATGATCGCGCGGTGACCCCGATCCCCAAGCCGGCGCTGGTCGCGCGCGATGCGGCACGGCGCCTGCCGCGCCTGCCGCTGCTGCTGCTTTGCGCGGCCTATGTGCTGCCGGGGTTGTTCGGCCGCGAACCGTGGCGGAACGCCGATCTCACCGCATTCGGTCAGATGCTCGCGATGGCCCAGGGGCGCACCTCGTGGTGGACGCCCTCCCTGGGTGGCATGCCGACCGACGCCGCGCTGTTGCCGACCTGGATCGGTGCAGCCAGCATCTGGCTCGCCGATGGCGTCCTGGCTCCGGCACTGGCCGCACGACTGCCATTCGCCGCGCTGTTGTCGCTGACGCTCCTGGCGGTTTGGTACGCCACGTTTCATCTTGCGCGCACCGACGCGGCGCAGCCGCTGGCCTTCGCGTTCGGTGGCGAGGCGCTTCCGGCCGACTACGCGCGCGCCATGGCGGACGGAGCGCTGTTGGCACTGCTGGCAACACTCGGGTTGCTGCAACTCGGTCACGAGACCACGCCTGAGTTGGTCCAGCTTGCCGCGCTGTCCACTCTGCTCTGGTCGCTGTCGTGCACCCATCGCTTGCCCAATCTGCCGCGCATGGGCGTGATGCTGGCTCTGCCCGCTCTGGCAGCCAGCGATGCCCCGGCACTGGCTTGCTTCATCGGGCTGGCTGCGTGTGCACTGTCGTGGCGGTCCGTCCTCCCCGGTGGGCGCACACTGCTTCCGTGGATCGGTGTGGGCGCAGTGCTCGCAATGCTGGTGGCCTGGCCCCTGAACGCGTGGCAATGGCGCATCGCTCCGACTCTCGATCCGCTACAGGCACTGCGCCTGTGGGTCTGGTTTCTTTGGCCAGCCGGGGCCCTGGCGGCACTAACCCTTTGGCGGTGGCGCCGCTATCTGGGCAAGGCCCACGTGAGCATTCCCCTGCTGTCATTGCTGCCTGGCCTGATGACATGCCTGGGCATGGGTGGCTCCGATCGGGCCTTGATGTTGGCGTTGCCCGGTGTGGCCATCCTTGCCGCGTTCGCGCTCCCGACACTGCAGCGCGGTACTGCGGCTGCAATCGACTGGTTCTCGGTGTTCTTCTTCACCGTGTCGGCCGCAGCC
Source organism: Burkholderiaceae bacterium (assembly GCA_013360485.1). Taxonomy (GTDB): domain Bacteria; phylum Pseudomonadota; class Gammaproteobacteria; order Burkholderiales; family Burkholderiaceae_C; genus Pseudaquabacterium. The sequence continues at coordinate 39,986 of JABWBN010000001.1, read as the reverse complement.
ATATGGATGTTCTACCTGGCGATGCACCTCGGTTGGCCAGCAAAGCCCGCGGCCAACGTGCTGCGCCTGCTGAGCGGCTACCGGCCGCCGTTTTCCGCACCGGAGCTGCTGCTGGGCGCATGTGCCACTCTGGCCTGGATCTGGTTGGTGCGGTGGCGCACGGGTCGGCATCGCAGCGCGCTTTGGCGCAGCCTGGTCCTGCCGGCCAGCGGGGTCGCGTTGTCCTGGCTGTTGTTGATGACGCTGTGGCTGCCAGCGTTGGACCACGCACGCAGCTACCGATCGGCCATCGAGCAACTTGCGCGTGCGCTGCCCACCGGCGGTTGTGTCAGCGCCCCAACCGCGCCTCCGGTATTGGTCGCGGCGCTGGAGGTATACACCGGCCGCCAGATCGACGCGCGGACAGTGCCAATCGACAAGGCTCGCTGCGATGCACTGCTGCTGGTGCAGCCGACACCCGCTTACCGTGAAGCGCCATCAGCGGCCTGGATCGAGCTGGAACGGGCACGCCGGCCGACAGAACGCCAGGAGACCCTGGTGTTGTACCAGCGCCTACGCAACGCCGATTGAGTCCATTTCAGGTCCGTCGTGCTTCGACCCACAGGCGGCATTGGCCGCGCCGTTCACAGTTGCGGGGACCCGCGTTCAGCGGGTGATCGCCCTGTCGTCGAAGGTGTTTGGCACTGCCTGGACAGCCGTGGTCGGTCGCACTCGCGCGCTCGGAAAGACCAGGCGAAAGCACGAGCCCTTGCCCGGCTCGCTTTCGACTTCCAGTTCTCCGCCGTGACGCTGCATCACGTGTTTCACGATGGCCAGTCCCAGGCCCGTACCACCGGTCTCGCGCGACCGGCTGCCATCGACGCGGTAGAACCGCTCGGTGAGCCGAGGCAGATGCTCGCGCGCAATGCCGATGCCGTTGTCGCGCACCTCCAGGGCCGCGTAACCCGCGCCGTGATCGACCCACGAAACCTCGATGCGACCGCCCGCCGGCGTGTAGCGAACGGCGTTGTTCACCAGGTTGCCCACGGCGCTGAGGATCTCGGCCTCGACGCCCGCCACTTCGACCGGCAGGTCTGCCGGGAACGCCAAGGTATGCCTGCCCGCTGAGAGCGTGCAGCCGTCGGCCTCGATGCGCTGCAGCAACGGCGACAGCCGGTTCCACCTGTCCAGCGAGGGGCGTGGACTGCCCTCGAGTTGGGCCAGTGTCAGCAGGTCGGCCACCAGCACATGCATGCGGTCCGTCTGCTGCCGCATCAACAGCAGCACGCGCTGGCGCTCGGTCTCGGTTAGCGGGAGGTTTTCCATCGTCTCGATGAAGCCGGCCAGCACCGTCAGCGGCGTGCGAATCTCGTGAGACACATTCGCCACGAAGTCGCGACGCATGGCCTCGCCGCGCTGGCGTTCGGTGATGTCCATCGACAAGACGATCTTGCGGTCCTGACCATAGCGGCGCACCAGTACCGAGAGGGAACTGGCCGCATCTCGCCCCTCCACCACCACGGGTTCGGTCCAGGTTCCGCCCTGCAAGTAGGCGACAAAGGCCGGCACACGAACCAGATTGGTGATCCGCTGAAGGATGTCGCGCTGGACATCCAGTCCGAAGTGCTCTGCTGCGACGCGGTTGCACCACTCGATCTGATCGCTTTCGTCGAGCAACAACACGCCATTGGGCGAGGCCTCGATCGCGCTGAGAAACTGGCTGCGCTGTTCGCGCTCCTGCAGCAGGTCGTGCTCGAGCGCCTTCAGTTTGCGCTCAGCCCTGAAGAACACTTCCGACCAAAGACCTGGCGCATCGCCGAGCGCCACCGTGCGTGGACCACGCAGCCAGCGAATGAACCGATGGGCATGCACCGCATCATGCGTGCCCAGCATGAGCACGACACCGCTCACACCGGCGGCCGCCATCCAGACCGGATGTCCCACCCACGCGCCCAGGCCGTAGCCAATCGCCGCGCCACCAGCGCAGGCCACCCAGGCCAACAGGGGACGCAGCCAAGTCCAGCTCATCGTCTGAAAAGGCGGAGCGGCTATCCCACTGCGGCACTGGCCTGGCCAGTCAACCGATACCCCGCTCCACGAACGGTTTCCAGCATGCCAGAACACCCCGCCGGAGACAACGCTTCGCGCAGGCGCTTGATGTGCACGTCGACAGTGCGCTCCTCGATGAACACATGGTCACCCCAGACACGGTCGAGCAGGTTGGACCGGCTGTGCACGCGCTCAGGGTGCTTCATCAGGAAGTGCAGCAGCCGGAACTCCGTCGGCCCCAGCTTCAGCTCGCGCTCGCGATGGCTGACGCGGCGCGTGGCCGGGTCCAACCTCAGCCCGGCAATCTCGACCGCTTCGTCCAGTGCCTCGGGCACCTTGCGCCGCAGCACTGCGCGTATGCGTGCCATCAGCTCGTTGGTCGAAAACGGCTTGGTGAGGTAGTCGTCCGCACCCGCGTCGAGACCGGAGACCTTGTCCTGCTCCGCCGCGCGGGCGGTCAGCAAGATGATGGGCAGCTCTTTGGTACGTGTATCGGCTCGCCACTGACGGGCCAGCGCGAGACCCGACTGCCCCGGGAGCATCCAGTCCAACACGACGAGGTCGGGCAGTTGCGCATCAACCTCACTCTGGGCTTGCTCTGCCGACGCTGCCAACGTGATTTCGTGACCGGCGTGCCGCAGGTTGATGGCAATCAACTCAGCAATGGCCGATTCGTCCTCGACAACCAGGATCCTGCTCATCGGCTGAAACTCAACGGACCATCGTCTCGACCGCCTCGACCGGGTTGTGCCGGACGTCGGTACCCTTGACGATGTAGATGATGACTTCGGCCAGGTTCTTGGCGTGGTCACCCACGCGTTCGATCGCCTTGGCCACGAACACCAGATCAATGGCCGACGAAATGGTGCGCGGGTCTTCCATCATGTAGGTGATCAGCTTGCGCATGAGGCCGTCGAACTCCTGGTCGATCTGGTCGTCCTGGCGCAGCACTTCGAGCGCTGCCGTCGTGTCCAGACGCGCGAACGCATCTAGTGCCTTGCGCAACTGCTGGGTCGCGAGCTCCGCCTCGAAAGACAGGTCGGATACCGGCAGGCGCAGCCGGCTGGACATGCCCGCATTCATCAATTTCTGCACCGTGCGGGCGATGCGCGCCGCCTCGTCGCCGATGCGCTCGAGGTTGCCGATGGTCTTGGACACGGCAATCAGCAGGCGCAGGTCGCGGGCGGTGGGTTGGCGCCGCGCGATGATCGACGACAGGTCGCGGTCGATGTCGACCTCCATCGAGTTCACCCGCTCTTCCTGCTTGAGTACCTGGGTGGCGACGTCGGCACTGAAGTTGGACAAGGCGTAGACCGCCTGCGCGACCTGCGACTCGACCAGGCCGCCCATCTCGAGGACCTGCGCGGAGATGCCCGCCAACTCGGAGTCAAATTGCGTGGACAAGTGCTTTTCGGACATGGTTCACTCCGTGGGCAACCGTCAACCGAAGCGGCCGGTGATGTAGTCTTCAGTCTCCTTGCGCTTCGGACGCATGAAGATCTCCTTGGTATCGCCGTACTCGATCAACTCGCCCAAGTACATGTAGGCGGTGTAGTCCGAAACCCGTGCCGCCTGCTGCATGTTGTGGGTCACGATCAGGATCGACACCTTGTCCTTGAGCTCGCCGATCAGGTCTTCGATCGCGCCGGTGGCGATCGGATCCAGGGCCGAGGTGGGCTCGTCGAACAGAATGATCTCCGGATCGGTGGCCAACGCACGGGCGATGCACAGGCGTTGCTGCTGTCCGCCCGAGAGGTTGGAGCCACCTTCGTCTAGACGGTCACGAACTTCGTTCCAAAGCGCGGCGCCCTTCAGCGCCGCCTCGACCTTGTCTTCGAGAAAACTGCGCGACCTTTCGTTGCGAACGCGCAGCCCGTAGGCCACGTTCTCGAAGATCGACTTCGGGAAAGGATTCGGCTTCTGGAACACCATCGATATGCGCATGCGAACTTCGATGGGATCGACCTCGTGCGCCAGCACGTTCACCGCATCGGGCAGCAGTTCGATTGCGCCGTCATACCGATGGCCCGGATAGAGATCATGCATGCGGTTGAAGCAGCGCAAGAACGTGCTCTTGCCGCAGCCAGAAGGGCCGATGAGAGCCGTGACGCGGTGCTCGAACACCGGCATCGAAACGCCCTTGAGTGCCTTGAAGTCACCGTAGTAGAAATCGAGCGACTTCGACTGCGCCTTCAAAGGAGGCGGGCTGTCGGGCAGTGTGATCGTGGAGGTCATGGGGTCATCCGTCGATGCTATGGGTCAAGAGGCGCTTACCACTTGATGTTCTTGCGCAGGCGGTAGCGCAGCCAGATCGCCAGTGCGTTCATGCCCAGCGTCATGACCACCAGCACCAGGCTGGCGGCGGCCGCGTTCTGGTGGAATGCCGGATCCGGGCGAGATGTCCAGTTGAAGATCTGGATGGGCATCACCGTGAATGGGGACGTCAGCCAATCGAACAGTCCAGCAGGTGGATCGCCTGCAAACGGTACCGGCGGCAGGAAAGCGATGAACGTGAGCGCGCCAATCGTGATGATGGGTGCCGTCTCGCCGATTGCGCGGGCCATGCCGATGATCACACCGGTGAGGATGCCGGGCGTGCTGTAAGGCAGCAAGTGGTCGTGCACAACCTGCCAGCGCGAGGCACCACAGCCATAGGCAGCCTCGCGAATGTGCTGCGGAATCGAGCGCAGGGCTTCGCGGGTCGCCACGATGACGATGGGCAGTATGAGCAGTGCCAAGGTCAGTCCGGCCGAGAGAATGCTCTGTCCGAATCCGAAGGTGTAGACGAACAGGCCCAGCGCCAGCAGGCCATAGACGATGGAGGGCACCCCCGCCAGGTTGCTGATGTTGATTTCAATGATGTCGGTGAACCAGTTCTTCTTGGCGTATTCTTCGAGGTAGATCGCTCCCGCGATCCCGATCGGGACTGCGAAACTCGCTGTCACGATCATCACCAGGATCGACCCCACCCAGGCCGACAATATTCCTGCCTGTCCAGCGCGACGCGACGGGAAGTTGGTGAAGAACTCGGCGTTCAGCCGCGGCAGGCCGTCGACCACCATTTCCGTGAACAGGGCCACCAGAGTGAGAATGCCGACCATCATGGCCAGGAGGCCGAGGATCGCGAACAGCGCATCCCAGCGCTTGTGCACTCGGATCAGTTCGCGGATTTCCTTTGCCCGCGCGACAGCGTCGATGGCAGCCATTTCAGTAGACCTCCCGATACTTGCGGCGGATCCAATAGCCCAGCATGTTGAAGAACAGAGTCAGCAGAAGCAGCATCAGGCCAGCGGCGAAGATGGTCTGGTACCCCACAGAGCCATGTGGCAGGTCGCCCAGCGCCACCTGGACGATGTAGCTGGTGATGGTGGCCGCGGGCTCCATCGGATTGAACGTGAGGGTGGGTTGCATGCCGGCCGCGACAGCCAGGATCATGGTTTCGCCAACCGCACGCGAGACGCCCAGGATGTAGGCCGAAGCAATGCCCGACAGCGCAGCGGGCACCACCACCTTCACAGCCGTCTGGTAACGGGTCGCGCCCATGGCGTACGACCCTTCGCGCAAGCCCATCGGAACGGCGCGCATGGCATCTTCCGACAGCGATGCGACATACGGAATGATCATGATGCCCATGACCAGACCCGCTGAGAGCACGTTGAAGCCCGGCAGTTCGGGAAACACCTTCTGCAGCAGCGGCGTGACGAACAGCAGCGCAAAGTAGCCGTAGATGATGGTCGGCACACCCGACAGCATCTCGAGCACAGGCTTGAGCGTCTCGCGGGTCTTATGTCCCGCGAACTCCGACAGGTAAATCGCAATGATGGTGCCCAACGGCACCGCCACGAACAGAGCCACTGCCGAACTGGTGATCGTGCCCGACAACAGCACCATGATGCCGAAGTGGGCGTCATCGAACAGTGGCGTCCACTGGGTATCAGTCAGGAAGTCCCAGACCGGCACGTCGCCGAAGAAGACGATCGACTCCTTGACCAGGATGTAGACGATGCCCGCAGTCGTGAACACCGAAACGCAGGCGGCCAGAAGCAGCACGAACTCGATGGCCGCTTCCTTGCGCTTGCGCTGAAGCTTGGCCCGAGCCATCTGGGCCAGGCGGGCCTCGCCGGTCAATGGAACATCCTTCACCGGGACCTCGACCGTTTGAGTGGGTGTGGTCGACATTCTAGAAACCCCTCGTCGTCGATGGCCGAACGGGCCGTCGGTCGAACATCACGAGAAACGGGCCCCGTCGCCTGCGCGCCCGGGGCCCGGCCGTCAATCAGGCACGCAGCCTTCGATCAGAGCTTGGCTTCCCGCGACAGCAGGTCCTCGATGCGCACGCCGACTTCGTTCTTGCCGCCGAAGACGGTCCCCTTCTTCAACTGAGTCAGGTGCTCCTGGCCCAAGGTGTAGGCCTTCGCCGGCAGCGGGACGTACTTCACCTCCTTGGCGATCTTCGGCGTTGCCTTCAGGTAGTACTCGGCAAACTCCTTGACCTCGGGCTTGGCCAGTGACTTCACGTTCACGTAGATGAAGATCGGGCGCGACAGGGGCTGGTAGGTGCCGTCGAGAACGGTGGCCTCGCTGGGCAGCACTCCAGGCTTGCCGGCCTTCTCGACAATGGCCAACGCCTTCAGGCGCGCCTGGTTTTCGGCGTAGTAGGCGTAGCCGAAGAAGCCCATCGCATTGACATCCTGCGAAACGCCTTGCACCAGCACGTTGTCGTCTTCCGAGGCGGTGAAGTCACCCCGGCTGGACTTGCTCTTGCCGACGATGGCCTCGGTGAAGTAGTCGAATGTGCCGGAGTCGGCGCCAGCGCCGAACAACTTCACCGGCGCATCAGGCCACGACGGGTTGACCTGGTTCCAGCGCAGCACCTTGCCCTGGGCGGCCGGCTGCCAAAGCTTCTTGAGTTCTTCAACGGTGGCTTGCTTGAGCCAGGTGTTCTTGGGGTTGATGACGACGGTCAAGGCATCGAAGGCCACGGGCAACTCGATGTACTCGATGCCAGCCTCGCGGCATGCCGTCATCTCCTTGTCGGTGATCGGACGCGACGCATTGGAGATGTCGGTCTCGCCGCGGCAGAACTTCTTGAAGCCACCGCCGGTGCCGGAGATGCCCACGGTCACCTTGACGGCACCCTTCTTGGCCTTCTGGAAGTCTTCGGCCACGCCTTCGGTGATCGGATACACCGTCGACGAGCCATCGATCTTGACGACCTGCTGGGCCTGCGCAGCCAGCGCGGCAAAACCGAGCGCGGCCGCCGCCGCAACCACCTTGACACCAACGTTCATGAGTTTCACTCCACGATGAGCACGGCCTAGCGTGCAATGGTGCTCATCCTAGGGATGTGTCATGAAAGTAATGTGACAACCCGACCGGCCGCATGACAGATGGGCTCTCTTTCATGACAACGTCGTGTCACGCCGTCATCGAACGGAACACCTGGAGCGGCTGGATTCGACTTGGCCAGCGTCAGCCGGTCGTCGCCGCTTCGGCCAGGCGCTGCGCCTGCACGCGGGCGACGTCGCGGTCTCGCGCCTCGACCATTACTCGCAGAACGGGCTCGGTTCCAGATGCGCGTATGAGCACTCGACCACTGCCTGCCAGCTCGGCTTCGACAGATTCCGCTTCTCGCACCAGTCGCGTGTTCTTTCGCCAGTCTCGTTGATCGGCCACGCGCACATTGATCATTTCCTGCGGAAACAGCTGCAGCCCATTTAGCAAATCGGCCAGGCGCCCGCCGTTGCGCCCGACAGCTTGGAGGACCTGCAACGCGCTGACGATACCGTCGCCGGTGGTGTGCTTGTCCAGCGCCAGCAGATGTCCGGAGCCCTCCCCTCCCAGCAGCCAGCCGCGGGAATTGAGCTCCTCCAGCACGTAGCGGTCGCCTACCTTGGCCCGCACCAGCTCAACATCGCGCGCCCTCAACGCCTGCTCGACGGCCAGGTTGGTCATCAAGGTGCCGACCACGCCAGCCACCTGCTGTCCCTGATCCAACCGATCGATCACCATCGCGTACAGCAGTTCGTCGCCGTTGTACAGCCGTCCATCCTGGTCGGCGATCTGCAGGCGATCGGCATCGCCATCGAGCGCAACCCCATAGTCGGCGCCACGCTGGCGCACCGCATCGACCAACGCCTGCGGCGAGGTGGCGCCGCATCCCTGGTTGATGTTCAGGCCATCCGGCGCGCAGCCGATCGTCGACACCTCGGCGCCGAGTTCGTGGAAGACATCCGGCGCAACATGGTAGGCGGCCCCATGGGCGGCGTCGACCACCAGCTTCAAGCCACGCAGAGTCAGGTCGTTGCCGATGGTGCTCTTGCAGAACTCCACATACCGGCCACGCGCATCGTCAATGCGCCGGGCCCGACCCAGTGATGCGGCATCCACCCAGCGAGGTGGCTCGTCGATCGCCCGCTCGACGGCCAGTTCCCACTCGTCGGGCAGCTTTTCGCCCCGAGCAGAGAAGAACTTGACGCCGTTGTCCTGGAAGGGGTTGTGCGATGCACTGATCACGATGCCCAGGTCGAGCCGCAACGCCCGGGTCAGGTAGGCCACGCCGGGCGTCGGCAACGGACCCGTCAGAAGGGTGTCCACCCCCGCCGACGCCAGGCCTGCCTCCAGGGACGACTCGATCATGTAGCCGGAGATCCGAGTGTCCTTGCCGATGAGCACCACCGGGCGGTTGGTGGCCTGGCGCAGCACGCGTCCGACCGCGTGTCCCAGCCGCAGCATGAAGTCGGGCGTGATCGGCGAACGGCCAACCTCCCCCCGTATGCCATCGGTCCCGAAGTGCTTCCTTGCCATGTCCGATTCCTTCGAAGTACTCGTCGATCCTGAGGTCACCATTGGCCCCAGTCACCCAGGATGAGGATTTGTCAGCATGCGCCGGGTGGTCCTTCGCCAATGAAGCCGGCCGCTGCTGCCACCTTGAGCGCGTCAACCGTTGCCGCCACATCATGCACGCGCACGACATGCGCGCCCCGGCATGCCGACACCAAGGCCGCTGAGACGCTGGCTGCCAGCCGATCGCCCACAGCCCGCCCGGTCAGAAGTCCCAGAGTGGACTTGCGTGACCAGCCGACCAGCAGCGGTCGCCCAATCGCGCACAGCTCACCCTGGCGCCGCAGCAACTGCCAATTTTGCTCGGCGGTCTTGGCAAACCCGATCCCGGGATCAAGCGCGATACGCTCGACTTGCACGCCCGCGTCAACGACTTCACGCATGCGGCGTTCCAGCGCCACTGCAACGTCATGCACGACGTCGTCGTAGGCTGTCTGCTGCTGCATCGTGTCCGGCTCGCCACGCATGTGCATCAGGCACACGCCGACGCGCGGAGCTTCCGCCAGCACGGCCAGTGCACCAGGTCGGCGCAAGGCGCGCACGTCGTTGATGATGTCTGCACCGGCCGCGATGGCCTCGGCCATCACCTCCGGCCGGCTGGTATCGACGGAGATCGGTCGACCCAAGGTCACGGCATGGCGAACCACAGGCAAGACACGACGGAGTTCTTCGTCGCGATCGGGCGCCTGACCCCCTGGACGCGTGGACTCGCCGCCGATGTCGAGTATGTCGGCGCCCTCGCGCACCAGGCGGTCGCACCAAGCCATCGCATCAGCCGCCGCTGCGTGGCGACCGCCATCCGAGAACGAGTCCGGCGTCACGTTCACGATGCCCATCACCAGCGGGCGCTCAAGGCTGAGTCTGAATCGGGAGGTTTGCCAGTACATCCAGATGACGATGGGGCCCGGAGGCCCCATCTGCATTGTGTCAATTCACTGATGAGCCGCAACTGCAGCCCGTCACGCATGCCCGCTGACGCTCAGGCCGCTGCTGCAGGCGCGCTGTCGGCATTGCCCACGGTGGGGCCGGACCCGGTCGAGCGGGCGCTGGGAGATGTCCAGTCCTTGGGCGGCCGCGGGGGTCGGTCTGACATGATGTCGTCGATCTGGTCACTGTCGATCGTTTCCCACTCCAACAGCGCCTTGGCCATTGCGTGCATCTTGTCCTTGTTGTCTTCGATGAGCTTGCGCGCCAGCACATACTGCTCGTCGATGATGCGGCGGATCTCACGGTCGACCTTCTGCATGGTCTGCTCCGACACGTTCACCTGCTTGGTGATCGAGCGCCCAAGGAAGACCTCGCCTTCGTTCTCTGCGTAAACCATGGGACCGAGTTCGTCGGTCATGCCGTAGCGCGTGACCATGTCGCGCGCAATCTGGGTGGCCCGCTCGAAGTCGTTGCTGGCGCCGGTGGTCATCTGGTCCATGAACACTTCCTCGGCGATGCGCCCACCGAACAGCACCGAGATGGTCGACAGCATGCGACCCTTGTCCATGCTGTAGCGGTCGCCTTCGGGCAACTGCATGGTCACGCCCAGCGCCCGGCCACGCGGAATGATCGTCACCTTGTGCACCGGGTCGGTCTTGGGCAGCAGGCGAGCCACCAATGCGTGACCAGCCTCGTGATAGGCCGTGTTCTTGCGCTCTTCCTCGGGCATGACCATGGACTTGCGCTCGGGGCCCATCATGATCTTGTCCTTGGCCTTCTCGAAGTCGACCATTTCGACCACCCGGCCATTGCGGCGGGCGGCAAAGAGTGCCGCTTCATTCACCAAGTTGGCCAAGTCGGCGCCGGAGAACCCCGGCGTGCCGCGGGCGAGGATGTCGGCCCGGATGTCCTGGCCGATGGGCACCTTGCGCATGTGCACGTTGAGGATCTGCTCGCGGCCGCGCACGTCAGGCAATGTGACATACACCTGGCGGTCGAAGCGGCCGGGTCGCAGCAACGCCGGATCGAGGATGTCGGGCCGGTTCGTCGCCGCCATGACGATGACACCGAGGTTGGTTTCGAAGCCGTCCATCTCGACCAGCATCTGGTTGAGCGTCTGCTCGCGCTCGTCGTTACCGCCACCCAGGCCGGCACCGCGGTGACGGCCCACGGCGTCGATCTCGTCGACGAAGATGATGCACGGCGCACTCTTCTTGGCCTGCTCGAACATGTCTCGCACGCGGGCCGCACCAACACCGACGAACATCTCGACGAAATCGGAGCCGGAGATGCTGAAGAATGGCACCTTGGCCTCGCCGGCGATAGCCTTGGCCAGAAGCGTCTTGCCGGTGCCCGGCGGGCCGACCATCAGCACACCGCGCGGTATGCGGCCGCCAAGCTTCTGGAACTTCTGCGGATCCTTCAGGAAGTCGACCAGCTCCTTGACCTCCTCCTTGGCCTCGTCGCAGCCAGCGACGTCGGCGAACGTGACGGAGTTGTTGCTCTCGTCCAGCATGCGCGCCTTGCTCTTGCCGAAACTGAAGGCCCCACCCTTGCCGCCGCCCTGCATCTGGCGCATGAAGTACACCCACACGCCGATCAACAGCAGCATCGGGCCCCAGCTGATGAGCAGGCTCATCAGCAGCGACGGTTCTTCGCGCGGCTTGACGTCGAACTTGACGTCGTTCTTGATCAAGTCACCCACCAAGCCGCGGTCCAGCGTGGTGGCTGTCGACCGGATGCGCCTGTCGTCGGTGGTGAGGGCGATGATCTCCGATGAACCATAGCCTTCCTGCAGGGTGACCTGCTTGATGCGACCGTTCCTGACTTCGTCGAGAAACTCGGAGTATGGGATGCTCTGGCCCTGAACAACCCCGCGATCGAACTGCTTGAAAACGGTGAACAACACCAGTGCAATCACCAGCCAGACAGCGATCTTCGAGAACCATTGATTGTTCACCGCGGCTCCTTCAGCCATTCAATACGCCCGAGACACAGCGCCACAGGGGACGCATCGGACAGGCGGTATGTGGGGTTCATTCTATTCGAGTCAAGTGGGACGTTCCGCAGTGCGGGATCCGCTCCGAAAGGGCCATAAACGCCAGATTCAGGCCCGATTTCAGCCGTCGGGCCTGCACTGAATCAAGCGAGTGCGCCGCCCGTGCGGGCCCGATCCGATGCCCGCCTGCACACCCTAAACCCTTCTGGGACTCCATCCGACCAGGAAGGTTTCCGAAGATCGGTCACGGGAGGCTTTCGGTTTGCATGCCTTGACGACTCGAAACGCGCGTTTAAAGCGCTCGACCAACTGGCTGTAACCGCTGCCATGAAACACCTTGGCCACCAGCACACCGTCGGGACGCAAATGGCGCATAGCGAACTCGATGGCCAGCTCGATCAGATGCTCGATGCGGGCAGCATCGGACACCTCGATGCCCGACAGGTTGGGCGCCATGTCCGACACCACCACGTCCACCGGCCGCCCACCTAGCGCCGCTTCCAGCGCTGCCACGACCGACTCCTCACGGAAGTCGCCCTGGATGAAGTGCACCCCTTCGATCGGGTCCATTGGGAGCAGGTCCAGCGCCACGAGTGTTCCCTGCAACTCGCCGACCGCGGCACCTCCCGTGCCTGCTGTCTTGGGCGCAAATCGGCGACGCAGGTACTGGCTCCAGGCGCCGGGGGCGCTTCCAAGGTCGACCACCACCTGCCCTGGACGAAACAGGCGAAACGCTTCGTCGATTTCCTTGAGCTTGTAGGCCGCGCGGGCACGATAGCCCTCCCTCTGCGCCATCTTGACGTAGGGATCGTTCAGATGGTCCTGTAGCCAGGCCTTGTTGACCTTGCGGCTCTTGGTGTTGATCTTCATGTCGCGGAGATAATAGTGTGATGCCTGCAATCGAATTGAGTCCTGCCCAACGCAAGGAAAAGCGCGCCGAGGCGCATCACCTGGACCCGGTGGTGCTGATCGGCGCCGACGGTTTGACCGACGCCGTGCGCCGAGAGGTCGACGCCGCGTTGAAGGCGCACGGACTCATCAAGGTGCGCGTGTTCTCCGACTCACGCGATGAGCGCATGGCCATGCTCCTGGCCCTGGCCGACGCGCTGGGGGCGGCGCCGGTGCAGCACATCGGCAAGCTGCTGGTGCTGTGGCGACCGATTCCACCGCGGGAGAAGGCGCCCCGCGAGGACCGCATGGCCGGCCCGAAGGTGGTGAAGATCGTCAAGTTCTCGAAGAGCCCCACCCACCGCCCGCAGGTGAAGAAGGTGAAAGTGATGGGCAACCAGCGGGTGACGGCGGGTGGTTCGATCAAGCGCGCGCGCACCCGCGTGACCAGCGTCAAGAAGAAGTCCCAGGCCGACTGAGGCCCTTGCCCGATGGTGCCCGGGCTTCGCAACGCCCCGGTCGGTGTCGTCAGACGTAGCGCACGCCCACGATTTCGTAGCGCTTGATGCCGCCTGGGGCCTTCACTTCGGCCAAGTCGCCGGCTTCCTTGCCGATCATCGCCCGTGCGATCGGCGAGCTGATGGAAATCAAGCCCTGCTTGAGGTCGGCCTCATCGTCACCCACGATCTGGTAGGTCACCGCCTGCCCGGAGGCTTCATCCTCGAGGTCGACCGTGGCGCCGAATACCACCTTGCCGCCGGCATCCAGTGCGGCCGGGTCGATGACCTGAGCCGCGGCGAGCTTGCCCTCGAGCTCGAGGATGCGACCCTCGATGAAGCCCTGCTTGTCCTTGGCGGCGTCGTACTCGGCGTTCTCGGAGAGGTCACCCTGCGCCCTCGCCTCGGCAATGGCCTGGATCACCGCATGACGCTCGACCGTCTTGAGCCGCAGCAGTTCCTCCTTGAGCTTCTCGGCGCCGCGCCGGGTCAATGGGATGGTGGTCATGACGTAACGTTTCCTCGAACAAAATGAAATCGCCGCCGGGGCCGGCCTGAGCGGCGCCAGCGGCGGGGTGATGAGCGTGCAAGTCTAGTGCAGTTCGGCGTGCAGTTCCTGCAGCGACAACACGGTCATGCCCGTCTGGTGCTTCAGTGCCTCGGTGGCAGCCTCGCAACCCGCCATGGTGGTGTAGTAGGTCACGCGATTGGCCAGCGCCGCAGTGCGGATGTACCGCGAGTCGGCGATGGCAGTCCGGGTTTCGTCCACGGTGGTGAACACCAACTGGATCTCGCCGGCCTTCACCATGTCCGCGATGTGGGGACGCCCGTCCTTGACTTTGTTGACCACCTTGACCGGAATTCCCGCCGCGGCAATGGCTGCTGCCGTGCCCTTTGTTGCCACGACCGCAAAACCCAGTTCGACCAGATCACGAGCCACCAACAGTGCACGGGCTTTGTCGCCGTTCTTGACGGTGATGACCACCGTGCCCTTTGTCGGTAGTCTGGAGCCTGCGCCAAGCTGGCTCTTGAGCATGGCCTCGCCGAAGCTGCGCCCGGCTCCCATGACCTCGCCCGTTGAACGCATCTCAGGGCCGAGGATGGGGTCGACTCCCGGGAACTTGTTGAACGGGAACACGGCCTCCTTGACACTGAAGTAGGGCGGTATGACTTCTTGTGGCGCCCGGCCATGCAATGCACGCTGCCGCGAAAGCGGCTGACCCACCATGCACCGCGCAGCGATCTTGGCCAGCGCCTGGCCAGTGGCCTTGCTGACATAGGGCACAGTGCGCGAGGCCCTCGGATTCACCTCCAGCACAAAGACGACGGCGGCGTCGCCCTCGCCCTGAATCGCGAACTGCACGTTCATCAGGCCCACCACCTTCAGTGCTCGCGCCATCAGCGCGGACTGGCGCCGCAGTTCATCCTGAAGCTTCGCCGACAGCGAGTACGGTGGAAGCGAGCAAGCCGAGTCGCCGCTGTGCACGCCAGCCTGCTCGATGTGCTCCATGATGCCGCCGATCATCACGTCGGTGCCGTCCGAGATGCAGTCGACATCGACTTCGATCGCGTCGTCGAGGAAGCGGTCCAGCAGAACCGGGCTCTTCTCGGAGACGCGCACCGCCTCGCGCATGTAGCGCTCGAGGTCCTTGTCGCCATGCACGATTTCCATCGCGCGCCCACCCAGGACGTAGCTTGGCCGCACGACCAGCGGATACCCGATCTCATGGGCCAGTGCCAGCGCCTGCTCTTCGGTGCGGGCCGTGCGGTTGGGTGGCTGCCTCAGTCCCAACTCATGCAGGAGCTTCTGGAATCGCTCGCGATCTTCAGCAATGTCGATGGAATCCGGCGTCGTGCCGACGATGGGCACGCCGTTGGCTTCGAGGTCGAGCGCGAGCTTCAAGGGTGTCTGGCCACCGTACTGGACGATGACGCCGACGGGCTTTTCCTTGTCGACAATCTCGAGCACGTCCTCGAGGGTGACCGGTTCGAAATACAACCGGTCAGAGGTGTCGTAGTCGGTGGACACCGTCTCGGGGTTGCAATTGACCATGATGGTCTCGTAGCCGTCCTCGCGCATGGCCAGTGCAGCGTGAACGCAGCAGTAGTCGAACTCGATGCCCTGCCCGATGCGGTTCGGTCCGCCGCCCAGCACCATGACCTTGCGGCGGCTGGTGGGCTCTGCCTCGCACTCTTCCTCGTACGTGGAATACATGTAGGCGGTCTGCGTCGCGAACTCGGCGGCACAGGTGTCCACCCGCTTGTAGACCGGCCGCACGCCCAGCGCGTGGCGCGCCTTGCGCACGTCATGATGGTTGGAGGCCAGCAGCTTGCCCAGGCGCTTATCGGAGTAACCCTTGGCCTTCAGGTAACGCAGTTCAGCGGCCGACAGACTGGCCACGGTGCGCCCATGCAGTTGGCGCTCGGTTTCGACAATATCCTGGATCTGCGCAAGAAACCACGGGTCGATGCGTGTTTCCTCGAAGATCTCGTCGAGAGACATCCCGATTCGGAAGGCATCGGCGACAAAGAGCACACGCTCTGGGCCGGCATTGCCGATCGCCTCAATGATTTCCTCGCGGTCGGTCTCCCGCTCGGTCAGGCCGTCGATGCCGGTTTCCAGGCCGCGCAGCGCCTTCTGGAACGACTCCTGGAACGTGCGGCCCATGGCCATCACCTCGCCCACGCTTTTCATCTGGGTCGTGAGATGAGGATCGGCCTCGCGGAACTTCTCGAACGCGAAGCGCGGGATCTTGGTGACCACATAGTCGATGCTGGGCTCGAAGCTTGCCGGCGTGGCGCCGCCGGTGATGTCGTTGCGCAGTTCATCCAGCGTGTAGCCCACCGCCAGCTTGGCGGCGATCTTGGCGATCGGGAAGCCGGTCGCCTTGGAGGCCAGAGCGGACGAACGCGACACCCGCGGATTCATCTCGATCACGATCATCCGTCCGTTGTCCGGGTTGATCGAGAACTGCACGTTCGAGCCACCGGTGTCGACGCCGATCTCGCGCAGGATGGCGATCGACGCATTTCGCATCAGTTGGTATTCCTTGTCGGTCAGCGTCTGCGCCGGGGCCACCGTGATGGAGTCGCCGGTGTGGATGCCCATCGGGTCGAGGTTCTCGATCGAGCACACGATGATGCAGTTGTCCGCCTTGTCGCGGACCACCTCCATCTCAAACTCCTTCCAGCCGATGAGGCTCTCCTCGATCAGCAGTTCGTGGGTCGGCGACAGGTCCAGGCCGCGCTTGCAGATCTCCTCGAACTCCTCGGGGTTGTAAGCGATGCCACCCCCCGTGCCGCCCAGGGTGAAGCTGGGGCGTATGACCATCGGGAACCCGGTGCCGCCGGTCTGCGCGGTGATCCGCTTCTGCACCGCCCAGGCTTCTTCCATCGAATGTGCGATGCCGCTCTGGGCCGAATCGAGCCCGATCGCCGTCATGGCGTCCTTGAACTTCAGGCGGTCCTCGGCCTTTTCGATGGCACGCTCGTTGGCACCGATCATCTCGACGCCATAGCGCGCCAGCACGCCGTGGTGATGCAGATCAAGCGCGCAGTTGAGAGCCGTTTGACCGCCCATGGTGGGCAGCACTGCGTCCGGGCGCTCCTTGGCGATAATCTTCTCGACGACCTGCCAGGTGATGGGTTCGATGTAGGTGACATCGGCCATCTCCGGGTCGGTCATGATGGTGGCCGGGTTGCTGTTGACCAGGATGACCTTGTAGCCCTCCTGGCGCAGCGCCTTGCAGGCCTGGGCGCCGGAGTAGTCGAACTCGCAGGCCTGGCCAATGATGATCGGGCCGGCCCCGATGATGAGGATGGACTTCAGATCTGTGCGCTTAGGCATGGTTCTTCTCCGCCTGGTCCATCAGCGCCACGAAGCGGTCGAACAGGTAGTCGATGTCATGGGGGCCCGGCGAGGCCTCAGGATGGCCCTGGAAACAGAACGCAGGCCGGCTGGTGTGTGCGAGGCCCTGCACTGTGCCGTCGAAGAGGCTGGTGTGCGTGACGCGCAGGCTGGTCGGCAGCGACGCCGGTTCCACAGCGAAGCCGTGGTTCTGGCTGGTGATGCACACACGCGCCGTGTCCAGGTCCTTCACGGGGTGGTTGGCGCCGTGGTGCCCGAACTTCATCTTGAACGTGCGCGCGCCGCAGGCCAGCGCCAGGATCTGGTGGCCCAGGCAGATGCCGAAGGTCGGAATGCCGCTGTCGATGAGCGCACGGGTGGCGTCGATCGCGTAGTCGCATGCCTGAGGATCGCCGGGGCCGTTGCTCAGGAAGATGCCATCCGGGCGCAAGGCGAGCACTGCAGCCGCGCTGGTGCGCGCCGGCACCACCGTGACGCGGCAGCCGCGGCTGGCCAGCATGCGCAGAATGTTGCGCTTGACGCCGAAGTCATAGGCCACCACGTGGAACCGGGGTTGATCCTGGCGACCGTAGCCCCTGCCCAGCGCCCACTCGGTCTCACTCCAGTCGTAGGCCACGTCCGTGCTCACGACTTGGGCCAGATCCTGCCCGTTCATGCTGGGCGCGCCGCGCGCCGAAGCCAGGGCGGCGTCGATGTCGGTCTGCGTCATCATGTGGCCGGCTTCGAAGGTGGCAATGCAGCCGTTCTGGGCGCCGGCCGTGCGCAGCACCCGCGTCAGCCGCCGGGTGTCGATACCGGCGATTGCCACCGTGCCTTCGCGCTGCAGGTATTGCGGTAAGGTGAGATGGGCGCGGAAGTTGGAGATGCGGGGCGGCAGATCCTTGATCACCAGCCCGGCGGCGTGGATCCGGGAGGATTCGACGTCTTCCTCGTTGACCCCGTAGTTGCCGATGTGCGGATACGTCAGGGTGACGATCTGCCGGCAGTAGCTGGGGTCGGTGAGGATCTCCTGGTAGCCAGTGAGCGCGGTGTTGAACACCACTTCGCCCACAGTCGAGCCAGCGGCGCCGATCGAGATGCCCCGGAACACCGTGCCGTCTGCAAGAACGAGTAGCGCGGGGGGCAGTACGGGCAACAGCAAGAGGGAACTCCGGTTTGCGCGCGCCCGGCTCGGCTCCCGGTGCCGGCGCGCTCGAAGGCGCGGTCCGGGCCGATGTGCTCACAAGACCTGGGGGGAAACCGGGGGGAAGTTTCGCTCGGGCTGCGTTGTTGGCGGGTAAACCTGTTGATTATAGACCGATCATCTCGATGCGTCAGGGTTTCCACGCGGCCGGCGGCGCTGCCGATTCCGCCGGCCGAAGTCACAACCGAACGCCCTGGGGGGAACTAGAATCCGCCCGCGCGATCGAACGGCGCATCAACCACTCGACGGAGGTCTCATGAACGAACGCCTGCAAACCTTCCCCGGCCTGGCCGGACAGGGCTCGCTGGCTGTCGAACGCAATCGCGTCCTGCGCAATACGTACTGGCTGCTGGCGTTGTCGCTGGTGCCGACGGTGCTGGGCGCCTGGGTCGGGGTCAGCACCGGCATCACATCGGCAATGAGCCCTGGTATCAGCGCGATCGTGTTCCTGGCTGGCGCCTTCGGCTTCATGTTCGCGATCGAAAAGACCAAGCACTCTTCTACGGGCGTGGCCGTGCTGCTCGGCTTCACGTTCTTCATGGGCCTCATGCTGGCTCGCATGCTTGCGGTCATCCTGGGGCTCAAGAACGGCAGTTCGCTGATCATGACCGCCTTCGGCGGCACCGCGATCGTGTTCTTCGGCATGGCCTCGCTGGCCACGGTCATCAAGCGTGACCTGTCGGGCATGGGCAAGTTCCTGTTCGTCGGCGCGCTCATGCTCCTGGTGGCGGGCCTGGTGAACATCTTCCTGCAGTCCAGCGCCCTGATGATCACCGTTTGCGTGCTGGCCATCGGCATCTTCTCGGCCTTCATGCTCTACGACATCAAGCGTGTGATCGACGGCGGCGAGACGAACTACATCACCGCCACGCTGGCGATCTACCTGGACATCTACAACGTGTTCCAGAGCCTGCTGGCGCTGCTGGGCATATTCGGCGGCGAACGCGAGTGATCCTTCCTGCAGGCAGCGCGCTGCTGCCTGTCAGTCATTGCGGGCCCCACAGCGGGCCCGCGTTCGTTTCAAGCGGTGCCCGCTGGAAGCGCGTTGTCCATCCAGACGTTGTCTGGGCCGATCAGCCTCGATCGAAGACTGCGATGCTCTCGACATGGGCGGTGTGCGGGAACATGTTGACCACGCCGGCGGCCACGCAGCGGTAGCCCGCCTGGTGCACCAGCAGACCAGCGTCGCGGGCCAGGGTGGCGGGGTTGCAACTCACGTAGACGATGCGCTGGGGTGAGATGTCGTCCGCAGCCCCCACTCCCGCCTGTCGGTGCTCGGCCAAGGCTTTCACCAACGCGAAGGCTCCCTCGCGCGGTGGATCGACCAGCCAGCGTTCGGCCGAACCGTAGTCCTGCAAGTCATTGACGGTGATCTCGAACAGATTGCGCGCCACGAACTGGGCGCGCTCGGCCAGCCCATTTCGTGCGGCGTTCTCACGCGAACGTTGAACGAGCACGTCGCTGCCCTCGATGCCCAGCACGGCATGCGCGGTGCGCGCGATGGGCAGCGTGAAGTTGCCCAGGCCGCAAAACCAGTCGATCACGCGGTGCGCCGGTGACACCTCGAGCAACCGCAGCGCGCGGCCGACGAGCGCCGCATTGATCATGGGGTTGACCTGCGTGAAGTCGGTGGGCCGAAACGGCATCCGCAGGTCGAACTCCCGCAGGCTGTAAGCCAGCTCAGGCCCGTCCTCGACGAGCGGATGCACGGTTTCCGGCCCCTTGGGCTGCAACCACCAGTGCACCGCGTGTTCGCGCCCGAATGCGCGCAGTTTCTGGGCATCGCCCGCGCTCAGGGGCTCCAGATGGCGCAGCACCAGCACCACGAGTGGGGCACCGTCGAGGTCACCGACCGCGACTTCGATCTGGGGCAGACGATCGCGCTGGTCCATCGAACCGATCAGCAGTCGCAACGGCACCAGCAGCGCCGCCACCTTCGGCGGCAACACATGGCACTCGGTCATGTCGGCCACGTAGCGCGACTTGCGTTCGTGAAAGCCGACGAGTACGCCGCCCTTGCGCGGAACATGCCGCACCGACAGCCGCGCCCGATACCGGTAGCCCCATGGGGGGCCTTCGATCGGCCGAAGCACGCGCTCGGGCTTCACTTTGGCCAGGTGGGCCAGGTTGTCCTCGAGCGCGCGTTGCTTCACGGCCACTTGGGCAGCCGCATCGAGGTGCTGCATCTTGCAGCCACCGCAAGACCCGGCATGCAGGCCGAAGTGCGGGCATCGTGGGCGCACGCGCAATGCGCTCTCGCTGCGCAGCGCCCTCAGGTTACCCTGCTCCCACTGCGGCTTGCGCCGCGTGATGTCGACCTGCACGTCCTCGCCAGGCAAAGCGCCGTCGATGAAGACCACCTTGCCGCTGCTGTCGTGGGCCACGCCCTGCGCCTCGATGTCGATGGACTCGACGCGCAGCCACTCGTCACTCATAGTCATGCTGGGATTATCCGAGGCCCCGACTCAGGCGTTCGAGCGCGAGTGCCCGAACCGCCTCGACAACGCGCGCCCGTCCCAAAGCCCGACAGGCTCCTAGAACACCGAGTCGCGGTCCACGCCCTGCCGGGCCATGCGGCGCTTGAGCTTGACCAGTGCCTCCTGCTGGATCTGGCGCACGCGCTCTCGGGTCAATCCCAGGCGCTCGGCCATTACTTCAAGCGTCTGCGGATCGCGGTCGCCCAGCCCGTACCGCCCCTCGAGCACCTCGCGCTCGCGCTGCGGCAGCTCGGCCAGGCCCTGCTCGAGCAGACGTTCGACCTCATGGCTGAGCAACAGGCCTATCGGGTCCACCGCGTGCTCGTCCACCACGCTGTCCATCAGCGACTCGACGCTTTCGGCGTCGAGCGGGGCGTCGAGCGAGGTGGGCTGCTCGGCCAGCTTGAGCAGCGCGTCGACCTGCGCCACGTCGCGGCCCAGTGCCGCGGCAATGTCGTCGGTGCGTACCTGTGCGGGTGCACCGCCCCGCGAATGCGCATCGGCCTCGAGTGCGCGACGTGCCCGAACCACCTGGTTGAGCTCGCGCACCACATGCACGGGCAACCGCACCATGCGCGCCTGGTGCATGATCGCGCGCTCAATGCCCTGGCGGACCCACCACGACGCGTAGGTGGAAAAGCGAAAGCCGCGTTCAGGCTCGAACTTGGCGATGGCATGCATCAGGCCTAGATTGCCCTCTTCGATGAGGTCAGACAGTGGCAGGCCACGGCCAAGGTAGTTCTTGGCGATGCTCACCACCAACCGCAGGTTCCGCTCGATCATGGTCTGGCGGGCTGCAAAGTCGCCCTGCCGTGCCCTGGATGCGGTATCGAACTCCTCGTCAGGGCTCAGCAACGGGGACTTGCGGATGTCACGCAGGTACAGCTGCAGCGCATTGCCGGGCTCGGAGTCCCCTGTCGGGGCCAGGACGCGGTCGTCGTGCCGGTTGCCGACGCCGTCAGTGCCACGGGTTTGGGCGGCAGCGTCCGCGGGCGGTCTGGGCCGCGCCCTTGCCGCATCGCTGCTTGAAGTGTGTGCGTCGCCGCGCCGGCCCATGGTCACTTCGTCCGTACCGGCGCATAGAGCTAGCGCGGTGGCAGCAGCTTGGCCGGATCAACCGGCTTGCCGTGCTTGCGTATCTCGAAGTGCAGCTGCACTCGCTCGGAATCGGTCGCGCCCATATCAGCGATACGCTGGCCGCGGCGCACGACCTGGTCTTCCTTGACGAGCAAGGCCTGGTTGTGCGCGTATGCCGTGAGATAGGTGTTGCTGTGCTTGACAATGACCAAGTTGCCGTAGCCCCGCAGACCGGAACCGGCATACACCACGCGCCCGTCGGCCGCGGCGAGGACCGGATCACCCGCTTTGCCCAGTATGGCCAGACCTTTGCTGCGCCCTTCCTCGAAGCCGCCACCGAGCGCGCCGTTCGCCGGCCACGCCCACTGCGGCTCTTCCTCGCCTTCGCGGGCCATTGCCGGATTGGGGACCGACGCCGGAACGGGCGCTGCACTGGCGGCGGAGCCAGCCGTGGCCGATGCCGCAGGAGCTGATGCACCGACAGCAGCCACACCGCCCGACACCGGTTCCGGTTTGGCATCGAGACCCCGGGCCTCGACCTTGCCCGACCCTACGCCCCGCGATGCGACGGCGGTGGCGTCCTGCATGGGCGGCAGCACGCGCAGAACTTGTCCGACCTCGATCACATTGGGGTTTTCGATCGCGTTCCAGCGGGCGACGTCGCGCCAGTTCTGGCCATTTTCGAGTGCGACGCGGATGAGCGTGTCACCGGGCTTGATTGTGTAGTACCCGGGCTTGCCAGCGTGCTCGGCATTGGGCATCGGCTTGGGATCGGATGCACCGACCGCTGGCATCGAGCTCGAGGGTGCCGGCGTCGGTGCAGCTGCCGCGCGCGGTGTCGGCGTGCGCTCTTCCACAGGAGCACGGTGCCCGGACGAAGCGCAGCCGCCCAAGATTGCCAGACAGGCCAGGTACCACGGCAAGGAACGCAGATGCATGGGTAAGGTGCGGCAAAGGCCGCAGGCTCAAGTGACCCCCGATTTTAGGGGGACAAAGTGCACGGATTCATGATGGCTTCGCGACCAGCCAGCGCTGTGGCGGTCGACCACCACCAGCACCTGCCCACCTGAACCGCCTTGCGTCGGCGCCACGAGGCGCCCGCCTATGGCCAGTTGCTCGAGCCACGCACTCGGGATCTCGGCTCCGCCCGCCGCCGCAATGATGCTGTCGTACGGCGCCAGCGGCGGATGGCCCAGCATGCCATCGCCGTGCACGAGCCGCACACGATCCTGTCGCCATGCAGCGAGGTTGGTCTGTGCGCGTTCGAACAACGCCGCCAGCCGTTCGACCGACACCACCCGACGCCCCAACTGGGCGAGAAGCGCGGCCTGGTACCCGCAGCCAGTGCCGATTTCAAGCACTTGCCCGAGGTGCTGCTGGCGACGGGCATTGGCGCCTTGAAACAGCAGCTCGAGCATGCGGGCCACGACCGAAGGCTTGGAAATCGTCTGCCCCAGGCCGATTGGCAGGCTGGTGTCTTCGTAGGCCTGGCCCGCCAGCGCCGTATCGACGAACAAGTGTCGCGGCACCTGCGCCATGACCTCGAAGACCGGGTTGCAGGTGATGCCCTCTTGCCGCAGGCGATCGACCATGCGTTGGCGCACAGCGCCGGAATCCAAGCCCAGCCCGGTCGGTGCCTTGAGCCGCGCCGCATCGCGCGCAGCGCTGTCGAGCAGCCGTTGCGGGCGCAACGGCGCAGCCGGCCGTGCCGCCCCAGGTGCCGATGACGTGCCCGCCCCGGCCGGGAACCCCGGCGGACGACGCGAGGCACGCGGTTTCATGACCGCTCGGACAAGGCCAGGCGCGAACGCCAGTTGACCAACGCCGCGTGGTCGGTGAGGTCGACCTGCAGCGGCGTGATGGAGACACAGCCCTGGGCCGTTGCGTGGAAATCGGTGCCCTCGCCAGCCTCCCTGGCATCTCCAGCGGGGCCGATCCAGTAGATTGTTTCGCCTCGCGGGCTGATCTGGCGGATGACGGGCTCGCTGGCATGGCGGCGCCCCAATCGGGTGACCTGGCGCGGCAGTCGGTCGGCATCCGGCCGGTTCGGGATGTTGACGTTCAGCAGCCACGGCGCACCCGCCAGCTGCATGGCCAGCAACTCTTCCACCACCGAACGTGCAACCCGGGCGGCGGCATCGAGATGGGCCCACCCCTTTTCGACTTGCGAGAACGCGACCGCCGGAATGCCGAACAGGTAGCCTTCCATGGCAGCAGCGACGGTGCCCGAGTACAGGGTATCGTCACCCATGTTGGCACCCTGGTTGATGCCGGTGACCACCAGGTCCGGACGCTTGTCCAGCAGCCCGGTGAGCGCCACGTGCACGCAGTCCGACGGCGTACCGCTCACCACGTGATAGCCCGCTTGCGGTCCGGCGGCCCGAAAAACGTTCAGCGGCCGTGTCAGCGTGAGGGCGTTCGATGTGCCACTGGCGTTCTGCTCAGGTGCCACCACGTCGATGTGGCCCAATCCGCTCATGGCCTGCACCAGCGCCGAGATTCCCGGAGCCAGGTAGCCGTCGTCGTTTGCGATGAGGATGCGCATATGCGGCCGATTGTAGGCAGCCGTCACCCTGGCGACGTCGCTGCGATGCATGCCTGAATAAGATCGCGCGCTTCGGCCAGCCGACCCCCGCAAAGGAGACCCCCATGCACGCCTGGTTCTGCGACAACCCCGTGGGCGTCGACGCCCTGCAGTGGCGCGAAGCGCCCACGCCCGAGCCAGGCCCGGGCGAGATCCGGGTGGCGGTGCGCGCGGCCAGCCTGAATTTTCCGGACGTGCTCATCGTGCAGAACAAGTACCAGATCAAGCCGCCGCTGCCCTTCGTGCCCGGCTCGGAGTACGCCGGCGTGGTGGATGCACTGGGTCCGGGCGTCGCGGGACTGGCGCTGGGCGATCGGGTGGCGGCACTCGGGGGCACTGGCGGTTTCGGCACCCATGCCATCGTGCCTGCCGAGCGGGTGATGCCCGTACCGGCCGTCTTCGACTTCGAGCACGCCGCCGCATTCATGTTCACCTACGGCACGTCGTGGCATGCGCTCATGGACCGCGGCGCGTTGCAGCCCGGTGAAACCGTGCTGGTGCTGGGCGCCGCAGGCGGCGTGGGCAGCTCCGCTGTGCAGATCGCCAAGGCCGCCGGCGCGCGGGTGATCGGCGCAGCCTCCACCGACGAGAAGTGCGCGCTGGCCCGTTCGCTGGGCGCCGAGGCGACCATCAACTACCGGACCGAGGACATCCGCGATGCGCTCAAGAAGCTCACAGACGGCAAGGGCCCCGACGTGGTCTACGACCCGGTGGGCGGCGATCTCGCCGAGCCTGTCCTGCGCTCGGTGGCATGGCGCGGGCGCTACCTGGTCATCGGTTTTGCCTCGGGAACGATCCCCTCGGTACCGCTGAACCTGCCGCTGCTCAAGGGGGTCTCGATCGTGGGCGTGTTCTGGGGCCAGTACGTGCAACGCGAACCGCGTGCCAACGCGGCCATGCTCATGCGCTTGTCCGAATGGGCGGCTGAAGGCAAGGTCAAGCCCGCCATCGACCGCGCGCTTGCGATGAGTGAACTGCACGCTGCCTATGCCCGCATGAACAACCGAGAGGTGCTGGGCAAGGTGGTGCTGGTCAACGCGTAAGAATTGGTGACAACGGTGCCCGCTTCCCCCCCGTCGGAGGGGGGGGTGCGCATGGCATCTGCGCTAGCATCCCGAGCCGGGAGATGCAGTGCCATGGCCGTCAAGGTCCTCATACTTGAAGACAACCCGGTAGCGCGGGGCTTTCTGTGCCGTGTGGTGCGCGAGAGCTTCAGCGACGCCATCACGATCACTGAAGCCGGCGATCTGGAAACGGCGCGCGCGCACATCGCGATCGCGGGTGGCCCCACGGGACTGCACGGCGTCGATCCATTCAAACTCATCCTACTCGACCTCGAGTTGCCGGACGGCAGCGGCATGGAGCTGCTGGCCGAACTCAAGCAGTACCCGGCCACCAAGATCGTCACCACGCTGTACTCGGACGACGACCACCTGTTCCCTGCCCTGCAATGCGGGGCCGACGGCTACCTGCTCAAGGAGGACCGCTTCGAGGTGCTGGTGGAAGAACTGCAGAAGATCGTGCGCGGGCAGCCACCCCTGTCACCCGCCATTGCCCGTCGCTTGCTCACGCATTTCCGAAGCGGCGATCGGCCGGCCGGTGCCACACCCGATTCCGGCTTCGCACCGCTCAACTTCGACAGCCGGCCCGTGCCCATCGAGCGGCCGCCCGAGCATGACCGCCTCACGCCTCGCGAGAGCGAGGTGCTCACCTTCCTGAGCAAGGGCTTCACCATCAAGGAAATCGCGAGCCTGATGGGCATCAAGTGGTTCACGGTGAACGACCACATCAAGTCCATCTACAAGAAGCTCAACGTTTCCAGCCGCGCCGAGGCCGCCGTCCTGGCCACCAAGCACGGCCTGGTCTGAGCACCCACAGGCCCATCCGCTGCGGCAGCCCGGCCGCGCACAACCACGCATGAACTCGGCATCGGTCCAGCCCAGCGACGTGGGCGCTCGCGCCACGACCGGCCTGCGCACCGAGTCGCTCAGCGATTCCCGCTGGGTCGACCAGGCGTTGCTCCCACGTCGCTCGGCGCTGTCGCGCTGGGTGGGGTGGCGCCTGCGCGTGCTGGTGGTGCTGGGCCTGCTGGGCAGCCTGTGCCTGTTCGCCATGGTGCGGGCCGTGGCGGCCTGGCCCAGCATCAAGGCCGACTGGCGTCTCACCCCTGCGCTGCGCATCGAACTGGTTGCAGCAGCCGACCCCTCATTGGCGCAGCACATCGGGCGCGGGTTGGTGGCGGTCGAGGGCGCCGGCGGCGCGAGGCAGTCCGCCGACATCCTCCTGGCTCGCCGATCGCTGCGCTGGATGGTCGACGATGCCGAGCGCGCTCGCCAGGCCACGGCGCAGGACCGCTTGGCACGCACCTTGGCCGCCGGCCAGTTGCACTTGCACTTCGATGACGGCAGCCGCGTCGAGGTGAAACCGGCACCGCGCGGGTTCGCCGGCCTGGGCGCGCTGTTCTGGCTGCTGTGCGCACTGGCCCTGGTGGTCTACCTGATCGGCGCCGTGATCGCGCTGGCAGCGCCCAACGTGGCCAACCTCCTCTACGCCGTGGTAGCGCTGGCCCAGAGCGGCAACCTGGCCTTGATCGCAACCGAGTCGATGACCGGGATGGGCATGGCACCCGGGTTTGTGCACACCGACCTGGCACTGCGTACCCTGCTCGACATGATCACGGCAGCCGCCGTGGTGCATGCCAGCCTGACGCACCCCACCCGCCTGCCGCACGCACGGGTGTGGTTGTCGGCCACCTGGATCGTGGCGTTGCTGTTCGCGCTGCAGACCACCGCCGTGGGGTTGCCTTATCAATGGTCGGCCACCCAGGCGCTGCTCATCGCCATGGGAGTGGCATTTGCTGCGGCGCTGACCTGGTCGTATCGGGTCGATCCTCACCCCTACGCAATCGTGCTGCGACGCCTGGGCTGGATGGCCAACGGCACGCTCGTGCTGCTCACCCTGGCCATTGCCGCCACGACGCGGGATCACCACCTGCACTTCATGGTGACCACGATCGGCTCCACGGTCTGGTACGTCTTCTTCGCGTCGCTGTTGCTGCTGGTGCCCTTCATGGCACGCTCGCGCCACGTGATGCGCGAGTTCGCGGTGCTGGCGGGCATCAGCGCAGTGGCCACGTCGCTCGATGTGCTGCTGGTGTCGGCGTTCGCGCTCGATCCGCTGGCTTCACTATCGCTGTCGATCGCCATTTCGCTGGCGTTGTATGCCGCCGCCCGCCACTGGATGCAGACCCAGCTCGGGGGCGGCCCCGTGTCGGCCGAGCACATGTTCGAAGGGTTGTTCCGCGTGGCCCGCGAGATCGAATCCGATCCGCGCAAGACCACCGATCAGCTCACCCGCATGCTGCGCGAGTGGTACGAGCCGCTCGAGACCCAGACAGTGGTTCGCACCGCATCGCGTGCACGCGTGGCACCGGATGGTTCGACCATGGTGGTGCCCGTGCCGGCCCTGGCCACCGAAACGGACGATGCGGAAGCCACGGCCGCCATTCTGTTGCGTTATGCGCGCCGTGGCCGGCGTCTCTTCACGGTGGACGACGCTCGCCTCATCGACCGCGTGCTCGAGCAACTGCGCCGCGCCGTGGCATTCGATCGGGCGGTCGAACAGGGCCGCGGCGAAGAACGCCTGCGCATCGCCCAGGACCTGCACGACGACATCGGCGCCCGGCTGCTGACGCTGATGTACAAGGCCGAAAACGCCGAGCTCGAGGAGTACATCCGGCACACGCTTCAGGATCTGAAAACACTCACGCGGGGACTGGCCGCGTCGACCCACCGCTTGTCGGATTCCGCAGCCGAGTGGAAGGCCGACATCACGCAACGGTTGCAGGCCACCCAGTGCGAGCTGAGCTGGTCGTTCACCGCCGACCGCGACATTCCGCTTTCGGTGATCCAGTGGTCCGGCATCACGCGCATCCTGCGCGAGCTGGTCAACAACATCATCGCGCACGCCCACGCCTCTCAGGTGCAGATCCAGTGCGCCTACGAGCGCGGACGGCTCACGCTGCACATCGTCGACGATGGCATTGGCCGCAACCCCGCGGCCTGGTCACACGGCCTCGGGCTGGGCGGCGTGCGCAAACGCGTGAAGCTGCTCGGCGGCGATGTCGCCTGGCGCGAGCGCGAAGGGCATGGCATTGCCTGCGACGTGCGGTTGCCGTTGTTGGGGCCGCGGCGCTGAGCCTCGGCCCGGCTCCCGACTCTGCTGAAAGGGAGGCCCGCCGATGAGAGGCGGGTTTGTCCTCATGCGCGCTCAGCGCGAATGTATACAGTATCCACAACCGCAAGCCAGATCGATTCGTCGAGCCGATCGGCCTGCGCGTGGAGACGGCCCTTGACCGCACGCACACTCACGCCGGTTCAGCGCCCACGGGCACTGGCCGATCAGGTCTACCAGGCGCTGCGTGACCAGCTCCGCGCAGGAGCCATCGGTGCCGGCAACGCGCTGCAAGAGGTTCAGCTGGCCAACCAGCTCGGGGTGTCGCGCACACCCGTGCGCGAAGCGCTGGCCCGTCTGGCCAGCGAGGGTCTGCTGGCGGCGCATGGGCGCAGCTTCACCGTCCCCGCGCTCACGTTGGCCGACGTGGAAGACATCTATGAGTTGCGCTTCCTGATCGAGCCGGCGGCCATCCGCCGCATCGCGCCGTTGACGGCAGACCCTCGCACGCGCTCCACCATCGACGGCGCATTGGCCGACACGGTCGCGGCGCATGATGCCGGCGATACCGATGCGTTTCGCGATGCCAACGTGCGCTACCGCGCCGCTTGGCTGGCCCTGGTGCCCAACACCCGCCTGGTGCGCATGATCGAGCTCTATGCCGATCACATGCAGCACATCCGGGCGTTGACCCTGGGGCAACCGAAGGTGCGCACCATCGTGCTCTACGGCCTGCAACGAATCACCGCAGCCCTGACCGCCGGGGATGGGGACGCCGCTGCCGCTGCCGTCCACGAACACCTCAAGCACGCGCGCCAGGCTTTCGTCGATGCGCTCGGGTTTGGCGACCCGCCGCCATCGCCACCCGCGATCCCGCGCGCCACCGCGCCCAAGCGCGAATCCTGCAGCCCGCAGGCCGGAAGGTAGTCAAAATGAGCCTGAAAGCCGTCATCCCCTACGGGGCCTACTGGAGCACACCCTTCACACGCTGGCAGGGCGCCTTTGCCCATCTGCACAGCGTCGAGTTCGCAGCCCATGTCGTGCGAGCCGAACTCGCGCGGCGCCGGATCGACCCATCGGTGTTCGACCACGGGGTGCTGGGCATCTCGGTGCCGCAGAAGCACGCGTTCTATGGCCTGCCCTGGCTGACCGGACTGGCCGGCATGCCCGCGGTGGGCGGCCCCACCCTGATGCAAGCCTGTGCCACGGGCGTGCGCACCCTGCTGGCCGCCGCGCAGGAAATCCAGTCGGACATGGCCACCACCGCCCTGGTGGTCAACACCGATCGCACCAGCAACGGCCCGCACCTGTATTACCCCAACCCGCGCGGCCCGGGCGGCACCGGCGTCGCCGAGGACTGGGTGATGGACAACTTCGGTTGCGACCCCCTGGGAGGCCACGCGATGCTGGCCACCGCCGAGAACGTGGCGCGCCGCCACGGTATCGGCACGGCCGAGCAGCATGAAGTGGTGCTGGTGCGCGAGGAGCAGTACGCCCACGCCCTGGCAGACGGTGCAGCGTTTCTAAAGCGTTACATGAGCCTGCCTTTCGACGTGCCAGCGCCTGGCTACAAGAAGGTGGCCGCCCGCCTGGAAGGCGACGAAGGCGTGAGCCGTTCCACAGCCGAGGGCCTGGCCGCGCTCAAACCGGTGATGCCAGGCGGCACCGTCACCTACGGCGCGCAGACGCATCCGGCCGACGGCAATGCCGGCTTGGTGGTCACCACGCCTGAACGTGCCCGCGAGCTCGCCACCGACCCCAAGGTCGCCGTGCGGCTGCTCGGTTTCGGCCAGGCGCGGGTGGAGTTGGCCTACATGCCCGAGGCACCGGCCCCGGCCGCTGCGCGGGCGCTGGCGCAGGCCGGCCTGGCCATCGGCGACATGGCGGTGGTCAAGACGCACAACCCCTTTGCGTTGAACGACCTGCTGTTCGCACGGGTGATGGGCATCGACTGGCAGCCGCTCAACCCCTACGGCTGCTCACTGGTATGGGGCCACCCGCAGGCACCGATGGGCACGCGCGCCATCATCGAACTGATCGAGGCGCTGGCGCTGCGCGGCGGCGGGCGCGGCCTGTTCACCGGATGCGCCGCCGGCGATACCGCGATGGCGGTGGTCGTCGAAGTGGGCGACGCCTGAAGGAGCAGCCGTGGAACTGCTGCCCGGCGACTGGATCCATGCGGCCGCGGCACGCTGCGGCAGCAAGCACGCGCTGGTGTGCGCCGACGGCACCTGGAGCTACGACCGCCTGGCGCGCGAGGTCGAGCAGTGCCAGCACGCGCTGGCGGCGGCAGGGGTGGGGCGCGGCCAGGTGGTGGCCTGGCTGGGGCTGAACAGCGCGCCCATGCTGGCCATGCTGTTCGCCTGCGCACGCGTGGGCGCGCTGTTCGTGCCGATGAACTGGCGCCTGGCGCCGCCCGAACACCGCGCCATGCTGGCCGAATGCGACCCGGTGCTGATGTTTGCCGATGCGCCCTTTGCCACGCCCAGCGCTGCCCAAGCGGTAGCCCCCGCTCACACGCGCTGCGTCGCAGCCGGTGCTGACCTGCCGGCCGGCTGGCTACCCTGGGCAGCCTTCATCGAGGCGGGCGCACTGGCACCGAGGACGGCCGATTCTGCGCAGCACGCCGCAATCGAGCCCCAGACGCCGCTGCTGCTGTGCTACACGTCGGGGTCGACCGGCCGACCCAAGGGCGTGCTGCTGTCGCACGACGCCCTGTGCGCCAATGCCGACGCCAGCGTGGACATGCACGGCATGTCCGACGCCGACCGGGTGCTCACCACCCTGCCCCTGTTCCATGTCGGTGGCCTGAACATCCAGACGCTGCCCGCGTTGCGCCAGGGCTGCACCGTGGTGCTGCATGCCAAGTTCGATGCCGAGGCCACGCTGGCGGCCATCGAACAGCACCGCATCACCCTCACGGTGCTGGTTCCCGCGCAACTCGACGCGGTGATGGCCCTGCCCCGCTGGCCGGCGGTTGACCTGTCCAGCCTGCACGCCATCTCCACCGGCTCCACGGTGGTGCCTGAACGGCTCGTACGTGCCACTCATGCCCGCGGCGTGCCGCTGATCCAGGTGTGGGGCGCCACCGAGACATCGCCCATCGCCGCCTGCCAGCATGCCGACGAGGCCTATCACACGGTGTGTTCGTCCGGTCGCGCAGCGAAGGGCGTGGCGTTGCGCATCGCCGACATCGATGGCCAGCCATTGCCCACGGGCCAGTCCGGGGAGATTCTGGTTCGCGGACGCAATGTCATGAGCGGCTACTGGCGCGACCCCGACGCCACCGCACGGGCGCTGGTCGACGGCTGGTACCACTCGGGTGACCGCGGCCGGCTGGATGCCGATGGCTTCCTGTGGGTCGACGGCCGCCTCAAGGACATGATCATCTCCGGCGGCGAGAACGTGAGCCCGGCCGAAGTGGAAACCGTGCTGCAGGAAAGCCCCGACATCGCCGAGGCCTCGGTCGTCGGCCGCCCGGACACACGCTGGGGCGAACTGGTGGTGGCGGTGGTCGTGCCCCGCCCCGGCGCGTCGCTCACGCCGGCCACGGTGATGGCCCGGCTGGACGGCCGCATCGCCCGCTACAAGCAGCCCAAGCAGGTGTTCATCGTCGATGCGCTGCCACGAACCGCGCTCGGCAAGGTGCGCAAGGAAGACGTGCGCGCATTGGTTGCGCGGCTGGCCGACGAGGCCGCCACCGCCCCACCCTCCAGGGAGTCCACCGCATGACGCTCAAGATCGGCATCGACGTCGGCGGCACCTTCACCGACTTCGTCATCGCGAAGGACGGCGAGCCGCCGCGCATCCACAAGACACTGTCCACGCCGCAGGATCCGTCGATCGCGGTGGTCGAGGGCCTGGCGCAGATCGCGCAGGGCATGAATCCGCCGATGACCGTGCAGCAGTTGGCGCAGGCCATCGACACCATCGTGCACGGCACCACGGTGACGACCAACGCCACGCTGACCTCCACCGGTGCCAAGGCCGCGTTGCTCACCACCGAGGGCGTGCGCGACGCCCTCGAAATGCGCCGCGGCATCCGCGAAGAGCAGTACAACAACCGCTACCGCAACGTCACGCCGCTGGTGCCACGGGTGCGCCGCGTGGGTGTGAAGGGCCGGATCGACCGCGACGGCCACGAGACCGAGGCCCTGGACACCGCTGCGGTCGAAGCGGCCCTGGCCGGCTGGCGCGACGAGGGCGTGCAGGCGGTGGCCATCTGCTTCATGAACGCCTTCGCCAACCCGGCGCACGAGCAGGCGGCCGCGGCGATTGCCCGCCGCATGTTGCCGCGTGCCTACCTGTCGGTGTCGACCGAGGTGCTCCCCTCGATCCGCTTCTACGAGCGCGTGAGCACCACGGCGCTCAATGCCTACGTCGGCCCCAAGCTCGGTCACTACCTCGACCAGCTGGTTGAGCGCCTGGGCGGCATCGGCTTTGCCGGCCTGCTGCTCATCATGCAGAGCAATGGCGGCGTCATCTCGCCGCAAGCCGCGCGCGACAAGGCCGCTCTCACCCTGTTGTCGGGCCCCGCCGGCGGCCCCGGCGCGGGCCTGTTCTACGCCGAGGCGCTGGGGCAGGACCGCTGCATCACCACCGACATGGGCGGCACCAGCTTCGAGGCCTCGGTGGCCGTGGGTGCGCCGATGCTGAAGAACGACGGCGAGATCGCGCGCCACAAGATCGCGCTGCCGATGCTGGACATCCATACCATCGGCGCCGGCGGCGGCTCGATCGGCTGGCTGGACGAAGGCGGCCTGCTGCGCATGGGCCCGCAAAGTGCAGGCGCCGCGCCGGGCCCGGCCTGCTATGGCCGCGGTGGCCTGCTGCCCACCACCACCGACGCCAACGTGGTGCTGGGCTACCTCGACCCCGAGTACTTCGCCGGCGGGCGCATGAGTCTGGACGTGGCCGCCGCGCGCCGCGCCATCGAGGAGCACATCGCCCGACCCATGGGCCTCACCGTCGAGCGCGCCGCTGCCGGCATGTACCGCGTGGCCTGCAACAACATGGCCCAGGGCGTGCGCGAAGTGACGATCAAGCGCGGCTTCGACCCGCGCGAGTTCCCGCTCATCCCCGGCGGCGGCGCCGGCCCGATCCACGGCTGCCTGATCTGCAGCGAGCTGGAGATCCCGCTGCAGATCGTGCCGCGCGAGGCCTCTGTGCTGTGTGCCTTCGGCATGCTGATGGGCGAGCTCAAGCACGATTTCGTGCGCACCTTCGTGGCCCGCTTGGAACACCTGGACTGGTCCCGACTGAGCTCTCTCGTCGGGGCCATGGCCGAAGAAGGCGCTGCGCTGCTGGAGGGCGAGCGCATCGGGCGCGAACGTCAGCGCATCGAACTGCGGCTGGACTGCCGCTACCTCAAGCAGTACCACGAGGTCTCGGTGATGGTGCCGCTGGCGGCCATCGAGCGGAACGATGCCGGCGCCATCGCGCGCGCCTTCCACGACGAGCACCGGCGCCTGTTCGGCTACACGCTGGAGGCCGAGGGCAGCCCGGTGGAGATCATCAACGTGCGGCTGCAGGCCATCGGCGCAACCGAGCGCCCGAGCATCGTGCGCGAGACGCTGGGCGCGCCCGATGCGAGCGCGGCGCGCAAGGGCCGGCGCAGCGTCTACATCCCCGAGCGTGACGCGTATGGCGAGGTCGACGTCTACGACGGCCACCGCATGGGTGCCGGCCACCGCATCACCGGCCCGG
Organism: Burkholderiaceae bacterium; assembly: GCA_013360485.1. Classification (GTDB taxonomy): domain Bacteria; phylum Pseudomonadota; class Gammaproteobacteria; order Burkholderiales; family Burkholderiaceae_C; genus Pseudaquabacterium. The sequence continues at coordinate 5,736 of JABWBN010000001.1, read as the reverse complement.
CGCTGATCGAGCAGCAGACCACGGCCATCTTCGTGTCCGACGGCTACGACGGCTTCGTCGACGGCCTGGGGTCGTTCGTGCTCTATGCCAAGGGCCGTGAAGACCTCGTCGCTGCGGCGATCGCCTGAAGGGAGTGCACCCCATGACGACCATCGATCCCATCCTGCTGTCGGTCTACGCGCGCAGCTTCAAGGCCATCACCGACGAAATGAGCATCTCGATGGAGCGCACCACGCGCAGCCCCATCCTGTGCGAGGCCAAGGACTACGTCACTGGCCTTTACGACGCCGAGGGCCGCATGCTCGAGCAGACCGAGAACCTGCCCATCCTCGCGTTCTCGCTGGCCCCGGTGTGCAAGCACATCCGCAAGACCTTCGACGGCGACATCCACGACGGCGACGTGTTCTTCCACAACGACGTGTTTTCGCTCGGCAATCAGAACAACGACGTCGCCGTGTTCAAGCCCGTGTTTTTCGACGGTAATCTGGTGGGCTGGACGGCGGTGAAGGGCCACCAGGCCGACATCGGCGGTGCGGTGGCCGGCGGCTACAACCCCAACGCGGTGGAGGTGTGGCAGGAGGCGCTGCGCATCCCGGCAGTGAAGGTGGTTGACCGAGGGCGGTTGCGCCAGGACGTGTGGAACCTGATCTTCGCCAACGTGCGGCTGGACATCGTGCAGCACGACATGAAGGCCGAGATGGGCGCCTGCGAGATCGGCGCGCGGCGCATGGTGGAGCTGCTGAAGAAGTATGGCGCCGCAAGCTACACCGCGCACAAGCAAGCGCTGTTCGATGCCACGCGCCGCATGATGGAAGCCGAGATCGCCAAGATCCCCAACGGCCGCTACTCGGGCGAGGGCTACGTCTACTACGACGGCCGACACGAGGGCAGCAAGTTCACGATCCGCGTCGACATCGAGGTGCGCGACAAGTCGGTCCGCTTCGACTACTCGCGCACCGATGCGCAGACCAACGGCTTTGTCAACGGCACCTTCACGTCCAGCGCCTCGGCGACGATCCTCACGCTGCTGCAGATGGTCAACCCCGACATCCCGCACAACGAGGGCATGGTCGAACCCATCGAGATCGTCATCCCCGAGGGCACCATCCTCAACGCCGCCTACCCCAAGGCCACCACCTTCGGCAACCACCTGTGCCCGCCCAACGCCGACGCGATCCAGCGGGCCCTGGCACCCGTGCTGCCCGACCGCGTGACCGCTGGCTGGAACAACCTGCTGGCCTCGCTGACCACGGGGCTTGACCCCAAGACCGGCGAGAAGTACGTCGACATCGGCTTCATGGGCCTGAAGGGCGGTTCGGGCGCTCTGCAGGGCTGCGACGGCTACGACCACATCGGGATGATCGATGCTTCCGGCGGCGTGCTCGACCAGGACTACGAGATGTTCGAGCAGCAGACGCCGCACCGCCTGATCAAGCACGAACTGCTGCCGGATTCGGCCGGCGCCGGCCAGTGGCGCGGCGGCCTGGGTGTGGAGACGGTCTTCGAGATCGGCTCGAACGACACCCAGCTCGTGACCTTCGGTGACGGCGACTTCGAGGGTGCCTTCGGCTTGGCCGGCGGCCACGGCGCGGGGCTGAACTTCATCCGCCTGCACACCCCGGACGGCCGCACCATCGTGCCCCGGAACAAGGACCTCATCACCGGCGTGCCCGCAGGCACCGTCTACCACCAGGTCGCGCACGGCGGCGGCGGCTGGGGCGACCCCCGGCGGCGCGATCGCAAGCTGCTGGCCGACGAGGTGAGGAACGGCGTCATCTCGCGCGAGGCGGCGATGCGCGACTACGGGGCCACCGCCGCGGAGCTGGACGCATGAACTTCGATCTCAGCGACGACCAGCGCGCGATCCGTGAGGCTTTCGCGCGCTTCGTCGACGAGCGGGTGGTGCCGCAGGCGGCGGCACTGGACGAGGCGCATGCCTTTCCGCGCGAGCTCTTCCTCGAGCTCGGGCGGCTGGGCTTGTTCGGCATGCGCTATCCCGAGTCCGTAGGCGGCTCAGGCCTGGCACTGCCCGAGTTTGCATTGGCGCTGGAGGAGATCGCGCGCGGCTCGATGTCGCTGGCCGGCGCCGCGGCGATGCAGTCGCTGATGGGCACGAAGTTCCTGCACATGCTGGGCAACGCCGACATCGTGGAGCGCCTGGCCAAGCCGGCCCTCAGCGGCGCGAAGATCGGCGCCATCTGCATGACCGAGCCCAATGCCGGCTCGGACCTCGGCGGCATCGCCACCACGGCCACGGCGGTGGAGGGCGGATGGCGGCTGCGCGGCCGCAAGACCTGGATCACCTCGGCACCTGTGGCCGACTTCTTCACCGTCTTCGCCAAGGTCGGCGGCCCCGGCCCCGAGGGCAAGCTGACGATCTTCCTGGTGGAGCGCGACTTCCCGGGCCTGGTCATCGGCCGCGCCATCCACAAGATGGGCGTGTGGGCCCTGCCCACTTCGGAGGTGGCCTTCGACGACTGCTTCGTGCCCGAATCGCATCGCCTGTCCCGCGAAGTCGGCGACGGCGAACAACACCTGCGCAAGACGCTGGCCGAGATTCGCATCATCACCGGCGCCATGGGCCTGGGCGTGGCCCGTGCCGCGCTGGCCGAGGCGGTCCGCTATGCGGCCGAGCGCACCCAGTTCGGCAAGCCGATCAACCGCTACCAGGCCATCCAGTTCAAGCTGGCCGAGATGGCCACCGCACTCGAGTCGGCCGTGCATCTCGTGCGCTATGCCGCCTGGCTGCATGCGCAAGGCCTGCCTCATCACAAGGAAGCAGCGATGGCCAAGCTGCATGCCACCGAGACCGCGGCCACCGTCTGCGACCAGGCCGCGCGCGTGCTTGCCAGCTACGGCTACGCCATGGAGTACCCGGTGCAACGCTACCTGCGCGACGTGCGCTTCACGCTGATCGGCGGCGGCACCAGCGAGATCCTCAAGCTCATCATCTCGAAGGAGGTGGCCAGTTGAACACCGATCGACGCATCAAGATCGTCGTTGCCAAGCCCGGGCTGGACGGTCATGACCAGGGTGCCAAGGTGGTCGTGCGGGCGCTGCTCGATGCCGGCTTCGACGTGCACTACACGGGCCTGCGCCAGTCGCCCGAGATGGTGGTAGAGGCGGCACAGCGCGAGAACGCCGACGTTATCGCGCTGTCGTCGATGGCGGGCGCCCACCTGCCCTTCTGCACCCGCCTCAAACCGCTGCTCGAGGCCGCGGGGATGGGCGAGCGGTTGTGGGTGATCGGCGGCAACATCCCCGCCGGTGACCACGACGCGCTGCGCGCGCTGGGTTTCAAGGGCGTCTTCGCCACCGGCAGCAAGCTCGACGCAATCAGCGATTTCATCCGGGAGAACGTGCGATGAAGAACCTGCCCCCCGGCATGCGCCCGGTGCGCAACGAATCGGGCATCGAGATCCAGCCGCTCTATACGGCCGACGATGTCGAGGCCAGCGGCGGCCTGGCGATGCTGGGTCGCCCGGGTGAATACCCGTTCACCCGCGGCATCCACCCGCTGATGTACCGCAAGCAGCCGTTCACGATGCGGCAGTACACCGGCTTCGGCAATGCCGCCGATACCAACCGCCGCTTCAAGTTCCTGATTGCCAACGGGCAAACGGGCTTGAACGTCGCGTTCGACCTGTCCACGCAATGCGGCTTTGACTCGGACGACCCGATGGCCGAGGGTGAGGTCGGCCGGGTGGGCATGGCGGTCGATACCCTGCGCGACTTCGAAATTGCCTTCGACGGCATCGACCTCGACAAGATCACCGTCTCGCTGACGATCAACGGCAGCGCGGCGATCCTGATCGCGATGTACCTGGCGATGGCCGAGAAGCGCGGCTTCAACCTCAAGACGCTGCGCGGCACGGCGCAGAACGACATCCTTAAGGAGTTCGTCGGCCGCGGCACCTGGATCTATCCGGTCGAGCCGTCGATCCGACTGGTGGGCGACACCATCGAGTACTGCGCCGAGCATGCGCCCAAGTACAGCCCGGTGTCGGTGTGCGGCTACCACATCCGCGAGTCGGGCGCGACGCCGACGCAGGAGATGGCCTGGGGCTTTTGCATTGCGCGTGCCTATGCCGACGAGGTGATCAAGCGCGGCGTGCCGGTGGACGAGTTCGCCGGCCGGCTGTCGTACAACTTCAACATCTTCGGCAACATCTTCGAGCAGGTGGCGAAGTTCCGCGCCGGCCGCAGCCTGTGGGCCAAGATCATGAAGGAGGAATACCACGCGCAGCAGCCCGGTTCGATGTGGCTGCGCATGATCGCCGGCGGCGGTGGCGGAGGGCTGACGCTGGAGCAGCCGGAGAACAACATCGTGCGCGGTGCCTACTACGCGCTGCTGGCTGCCCTGTCGGGTGCACAGACGATGGCGTTGTGCTGCTACGACGAGGCCTACACCATCCCCAGCGAGTACGCGCAGCGCATCTCGCTGCGCACGATGCAGCTGCTGGTCGAGGAGATGGGGCTGGCCGAGACAGTCGACCCGCTCGGCGGCTCGTACTACGTCGAAACACTGACCAACCAGATGCGCGCCGAGATGGAACGCATCATCGCCGAGACCGATGCCGCCGGCGGCATCGTGCGGCTCATTGCCGACGGCACGATCCAGTCGCGCGTGTCGGCTCAGGCCTACCGCATGGCGCGCTCGATCGAATCGGGCGCCTTCCCGAAAGTGGGTGTCAACCGCTACCGCAGCGACGAAGAAGCCACGCGCCCGGTCGAGCTGCACCCCTACGACGCCGAGGCTGCGCAGGCGCAGATCGCGGCGCTGGCGCGCATCCGCGGCGACCGCGACCGCCTCGCCGTAGAACGCACGCTGGCGCGCATCGAGGCCGACGCCAGGAGCGGTGCCAACCTGATGCCCGCCATCGTCGAGGCCGTCAAGGCCTACGCCACGGTGGGCGAGATCACCCAGCGCCTGGTGGGCGTCTTCGGACGGTACCGCGAGCCGGTGCGCTTCGACCACCGCGAGGAGCAGGCGGCATGACGATGGAGGCTGTTCAGAAGTACCTGGCGCCGACGCGGCTCGAGCAGGCCCTGGCCGCGCTGGGCATGCCCGGTGGTGCCACCGTGCTGGCCGGTGGCACCGACCTGATGCCGCAGACCCACGCCGGGCGCATCCGCCCCGCGGCCACGCTGCTCAACATCCGCCGCGTCGAAGGGCTGGACACCATCGAGCGCGACGGCGACCACCTCGTGCTGGGCACGCTGGTTTCGATCGAGCGTCTGCGATTCGATCCCGTCGTTGCCCGCCACGCGCCCCTGCTGACCGAAGCGGCCGAGCATTTCGCGAGCGAGCAGATTCGCAACGCCGGCACCCTGGGCGGCAACCTGTGCAACGCCTCGCCCGCAGGCGACACACTCACGCCCCTGCTGGCCCTGGATGCCGAAGTCGAGCTTGCCGCCTTGGGCAGCGCCGGCACGGTACAGCGCCGCCGCGTGCCGATCGGCGCCTTCTTCACCGGCCCAGGCCGCACCACGCGCCATGCCGACGAACTGCTGGTCGGGGTACGCGTACCCGTGGCCGGTGGCGATAGCGTCTGGCGTTATGCCAAGGCCGGCACCCGGCCGGCGCTGGACATCTCCACCATTGCCGTGGCGCTGGCCGCCCGGCGCGGCGGCGATGGACGACTGGCCAGCGTGCGGCTGGCGCTCGGTGCGGTGGGCCCCACACCCTTGCGTGCCCCCGGCGCCGAGGCACTGCTCGAGGGCCAGGTGCTCGAT
>JABWBN010000248.1 GCA_013360485.1 Burkholderiaceae bacterium | reverse complement strand
GCACCTACTGCATGTCGACGCTGCGCGCGAAGCGCACGGTCTGCACGCCCGAGCCCGTGCCCTCGGCGGCGGCGGAAGCCGACGCCAAGCGTTTCGAGGCGACGCCCGGCGTGCTCACGGTGTACGTGGTGCGATCCGCCTGGGTGGACGCGGTTCGGCCGCTCACCGTCAGCGTCGATGGGGACTCGCAGATCGGGACGCTGCCGCGCTCGCTCATCCGGCTCCGCCTGGCGCCCGGCACGCACCAACTCGCTTTCGAGTGGAACGAGCGGGTTCACGGCTTCGCCGTCACTGGTGAGGCTGGCGAACTGCGCATCGTCGAACTCGCGGGATCGTCAGTGCCACTGGATCGTCCCTACCACTGGTCGGACGCTGATCCCGCCGGGGCGAAGCTGCGCGCGCGCACGACAAGGCTGGTCGCGGACGCGCAATGGACCAGCTCTGCGCCGCGCTGAAAACGGCACCCGCTCAACTGAACCGAAGGGGATGCACCATGAATCTCGCACGCCGCCGCGCCCTGCTCTTCGCCGTGGGCGGCTCCGCGCTGCTGACGGCAGGCTGCATGACCAAGCCCTTGCGCCCGGCGAATACCGACGGCACGTACTGCTTCCGCATCGGCAAGAGCTATCGCCCGAAGCTCACCTGCGCGCCGACGCCGATCCCTTCGGAATCGATCGAGGCCGATGCGAAGCGCTTTGAACCCGCACCCGGCAAGCTGACGGTCTACCTGGTTCGCAAGCGCTGGGGCGACGGCCGGAACGTGGTGAGGGTCGACAGCGGTGGTACATCGGCAGTCGATACGGTGCCTGAATCCTTCGCACGCTGGCGCTTGCCTGCAGGCAGTCACCGCCTAGCGGTCACGTGGCCGGAGGGCTCCGCAACCTTCGACATCGCCGGCGCCGCCGGGGAAGTGGTCTTTGTCGAAGTGATCGGCAGCGTCTGGGTGTGGGGCAGCACCTACCGACTCGAACGCGGCGACGCCGCGGAGTCCCGCCAACGTGCGATGTCGCTGCGGCTCGTGGCTGATGTCGGATGAGGAACGGCGCGTCGGGCGGCTGTCGGTTGCGTTCCCGCAGTCCCTTCGATTCCCGTTCGAGGACCTGGCATGGGCCGAAAGTATCTCGACACCGCCCTGGCCCAGACGATCGCCTGGCTCTGGCTGGGCTTTCTCGTCGCCGGTGTCGTGGCTTGGTTTGCCTACCGGTACTGGCGCAAGCGCCATCCGCCCCCGGTCCCCGAGCCCGAGCGCAGCTACAGCCAGCGCCTGGAACAGCGACTCGCGAAGAACCAGGGCGCCGCGAAGCGCAAGCGGCGAGGCGGCTCCGCCAAGAGCCGTCCACGCCGCCACGGATGAGGCCCGATGCTCAGCCGCCGGCCGTCAGTTCCATGCGTGCCCGGCGCTGTTCGGGCGACTCGTTGCGCATCTCGTCGATGACCTGTTGGCGCGTCTTGGCGGGGCCGGCGTTCTTGATCGGCAGGGGCGCACCGCGCTGGATCAGTGCCAGCGTGCCGTCCTTGCGCGCGGCCTCGAGTTCGGCCAGCACCTCGGCGCGTGCCTTGCCGTTCGTGGCGTGATCCGGGTGGTACGTGAACCCTGCCTCGCCGCCGGTGGCGTGATAGATCGAGGCAGCCTGCGCGAGCCCGGGCAGCGCGAGGGTGGAGATGACGGTGACGGTGGCGATGGCGAACTTGTCGAAGCGCATGGTGTCTATTCCTTGGCTGGGGGTTCCCGCAAGCAAGCTGCCGCGGGATGCCTGACGGCATGACCGCCAATCTAGAAACCGCGCACCAACAGAAACGGGTCGAAGCGATGACAGTTTGGACAGGCTGGCCGCACTGCCGCATCAAGGTCCTGCGCGCATGAAGCTGCTGGTGATCGACGACGAGGTCAAGCTGGCCGAGTACCTGCGCAAGGGGCTGACAGAGGAAGGCTTCGTGGTGGACCTCGCCCACAACGGTGTCGATGGCCTGCACCTCGCGATGGAGTCCGACTACGAACTGATCGTGCTGGACGGCATGCTGCCGGGCATCGATGGCCTGGGCCTGCTCGGAGCGCTGCGGCAGAGCAAGCAGACGCCGGTGCTGATGCTGACGGCCCGCGTGCGCGTCGAGGACCGGGTGCGTGGGCTGCAGAGCGGCGCCGACGACTACCTCGTCAAGCCCTTCGCCTTCTCAGAACTGCTGGCGCGCATCCAGGTGCTGCTGCGCCGTGCACGCCCTGCCCGCGCCACCGACGGCGCGACGGTGCTTGGGCTGGCTGATCTCGAGATCGACCTGATCCGCCGCAAGGCGGTCCGGGCCGGACGCAGGCTTGAACTCACCGCGCAGGAGTTCGGCCTGCTCGCGCTGTTCGTGCGCCGGCAGGGCGAGGTGCTGTCGCGCACCGAGATCGCCGAGCAGGTGTGGGACATGAACTTCGACAGCGCGACGAACGTCATCGACGTCGCCATCCGCCGCCTGCGCAACAAGCTCGATGCCCCCTTCGAGCGCACCTTGCTGCACACCGTGCGCGGCATGGGCTACGTGCTGGAGTCGCGCGACGAATATTGTGTCGGTGGCGCGAAGCCAGCCGTCGCGTTCACCTCGACCTTCGACACGCTGCCGTCGGCCGCCGTGAACGAGAACGTCAGGGGCACGCGCTCGCCCGCCTTGAGCTGCTTCTTCAGGTCCATCATCATGACGTGCAGGCCGCCCGACTTCAGCTCGATGGTCTGGCCGGCCTTCAAGGGCACTCGATCGGCGGGCCGCATCCGCATGATGTCCTTGTCCAGCCACATCTCGTGCACTTCGACGATGTCGGCGACCGGCGAACTGGCGCCCGTCAGCACGACGTCCTTCTGGGATGTCTGCCGCATGTAGGCGCCGGTTGCCGACTGGTTCGGCACGGTGGCACGCGCCCAGGCGCCATCGACGGTCACCTGCGCATGGACCGCCGAGGCCGCACCCGCAGCCAGCAGCGCGGCGAGGCAGCGGGACAACACACGCTTCGAAAGAGGAAAGCTCATCTCGACATTCTCGCCCCGGGATCCGTTGGAGGCGCTTGCGGACTCACGTCGCGCCTCCTCGGCCGGCTTAGTGCGAATCGGCCCTTGGCCGGAACGAGGCCAGCGCGAGCAGCGCCGCGCTGCCGACGATGAAGATGTCCGCCAGATTGAAGGCGGGCCAGTGCATGTCGCGCCAATGCAGGTCAAGGTAGTCGACCACGGCGCCGATGCGCAGCCGGTCGACGACGTTGCCGAGCGCGCCGCCGATCAGGCCAACGTAGGCAGCCGTTTCGGATCGGCTGCGAACGCCGCGCCACAGCAGCACGGCGAGCACAACGCTGACGGCTATGCCGAACGCGGTGAGCGCATGGCGTTGCCAGCCACCCGCGTCGGCGAGGAACGAGAACGACGCGCCGGGGTTGAGGACATGGACAAGATTGAACCAGGTGGTGACGGTGATGCCTTCGCCCAGAGACAGATTCGCGGCGACCACCCACTTGATGCCCTGATCCAACGCGAGGAGCAAGGCGGCGACGCCCATCAGCAGCCACCAGCGGCCTCGCGACGCCGCGGCCGCCGCGCGTGGTTCGACAAGGCCGACGGATGCGGGCGTCATCGGTCGCGGTCCTCGATCAGCCGCTCGAGATCGGGCGGGATTGCCATCGGCTTGAACGCACTGACGTTCGAACCGCCGGTGTTGCCGACCGGCAGGCGGCCGACCAGATGGCCCACCGGCACCAGCGCGATGCGCATCAGCTGGCCCGCCACTTCGCGCCGGTCGCCCGCGGCCCAGCCGGCCCGAAGCATCTGCCAGTGCACCCGCAGGTGCGGCACGAAGTCGAGTTGCCCGAGCACATGCGCGCGCTCAAGGGCCGCGAACGCGCTGTTGGCGTCGCCGGCGGAGCGATGCCGGGCGGCTTCGGCCATTGCGGCCTCGAAGGCCTCGATGCGCGGTGATCCTGTCGTTGTCGTCACTTGCCCTCCCCCTTCTTCAACAAGCGCAGGCCGTTCAGCACGACCAGCAGGCTCGCGCCCATGTCGGCGAACACCGCCATCCACATCGACGCGTTGCCGAACACCGCCAGCACCAGGAACACCGCCTTGATGCCCAGCGCCAGCGTGATGTTCTGCCACAGCACGGCATGCGTGGACCGCGACAGTCGCACCGTCTCGGCGATGCGGCGCAGATCGTCGTTCATCACCACCACGTCGGCCGCTTCCATCGCGGTGTCGGTGCCGGCGGCGCCCATCGCCACGCCGATGTCGGCCTGCGCCAGCGCCGGCGCGTCGTTGATGCCGTCACCGGTCATCGCGGTCAGACCATGTTCTGCCTGCAACGCCTTGATCGCTTCGAGCTTGTCCTCGGGCAGCAGGTTCCCGCGCGCCACGTCGATCCCGGCCTCGTGCGCAATGGCGGTGGCCGTGGCCTGGTTGTCGCCGGTCAGCATCACCGGCGTGATGCCGAGTGCCTTGAGCGATGCCACCGCATCGCGCGACGACGGCTTGATCGTGTCGGCAACAGCGAACAAGGCGACGGGGCCTGCGTCGGAGGCCAGCAGGCTGACGGTGCGGCCCGCTTCCTCGTGCGTGCGCAAGGTGGCCTCGAGCGCCGGGGAGCATTCGCCACGCTCCTCGATCAGCCGGTGGTTGCCGAGCACGTAGACGGTTCCGCCGATGTCGGCCTGGACCCCGCGACCGGCGATGGCCTTGAAGTCCTTCGCTTCGACGCTGTTGGGGCGTAGGCCCGCAGCGATGGCACGGGACACCGGATGGTCGGAGTGCCCTGCCAGCGCCGCGGCGAAGTGCTCAGCGGCGGCGGCATCGGTCCCCGGATCGAGCACCTCCCAGGCCACCAGCTTGGGCTTGCCCTCGGTGATCGTGCCGGTCTTGTCCAGCGCGATGGCCTTGAGCTTGCGCGCCTCTTCCAGATAGATCCCGCCCTTGATCAGAATGCCGCGCCGCGCGGCGGCCGCCAGGCCGCTGACGATCGTCACGGGGGTCGAGATCACCAGCGCGCAGGGGCAGGCGATGACCAACAGCACCAGCGCCTTGTAGACCGCCTGCATCCAGGTCCAGCCGAGCAGCCAGGGGCCGAGCAGCGCCACGGCCAGCGCGATGACGAAGACCGCCGGCGTGTAGACGGCAGCGAAGCGGTCGACGAAGCCCTGCGTGGGCGCGCGCGTACCCTGCGCTTGCTCCACGGCGTGGATGATGCGCGCCAGCGTCGAGTTCGACGCCAGCGCGTTGACCTCGAACTCGAAGGTGCCGGTCTCGTTGATCGTGCCCGCGAACACCGGATCGCCGACCGCCTTGTCCACCGGGATGCTCTCGCCCGTGACTGGCGCCTGGTTGATGCTGGAACTCCCGGCGGACACCACGCCGTCCATCGGCACGCGCTCGCCAGGCCGCACCCGCGCGACGGCGCCCAGCGCCACGGATGCGACCGGCACGGTCGCCCAGTTGCCGTCGGCCTGCCGCACCGAGGCTTCCTCGGGCGCCATGGCCAGCAAGCCCTTGATCGCGTTGCGGGCGCGATCGACAGCACGCGCCTCGATCGCCTCCGCA
>JABWBN010000033.1 GCA_013360485.1 Burkholderiaceae bacterium | reverse complement strand
GGGTGCGACCGGCCCAGGCGGCGGTGCGCATGCGGTCGGTGCGCGCGGTCAGCCCAGCGCGATCACCAGCGCCGCACACAGGGCCACCAGCGCCAGCGCGGCGCCCAGTGGGTGTCGGGTCGGTTGGTCGATCCACCATGTCGTGCTCATCGAAGCTCTCCTGGCCTGGCAGTGTGCGAGGGGCGGGTTTCAGCCGCATGCCGCCCGTGCCGCTGCAGCGGTTTCATTTGTAGCGTTCGCTGTGCTGAAATGCTGTGACCGATTCACCGAAGGAGAACCGCATGATCGGCTACGTGACTTTGGGCACCAACGACATCGCGCGGGCCCGCGCCTATTACGACGCCCTGCTCGAGCCGCTGGGCATCCGGCGCATCATGGAGTTCGGTCCGCGCGGCTCGGCCTGGGGCTCGGGCATGGACAAGCCGGCGCTGGGGGTGATGACCCCCTTCGACGGCCAGCCCGCCACCGGCGGCAACGGCACCATGGTGGCCATCGCGGTCGAGAACCCCGCCCAGGTGGATGCCGCCTACCAGCGTGCGCTGGCGCTGGGTGGCCGCGACGAAGGCCCGGCCGGCCCGCGCGGCGACGGCTTCTACGCCGGCTACTTCCGCGATCCGGACGGCAACAAGCTCAACTTCTTCTGTCTCACCGGGAAGTGAGCCCCTGGGCGCTTGGGCGCGCCCAGGCCTCGGGCCTCAGTCTGGCCGTCCGGCGGGCATTGGGTTCGGCCAGGCCGCCACGCGCCAAATGCCGCGCCCGCCCGCCTTGGCCGCGTACATCGCCGCATCGGCGGCCTTGAGCAGGCCTTCGCGTTCGCTGGCGTGCTCCGGGCAATACGAAATGCCCACCGAGGCGCCCACCTGCACGGTGGCCACCGTCAGTTCCACGGGCTGGCTGGCCGTTTCGACCAGCGCCTGGGCGATGCGGTGCGCGGTTTCGTGGCGGTCGAGGTCGTGCAGAACCACGACGAACTCGTCGCCGCCCAGGCGCACCACGGCATCGGTCTCGCGCACGACGGCACGCAGCCGCTGCGCGATGGCCACCAGCAGTTCGTCGCCGGCATCGTGCCCGAGCGTGTCGTTGACGGTCTTGAAGCCGTCGAGGTCGACGAACAGCAACGCGAACCGATAGCCGCCCTCGTGGTAGCGGCGCAGCGCCAGCTCGACCTCGTCGTTCAGTCGAAGCCGGTTGGGCAGCCCGGTCAGGGCGTCGGTCAGGGCCATCGCGCGGATGCGGTCTTCGGCCTGCTTGCGCTCGGTGATGTCGATGTACAGCGAGACGAAGCCCCCGCCGGGCAGCGGCTGGCCGATCACCTCGAGCGTGCGGCCGTTGGGCCGGGTGCGCTCCATCGTGTGGGCCTGGAAGTGGCGCGCCCGCTCCAGTGCCGTGCGCACGTAGGCCTCGGGCTCGCCCGGGCCGTATTCGCCGCGCTTCGCGTTGTAGCGGATGAAGTCCTCGAAGCGGGCGCCCTCGGCCTCGACCAGTTCGCGCGGCAGGTCCAGCAGGTCGACGAACTGCGGGTTCCACGCCACCAGGCGCAGCTGCGCATCGAACACCGATACGGCTCCGGGGAAGTGGTCGATGACCGCGCGCAGTGCATCGTTTTGCCGGCTGAGCTGCTGCTCGGCGCGTTTGCGGTCGGTGATGTCGGTGTAGGTGGTGACGAAGCCGGCCACCCGGCCACCGATGCGAAACGGGTAGCCGTCTACCACCAGGGTGCGGCCGTCGCGCGCGGCGCGCTCGAAACGATGCGGCTCGAAGCGCCGCGCCAGCACCACGCGCTGGGCGACATGGTGCTCGGGGTCGCCCGGGCCGTACTCGCCGCGCTGCGCGGGGTAGCGGATGAGGTCGGCGAACGGCACGAATTTGTATACCGCGCCCTGCGGCAAGCCCAGGATGTCGTAGATGTGGTCGTTCCAGAACAGCAGCCGCAGGTCTTCGTCGAACACCGTCACGCCCACCGGCAGGCCGCCCACCAGCGCATGCAGCTGGCTGAGCACGGCCTCGCGCTCGGACTGCACCTGCTTGTCGGCGGTGATGTCGCGGAAGATGCCCGCGTAGCGCATGCCGCCGCCGCTGTCCACCGGCGTGCCCTTGAGCAGCACCGCCGCATGGCCGCCGCGCAGGTTGATCAACTGCAACTCCAGCTGCAGCGGCAGCCGGCGCTCGATGGCCTGCTGCATGGCGTCGAGCAGCCGCCGGCGCTCGGCCTCGGACATGATCTCGCGCAGCATCGGTGCCACCGTGGGCGATGTGCCCACCATCGTCGACAGCAGCCGCAACGACGGCGCCGGCAGCCGGATGGTGTCGGTGGCCGGGTCGAACTCCCAGTAACCCACCTGACCCAGGCGCTGGATCAGGTCGAGCTGGAACTCGTCAGCAGACGCCGGCGGATCCGGCTGTGCCATGGCAACCCTCCTTGCCGCGCGCACCCCTGCCCGGCGGTGGCTGCGACCTCATGTACCAGCCTAATTCGCTCCACCGAAACTGGCAATCGACTGGCGCACGCCCACCCGCATAATCGGCGCCACCCGTGCGGTCTGTCGCGTGGCCCGTGCTGGCTGCGCGCGACACGGACCCAAGGCGCCGCCCCGACGGCGGCTGCATCACCGGAGGATCGATGGCGCTCAATGCCGTCTGGGTCGCGTTCATCCTGATCGGCTTCGTCGTCGCGCTGGTGCGGCTGGCAGGCGGAGACACGGCCATCTTCGGCCAGGTGCTCGCCGGCCTGTTCGACACCGCCAAGACGGGTTTCGACATCTCGCTGGGTCTGGTGGGCGTGATGTGCCTGTGGCTCGGGCTGATGAAGGTGGGCGAACGCGCCGGCATGGTGGAGCTGTTCGGGCGCGCCATCGACCCGTTGTTCCGGCGCTTGTTCCCGGGCATACCCCGCGGGCACCCGGCCGGCGGCAGCATCGTGATGAACGTCAGTGCCAACATGCTCGGGCTGGACAACGCGGCCACGCCGCTGGGCCTGAAGGCCATGCGCGAGCTGCAGGAGCTCAACCCGCACAAGGACGTGGCCAGCGACCCGATGATCATGTTCCTGGTGCTCAATACGGCGGGCATCACGCTGATCCCGACGTCGGTGATCGCCATCCGCCAGACGATCGCGATCGAGCAGGGGTTGTCGGGGTTCAACGCGGCCGACATCTTCCTGCCCACGCTGATGGGTACCTTCATCAGCTTCATGGCCGGGCTGGTGGCCGTGGCCTGGGTGCAGCGCATCCGCCTGCTGCAGGCACCCATCGTCGTGTTCGTGGGCGGCTTCGTCGCCTTGATGGGGCTGCTGTACGCGGCGCTGTCGGGCCTGCCGCCGCAGCGCATGGGCGAGGTGATCGGGCTGCTCGGCAGCGGCGTCATCGTGGCCGTGATCGCGCTGTTCGTGGCGGTGGCCTCGTGGCGACGCGTCAATGCCTACGAGGCGTTCGTCGAGGGCGCCAAGGACGGCTTCGGCGTCGCGGTGACGATCATCCCCTACCTGATCGCGATCCTGGTCGCGATCTCGATCTTCCGCACCACCGGCTGCATGGATGTGTTGATCGGCGGCATCGCGAAGGCAGTGTCCTGGGCCGGCCTGGACACCGATTTCGTACCGGCCTTGCCCGTGGGGCTGATGAAGACGCTCTCGGGCAGCGGCGCACGCGGCCTGATGGTCGATGTGATGAAGACCTACGGCGTCGATTCGTTCCAGGGCCGGCTGGCCGCGATCATCCAGGGCTCCACCGAGACCACCTTCTACGTGCTGGCGGTCTATTTCGGCAGCGTGGACATCCGCAAGACCCGCTACGCGCTGCCGTGCGGGCTGTTTGCCGATGCAGTCGGCGTGGTCGGCGCCATCGCCATCGGGTACGCGTTCTACCGGTGATGTGGCGCGGCCGTTGCGGCAGGTGCGTTCAGTTGAATGAGATGTCGCTCACGATCTGCA
The DNA here is from genome assembly GCA_013360485.1 of Burkholderiaceae bacterium. Classification (GTDB taxonomy): domain Bacteria; phylum Pseudomonadota; class Gammaproteobacteria; order Burkholderiales; family Burkholderiaceae_C; genus Pseudaquabacterium. The sequence goes on along the minus strand of JABWBN010000033.1, from coordinate 21,655 downwards.
CGTCGTTGTAATCCAGGTACAGCAGCGAGAACTCGCCGTACGTCTTGGCGCTCATGTCGGCCGGCTTGGCCGTCACCGGCATCGCACCCACGCTGCGGGCCTGGCTGCCGGGGTGCTGGTACGCGATGCTGCGATAGCCCGGGTAGCTCGCGTTGTTGGCATTGCCGGCCTTCGGGCCCTGGAAGTACTCCGACAGGCCCCACAGGCCGAACGCCCGACCATCGGGCGCAGCCGGCAACGCCGTCCAGCTCAGGTTCATCGGCTGCGGGCTGGCGGCCATCAGGTTGTCGCGCATCTGCACCGCCGTCATGCCCGTGGCCGTCATTCGCGGGAAGGCATCCGCCGTCGGCCCGGTGCCGGCCATCTCGACGAAGGTGTAGGGCAGGCGTGGCACCGTGGCGGTGTAGGTGGCGATCGGCGTGCGCCCGGCGTGACCGTTGACCGTCTTCCAGCCGTCGTCGTCGTACACCTGCACCACATAGCTTGCGCCGGCCACGAAGCCCAGTGCGTCGAAGCTGGCATCGGCCGCGGCATCGGGCGTGCCCGTGGTCGTACCCCAGGTGTTGCTGATGGCGCCCTGGCCGGCGCAGTCGGCGACCTCGGCCACCGGCACGCCGCTGCCGCTGATGCGGCAGTAGCGGAAGCTGTCGTCGTCGCGCCAGTTCAGGTAGTTGCCAGTCTTGCCGGCCAGCTCGGGCGCGCTGCGCAGCACCAGGGGGGAGAGCAGTTTCAGCGAAAAGGGAACCGACGCACCGTTGGCCGTTCCCGCAGGGCCGGGACCGGTGATCACGACATAGGTGGCGTTGCCCATGGGGTCGGTCACCTGGAACTGCAGGTCACGGCGGTAGTTCACCGCCGGCGACAGCGCGGCACCGCTCGACATGGCGTACCTCTCGTCGCGCACGTTGCGTGCGCGCACCGAGGCCCCCACCCACTTCTGGTTGCCCAGGAAGCGCCAGCCGGCGCCGGTTTGTGGCGTGGTGCAGCCGGTTGTGCCGGACGAGCTGCCGCTGATCAATGTGGAGACGCGATCCGTTGCCCGGGTGCCGTCGGCATAGGCGACGTCGACCATCGCGTCGACCTCGCGCCGGGTGCTGGCATCGGGGTTGACCGTGTCGCGCACCGCGACGATGCGCACGTTCTCGATGCGCTTGCCGATGGAAGGGGCGTCGCGGGCGGCCACCAGGGCGGCATTCGCCTCGAGATCGGCGGTGATCCACGACTTCGTGCGTCCGTCTCTCCGATAGCAACTGTCGGCAAGTGAGAACCGTGTGGCCGCCGCGGGCACCGCCTGGGCCCACAGCGCATCGTCCGCCGCCAACAACGCCCGCACGTCAGCCAGCAGTTGCGCATCCAGCGCGGCCGCTCCCTGCAAGGTGAACGTGTAGTTGCCCACATTGAGCAAGGTCACGTCCAGGAAGGTGGTGCCACCCACCTGCACGGCGGGCAGCCACAGCACGTTGGTGCTGGTGTCGTAGCGGGCCGTGGCCGGCGCCGCCGGCACCTGGGCGCTGGCCCCCTGCAGCGCAAAGGTGTAGTTGCCGGTGTTGAGCAGCGTCACCTGCGTGAAGGTGGCCGTGCCCACCGACACCGACGGAATGGTGAGCACGCCGCTGGTGGCGTCGTAGACGATCTCCTGCGTCTCGGCATTGGCTTGGGCAGCGGCAACGACAAGCGTCAACGCCGCGATGGCGGCGGGGGTGCGGCGGGGCATGGCGGGTCTCCTCCGGGCAAGACCCCTACACCTTAGACCCCGCATTCCGTTCGCGCAAGGGTGGGGTATCCACCCGAGGGTGTATGCGCCGCCAGAGCGCGGATCCCCAGGCCGATGGCCCTGGGCGCTTCAGCACTCAAACCAGCACATTGATGATCGCATTGCCGATCCCCATCAGTGCCGCGCCCGAGATCAGCCCCGCGCAGATCGCTTCGCAACCGTCGACCCAGACCGCATGACCGCGGGTGCCGGGTGTGCGGTGGCGCAGGCCCATCAGCCAGAAGCCGAAGGCGCCGATCCACATCGCCAGGGTGGACTCCGGGGGCAGCACCACACCCAGGCCGATGGACACCGACGACAGCGGGAAGCGGCCGCGGGTGGCCACCCGGGCCAGCTCGATGGCCAGCGCCGCTGCGGCGGCCATGGCCATGGCGATCAGGGCCGAGGCCGGTAGTCCCTTGAGGCCCTTGGCAATGATCTCGGCCACGCCTTTCCACTGGATGACCGCCGGCATCGAGAACTGTTCGGACACCAGCGTGGCAGCCGACCGTACCCCGTGCGCGTCGGGGGGCAGGAACAGCAGGAAGTACAGCGGCACGCAGGCCAGCACGCCGGCGACGATGCCGATGACGTGGCCCACCACCTGGTGCCGCGGCTTGCCGCCCAGCATGTAGCCTGGCTTGATGTCCGACAGCAGGTTGGCCGCGTTGGAGGCGATCTCGCTGGTCATGCCGGCCGGCAGCAGGTTGCTTGCGGGATTGCTGCGGTCGATCGCGCCCATGGTGAACTGGGTGATCTTCGCCATCGACCCGGTGGGCGTCCAGGAGGTCAGGGCCATCGAGTGGGTGCAGATCACCGTGAGCAGGAAGATCAGCGGCAGCGACACCATCGCCAGCAGCCAGGGCACGCCGAAGAAGGCGTGGGTGATCCACGCACCGATCACGCTGAACAGTGGCACGCCGACCCAGGACACCCACAGCGGCACCTCGATGTGGGCGAGCACGTCGCTGCCGCTTTCGCGCGCCGGCCGGCGCCCGCCCACCGACTTCAGCGCCGCCGTGAAGAGCTCGGGCTTGGCCGCCAGGCTCACCAGCGAGCCCACCACCATCATGGTGATGCCCCACCACATGGACCACTGGTTCACGATCTCGGCGCGAGACAGCGGCACCACGTTGCCGTTGGCACCGATGCGCGGCGCGATGTCGCCGGCCTGGATCATCTGCGGCGCCAGCACCGCGAAGTTGACGAACGCTCCGAGCAGGCAACTGGTGGCCACCGCGATGCCCATCAGCCCGCCCACGCCCAGCATCGCCGCGTCGAGCGTCAGCCGCAGGCCGAGCACCCGCAGGTCGGTGCCGAGGATCTTCGGAATCCAGCCGCCGGCCTGCGCCGCGAACTGGTAGTAATAAGTGTCCAGCCGCTCGTGGAGCGTGAAGGGCTCTTTCAGCCCCGCCCAGCGGTCCATGGCCAGCAGCTTGAACTGCACCAGCTTCATCCAGCCGTCGCTCACCAGCGCCTGCCAGGTGGCGGTGATGCCGGCCGTCACCGCCAGCAGCCGGGCCTTGAACATGCCCGCCCCATGGGCGCCGCTGTACAGCGAGTCGAGCACCACGCCGCTGGCGCGGCCTTCGGGAAAGGGCAGTTGCTCGTCGTTGATGAAGCGGCGCTTCATCGGAAAGGCCAGCAGCACGCCGATGATCGAGATCACCACCATCCACACCATCATCTGCCACCAGGGGATCACATGGCCGGTGACGAGCATGTAGGCGCCCAGGCTCGAATACAGCGGTGCGACCACATAGCCCGCCGCGGTGGCGATCGACTGGGTGCAGTTGTTCTCGAGGATGGTGAAGTCCGACGCCAGACCCGCACCGTGCAGCAGGCGAAACAATGCGAACGCGAGGATCACCGACGTCAGGCCGACGCCGATGCCGATGCCGGTCTTGGCACCGATGTACAGCGCCGTGGCCGCCAGCACGCCGCCGAGCAGGAAACCGGTGAGCGCCGAGCGCAGGGTGAGCTGCGGCATGTCGCCGCGGAACACCTGCTCCAGCCACCAGGTGTCCTTCTGCTCGCGGCTCCAGGTGCGGATCTGTTCGTCGCTGAGTTGGTTCAGGGCCATGTCGTGTGCCTCACCAGGTGCCGGTGTTGGGCATCGAGGCCCAGGGCTCGGCGCTGGCCAGCGGCGCACCGGCCTGAAGCAATTCGATCGAGATGCCGTCGGGCGAGCGCACGAAGGCCATGCGGCCGTCGCGCGGCGGCCGGGCGATGGTCACCCCATGGTCGGCCAGACGCTGGCAGGCCGCGTAGATGTCGTCCACCGCATAGGCCACGTGGCCGAAGTTGCGGCCACCCGTGTACGCCTCGGGGTCCCAGTTGTGGGTGAGCTCGATCTGCGCCGTCGAGTCGCCCGGTGCGGCCAGGAACACCAGCGTGAAGCGGCCTTGTGGCACGTCCCGGCGCGACAGGACTTCCAGTCCCAGGGCATCGCGGTAGAACCGCAACGAGGCTTCCAGGTCGGTCACGCGGACCATGGTGTGCAGGTATTTCATCGGTGTGTGCTCGTCGGTTCCTGATGAGGGCGGGAGATTACTCGCGCGCGGGCTCGTTGCCACCGTCTTCGATCGGTCAACCAGGGTGACCGGCCGGCAGATGGAACACTTGCTTCAAGTAGGCGAGGAAGGTCTGGTCGTCGCACAGCACCTTGCCGGGGCTGTCCGACAGCTTCGCGACCGGCTGGCCGTTGCACTGGGTGAGCTTCATCACGATGTGCAGCGTGGGCCCGCCCATGTCGTTGGTGAGGTTGGTACCGATGCCGAAACCCGTTTGCGTGCGGTCGGCAAATCGGCGGTACAGCTCGAAGGCCAGCGGCAGGTTCAGGCTGTCGCTGAACACCAGGCGCTTCGTGTGCGCGTCCACCCGCAGCCGCGCGTAGTGCGCGAGCGCCTTCTCGCCCCAGGCCACCGGGTCACCCGAGTCGTGGCGCAGGCCATCGAACAGCTTGGCGAAGTACAGGTCGAAGTCGGCCAGGAAGGCGTCCATGCCCACCACGTCGGTCAGGGCGATGCCCAGGTCGCCCCGGTATTCCTGCACCCATGCCTCCAGCGCGGCGCGCTGGAAGTCGCGCAACCGCACGCCCAGCGACTGGTAGGTCTGCAGGAACTCGTGGGCCATGGTGCCGATGGGGGTCAGGCCGAGCTCGTAGGCCAGGCGCACATTGGAGGTGCCCTTGAAGAACTGCGGCACCTCGCGCTGCAGCGTGGCCAGCACCTCGTGCTGCCAGGCGCCGCTGTAGCGCCGGCGCACGCCGAAGTCGAAGAACTCGAACGGGTTGCGGCGCGCCGGCTCGCGGCCGAAGGCGCGCAGCAGCGCCACCTTGTCGCGCAGGCGGGCGCGCCCCTCGGCCAGCGCGGTGCGTGCATCGCCGCGGCGGAAGTACAGCTCGTTGACGATGGCTAGCACCGGGATCTCGAAAGCCATCACATGCACCTGCGGGCCGCGGGCCACGATCTCCAGCGTGCCTTCGCGGTCGCGCACGTCGATGAACTCGCGCTGGAACTGGAAGATGCGCAGGAAGTCGACGAAGTCGGGCTTGATGAACCGCAGTGCGCGCAGGTACTCGAGCTCGTCGCGCGCGAAGCGCAGCGTGCACAAGTGGTCGAGCTGCTCGCGGATCTCGGGTATCAGGTGCGTCAGCGGGAAGTCGCGCGCGTTGCGGCACACGAACACATACTCGGCCTGCGTGGCCGGATGCCGATGCAGCATCGCCTGCCACATCGTGAACTTGTACAGATCGGTCTCGAGCAGGCTGTGGATGATGGGGGTCATCGGCGACGTATTCCCTTGCTGATGGGGTCCGGACGCGTGTGGCGATCCGGCTGCGCGCCGTATTGTCTACCCGGGGATTGTTCCGGCCACAGCCCGCCGCCGCGCCACAATCGCGCGGTCTGCCACCGCCTGCGCGCATCGTGACTCCTTCTGCAGCGGCCTCGTCCGCTACCGGCCCCGCCCTGCTCGGTCATTCCGCCACCGACTGGGGCGTGGTGGCGGTGTTCGGCGTGGTCTATCTGGGCATGTTCCTCGGTGGCCTGCCCAAGCTCAAACTTGACCGCTCGGGGGTGGCGCTGCTGGGCGCGATCGCGGTCATCGCGCTGACGGGCCAGACCGCCGAGCATGCGGCGCGCGCGGTCGATGTGCCCACCATCGTGCTGTTGTTCGCCTTCATGGTGCTGTCGGCGCAGATGCGTCTGGGTGGGTTCTACACCGCGGTGACGCAGCGGGTGGCGGCGTTGCCCGTGGCGCCGCGCTGGCTGCTGGCACTGCTGCTGATGGTGGCCGGGGTGCTGTCGGCGGTTTTCTCCAACGATGTGGTCTGCCTGGCCATGACGCCGCTGGTGGCCCGGCTGTGTCTGCAGCGCGGGCTGGCGCCGTTGCCCTTTCTCGTCGGGCTGGCCTGCGCAGCCAACATCGGCTCGGCGGCCACGCTCATCGGCAACCCGCAGAACATGCTCATCGGCTCCGTGCTGCAGCTGTCGTTCGGCGCTTACCTGCGCCAGGCCTTGTTGCCGGTGGCGCTGGGGCTGGCGCTGCTGTGGGCCTGGCTGGTGTGGGCACCCGGGGCGACGCTCACGGCCGACGCGACGCCCACCGCTACCGCTGGTGTCGATGTGGAGCTGCGGCCCTACGATCCGGTGCAGACCGCCAAGGGCTTGCTGGTGGCCGGTGCACTGATGGCGATCTTCCTGTTCACCGACTGGCCGCGCGAGGTGGCGGCGCTGGTCGGCGCGGCGGTGCTGCTGCTCAGTCGCCGGCTGCACTCGGCGCAGGTCATGGGCTTCGTCGACTGGCAACTGCTGTTGCTGTTCATCGGGCTGTTCGTGGTGAACCAGGCCTTCGAGACCACCGGCCTGGCCGCCCAGGCCGTGGCCTGGATGGCCGGGCACGGCGTGCATCTGGCCGAGCCTGGGGTGCTGCTGGTGGCCGGTGTGGCGCTGTCGAACCTCGTGTCCAACGTGCCGGCGGTGATGCTGCTTCTGCCCCACCTGGCCGTGGGTGACGCCTCGGGCGGTGCCATGCTGGCACTGGCCAGTACCTTCGCGGGCAACCTGCTGCTGGTGGGTTCGATCGCCAACCTGATCGTGGTCGACCTGGCCGAGAAGCAGGGCATCGCCATCGGCTGGGCGGCGCATGCGCGCATTGGCGTGCCGGTCACGCTGGGCACGCTGGTGCTGCTGTGGATATGCTGGCAGATGTGATGAGTGCCACTTCGGCCTGCCGCATCGCATTCGTTCCCAAACCCACCATGCCAGCCCCGACGATGAACCCCATCCTGCGTGACGTCCCCGACACCATCGAGACCGAACGCCTGCTGCTGCGCTGCCCGCGCGCGGGTGACGGCGCCGCGGTGCATGAGGCGGTGGTCGAGACCCTGGCCGAACTGCGTGCCTGGCCGGCGTCGCTGCCCTGGGCGCTGGCCGAGCCCACGGTCGAGGCCTCGGAAATCTTTTGCCGCCAGGGCCAGGCCGACTACCTGACCCGCACCGCGCTGCCGATGCTGATGTTTCTCAAAGACGGTGGCCAGTACGTCGGCGGCCACGGCCTGCATCACCTCGACTGGAGCGTGCCCAAGGCCGAGATGGGCTATTGGTGCCGCAAGCGCTGGCACGGCCAGGGGTTGGTGACGGAGGCCGCGCGCGCAGTGGCGGAGCTCGCCCTGCACACGCTGGGCATGCGCCGCCTGGTGTGCCACAGCGACGCCGAGAACCTGCCCAGTCGCCGCGTCGCCGAACGCTCCGGCTTCGTGCTCGAAGGCGTGATGCGCCACGAACGCTTCGACCCCGATGGGACGCCGCGCGATACCTGCTTGTACGCGCGGGTGCGTTGAGATACCGGGTCATGGCGCGAGGCAACATCACGAGCCAAGAGGCTGCTCGGTTGATCGGAGCACGCAATCAGTTGCTGTTGCGGATTCGCGCCCACTTGAGCCCGTGGGGACAGCTCTACTCTGAGATCCTCAAGCCCCGAGCGTCGTTGCCCGATCTCGACAGTCGCCCGATCCCATGTTCAAGCACCTTGACGCGGCCATCTTGAACCCCATCCGGCGGCGCAACGTCGTGCCGCAGGTCGACGAGATTCGTTCGACGGATGGGGGCTTCGATGTGCGATACCGTGACGCGAAATCGGGGGCCGCGGCAACGAGGTCGTGGCGCTGGAGCGAGCTGCGTGCCGCGACGGCTGTGCAGTCGGCAGGTTGGGTCGGCGGGCACGAGTGCCTGCTTGTCGACTGCGGCGCGGAGGTGCTCCAGCTCACTGCAGATGCCGCTGGATTCGATGCGTTTCTGATGGCCTGTGAGCGCAACTTGCCGGGGTGGCTGCCGGCTTCGCAGTGGCGAGTGCAGTTGATGATGCGACAACCGGGCGAGGGTGTGGAGGTCTTCGGGCGCGGCGGCAACTCCACGTCGAATTGAGTTGGCCTGCGGGCCACACCACATGCGACAGGTGCTCGCCGCTTGACGACTGCCCCAGTTTCCTCAGGCCACGATATCGGCCCCGCGCTCGGCCAGCAGCTCGGCCAGTACCGAGCGGTGGCAGCGCGCGGCATCGGCGCAATAGCAACCCACCGCCAGCTGGGTGCGGTGCGACAGCGCCGCCAGCAAGTCGAGCGCGTGCGGGGCCTCGCCTTTCGTCATTTCCTTGCGATAGGCCCGTGCGAACGCGGCCCACTGCGCCGGCGTGTCGGCGCCTTGCGCCTGCTTCACCAGTTCCGCGCTGGGCGCGAGCGTCGGGAACCACAGGTCGTAGAAGTCGAGCCGGGCGAAGTCGGCGCGCGCCACGCCACGTGGCGGCCGGCGCACCGTGCCCAGTCGCAGGCCCTCGTCGGGGTGGCGCGGGGTTCCGAGGCGGACGATGCGCAGGGACATGGCTACTCCGGATGCGGTGGGTGAGGAATCATCCGTTGTGCGGAGCGGGAAGCGCACAGTGTGGCCCGAAACCGGCACAAGCAGGCAACCGCGCCCGCCCGCCGTAGGGGCCACCCCGATGGCGTCGCAAGCCCAGCGGCGCTCGGGTACCGCGTTGCGCGCCATCGCGCATCGCTTGGCGAGGGCGGCCAGGGCCGGCATGGCGAAGTGGTAGTCAGTGCCGCATAGAACCTGCAGCCTCAGCCTCGTTGAGCGGTGCTTGGGTCAGGAAGATCCCAGGGGTTGATCAAGGTCGCGCCCATCCCGTCCATGTCACGCACATTGCGCGTGACCAGCATCAGGCCGTGACGCAGCGCTGTCGCTGCAAGGAGGCTGTCGATGGCTGGCAGTGGGCGCCCAGCCTTGGCCTGCATGCGCCCCCAGACCTCGGCAACGGCGCCGTCCACGGGAAGGATGCGGCCCTCGAAAAATGCCGGCAGATCCGTTTCCAGCCAGTCCAGCAGAGGCAGCCTGCGGTTCTGATCGGACACGGCCTCAACGCCTTTGCGAATTTCTCCCAGCGTCAGGACGCTCAGGTACAAAGTTCCTGCGGGGCGCGCTGAAAACCAATGCGCGACATGGGGGTCGGGCTGCTTGCGGCGCAGCTCAGACAGTACATTGGTATCGACGAGATAGCTCAAAAGCTGATGTCCCGCGTGAGGCTGTCGTTGCGCTCGAAAGTCAGTTCGTCTTCGAGGCCATGCAGCGGCGAGGCTTGCATGAAGTCTGTGAGAGACGCCCGCTGGCCGGACAGCCGTTGATAGGCAGCTCGGGATAGAACAACAGCGACGGAACGCCCATGCAATGTGATGTCCTGCGGGCCATCAAGCTCGGCGAGCTTGACCACTTCGGACAAGCGTGCTTTCGCTTCCTGCATCTGCCATGTGTTCACGCGGGCCCCAAATCAGACTAGACAGGTCAGATTTTAACGAGTGTGTGCCTGGCTCACAAGCTGAAGTCGTAATCAATCGTCAGCGGCGCATGGTCGCTGAATTTCTGGTCTTTGAAGATTGATGCCTGGCGCGCCGTCTGGGCGATGCCCGCCGTGGCGAGGTGGTAGTCGATGCGCCAGCCCACGTTCTTGGCCCAGGCCTGGCCGCGGTTGCTCCACCAGGTGTATTGGTCGGGATGGGGGTTGAGTGTGCGGAACACGTCCACCAGGCCGGCTTCGTCGAGCAGGCGCGTCATCCAGGCGCGCTCCTCGGGCAGGAAGCCGGAGTTCTTCTGGTTGCCGCGCCAGTTCTTGAGATCGATGGCCTGGTGGGCGATGTTGATGTCGCCCACCAGGATGAACTCGCGTTCGATGGCCAGCGCTGCCAGGTGCGGGTACACGCGCTCGAGAAAGCGGAACTTGGCGGCCTGCCGGTCTTCACCCGACGATCCGCTGGGAAAGTAGCAGCTGATCAGGCTGAGCCGGCGGCGCGCGGTGTCGAAGCGCGCTTCGACATAGCGGCCCTCGGCGTCGAACTCGGGGTCGCCCAGGCCGGTGATCACCGCGGTGGGCTTCTTCTTCACATACAGGCCCACGCCGGAGTAGCCCTTCTTCTGCGCATAGTGAAAGTGCCCTTTCAGACCGGCCAGCGTGTCGTAGCGCCCGGCCACGTCGTCGGCCTGGGCCTTGAGTTCCTGCACCCCCATACAATCGGCGCCGACCGACTGCGCCCACTCGAGCAGACCCTTGCTCGCCGCCGAGCGGATGCCGTTGAGATTCAGGGTGACGAGTCGGAATGCCAAGATGACCTCGATGAGTGCAACACCCGAAGGCGCCGATGCGCTGGCGCAGGATTTCGTCCGCTTCTCGGTAGAGGCCGGCGTGCTGCGCTTCGGGGAGTTCAAGACCAAGGCCGGGCGGCTGTCGCCCTATTTCTTCAATGCCGGCCTGTTCGACGACGGCGCCAAGCTCGGGCGCCTGGCGGAATTCTATGCAGCGCGACTGATCGCCTGCGGCCTCGGGTTCGACATGCTGTTTGGGCCGGCGTACAAGGGCATTGCCCTGGCGGCCGCGGTGGCGGTGGAACTGGCGCGGCGGGGCCACAACGTGCCCTATGCCTACAACCGCAAGGAGGCCAAGGACCACGGCGAAGGGGGCACCCTGGTCGGCGCGCCGGTGGCCGGGCGCGTTGTCATCATTGACGACGTCATCTCCGCAGGAACTTCGGTGCGCGAATCGATCGGGCTCATCCAGGCAGCCGGCGCCACGCCGGTGGGCGTGGCCATTGCGCTGGACCGCCAGGAGCGCGCGGCCGAAGGCGGGGTCGACCAACCCTGGTCGGCTGCGCAGGACGTGCGCGAACGCCTGGGCCTGCAGGTGGTGGCGATCGCCACGCTGCATGATCTGCTGGGCGTGCTGCAGGGCAGCAGCGACAGCACGCTGGCCGCGCACGCGCCGCGCGTGGCGGCATACCGCGAACGCTACGGGGTTTGAAGGCGCCGATGTCCGACCGATCCTACCGCCCCGCATGTCCGCGCCTGCCTGCGCCGATGTCGGTGCTGGCCGCAGCAACGCTGTCGGCGCTGCTGGCGGGGGCCTGGCCATCCTGCGCTGTGGCCCAGGCTCGTGGCGGGCCCGCAGCTTCCGGCGCCGGCATCTACACCTGCGTCGACGACCGCGGGCGCCGGCTCACGTCGGACCGGCCGATACCCGACTGCGTGGCCAAGGAACAGCGTGTGCTCAACAGCGATGGTTCGCTGCGTCGGGTCGTGCCCCCCACCCTCACCGCGGAAGAGCGTGCCGAGCAGGAGGCCGCCGAGCGCCGCGCCGCGCTGGAGCGCGCGGCCAAGGCCGACGCGGTGCGGCGCGATCGCAACCTCGTGATCCGCTACCCGAATGAGGCGTCGCACCGCAAGGCCCGCGAGGCGGCACTCGATACCGTGCGCATGGCGATCAGGGCCACCGAGCAGCGGGTGCAAGAGCTGGCTGTCGAGCGCAAGCCTCTGCTGGAGGAGGCCGAGTTCTATCAGGGACGGCAGATGCCGCTGCGCCTGAAGCAGCAGATCGACGCCAACGATGCGGCGGTCGAAGCCCAGCGCGCGGCAGCGACCAACCAGGAAGCCGAGCTGGTGCGGGTGAACAGGCTGTATGACGCTGAACTGGCCCACCTGCGCAAGCTGTGGGCCGGCGCGCTGCCCGGGTCGTTGGGCGCCATACCCACGGCCGAGCCGCCACCGCCTAGCCGAGCCGCAGCTTCAGCAGCTCGTTGACCTGGGCCGGGTTGGCCTTGCCGCGGCTGGCCTTCATCACCTGACCGACCAGCGCGTTGAAGGCCTTTTCCTTTCCGGCACGGTATTCCTCGACCGACTTCGTATTGGCGGCGATCACCTCGTCGACGATCTTCTCGAGCGCGCCGGTGTCGTTCATCTGCTTGAGGCCTTTGGCCTCGATGAGGGCATCGACGTCGGTGGATTCGCCCGCCCACAGCGCGTCGAACACCTGGCGCGCGGCATTGTTCGAGATGGTGCCATCCTGGATGCGGCCGATCAGCCGGGCCAGGGCAACCGCCGGCACCGGGCTCGCGTCGATGGTGCGGCCTTCGGCGTTCAACCGCTTGCTGATCTCGCCCATCACCCAGTTGGCCACCAGCTTGGGCGCGCCGCAGGCGTCGCGCGCGGCCTCGTAATAGCGCGCGGTGGCCAGGCTCTGGGTCATCATCGCCGCGTCGTCGGCGGGCAGTCCATCATCGCGCTGGAAGCGCTCGGCCATGGCGCCGGGCAGCTCGGGCATCGCGGCGCGCACGCGCTCCACCCACTCGGGTGCGATCACCAGTGGCGGCAGGTCGGGGTCGGGGAAGTAGCGGTAGTCGTGCGCGTCTTCCTTGGTGCGCATCGCCCGCGTTTCGCCGGTGTCCGGGTTGAACAGCACGGTGGCCTGCTCGATGGGCAGTCCGTCTTCGATGCGGTCGATCTGCCAGTTGACCTCGAACTCGATGGCCTGCTGCATGAAGCGAAACGAGTTCAGGTTCTTGATCTCGCGCCGCGTGCCGAAGGGCGCGCCGGGCTTGCGCACCGAGACGTTGGCATCGCAGCGGAAGCTGCCTTCCTGCATGTTGCCGTCGCAGATGTCGAGCCACATCACCAGCGCGTGCAGGGCGCGGGCATATTCCACCGCCTCGGCCGCCGAGCGCATGTCGGGCTCGGTGACGATTTCGAGCAGCGGCGTGCCGGCTCGGTTCAGGTCGATGCCCGATTGGCCGTGGTAGTCCTCGTGCAGGCTCTTGCCGGCGTCTTCCTCGAGGTGGGCGCGGGTGAGGTGGACGGTCTTGCGCACCTCGCCCAGCCGGAACTCGACCCGCCCGCCCTGGACCACCGGGATTTCGTACTGGCTGATCTGGTAGCCCTTGGGCAGGTCGGGGTAGAAGTAGTTCTTGCGCGCGAAGATCGACAGCGGCGCGACCTTGGCGCCCACCGCCAGCCCGAAGCGGATGGCGCGCTCGACGGCGGCGCGGTTCATCACCGGCAGCGTGCCCGGTAGCGCCAGGTCGACCGCGCAGGCCTGGGTGTTGGGCTCGGCGCCGAATGCGGTGGAGGCGCCCGAGAAGATCTTCGAGCGGGTGGAGAGCTGGGCGTGGGTTTCGAGGCCGATCACGACCTCGTAGCCGCGCACCAAAGCGGCGGTGTGGGCGGTGGTTGCGGTGCTCATGCGGGGGACCGTTGGTGCCAGTCGGTGGCCTGCTGGAACGCATGCGCGGCATGCAGCAGCGTGCCTTCGGCGAAGTAGTTGCCGATCAGCTGCAGCCCCACCGGCATGCCGGCCTGGCCGAAGCCTGCCGGCAGGCTCATGCCCGGCAGCCCGGCCAGGCTGGCCGGCAGGGTGAAGATGTCGGCCAGGTAGGCCTGGATCGGATCGTCGCCCTGCTCGCCCAGCTTCCAGGCGACGCTGGGCGCCACCGGGCCGGCGATCAGGTCGCAGTCGGCATAGCAGCGCTGGAAGTCGTCGGCGATCATGCGGCGCAGTTTCTGCGCCTGCAGGTAGTAGGCGTCGTAGTAGCCGTGCGAGAGCACGTAGGTGCCGATCATGATGCGGCGCTGGACCTCGGGCCCGAAGCCCTCGGCACGCGTCTTCTTGTACATGTCCAGCAGGTTGGCGTAGCGCGCCGCGCGGTGCCCGAACTTCACGCCGTCGAAGCGGCTGAGGTTGGAGCTGGCCTCCGCGGGGGCGATGATGTAGTAGACGGGGATGGCCAGCTCGGTGCGCGGCAGGCTCACGTCCACCAGCGTGGCGCCCAGCTTCTCGAACTCGGCCAGTGCGGCGCGCACGGTGGATTCCACGTCGCTGCCCAGTGCCGCGGGGAAGAACTCGCGCGGCAGGCCGATGCGCAGGCCCTGCAGCGGCCGGGCCGCAGGGGCATTGGCGCGCGGCGTGAGCATCTGCGCATGGAAGTCCTGCGGCGGCCGCTCGGCGCTGGTGGCATCGCGCTCGTCGAAACCGCTCATCGCCGACAGCAGCAGCGCGCAGTCCTCTGCCGAACGGGCGATCGGGCCGGCCTGGTCGAGGCTGGAGGCGAAGGCGATCATGCCGTAGCGCGAGCACACGCCATAGGTGGGCTTGATGCCGGTGGTGCCGGTGAAGCTGGCGGGCTGGCGGATCGAGCCACCGGTGTCGGTGCCGGTGGCCGCTGGCAGCAGGCGCGCGGCCACCGCGGCGGCTGAGCCGCCCGAGGAACCACCGGGCACGCGGTCGCGGTCCCAGGGGTTGCGCACCGGCCCGTAGGCCGAGTTCTCGTTGGCCGACCCCATCGCGAACTCGTCGCAGTTGAGCTTGCCCAGGCTCACGCAGCCGGCCTCGGCCAGCCGCGTCACCACGGTGGCATCGAACGGGCTGGCGTAACCGGCCAGCATCTTCGAGCCGGCGGTGGTGGGGTGGGCGGTCGTGACGAAAATGTCCTTGTGCGCCAGCGGCACACCCAGCAGGGCGCCGGCCTGCCCGGCGGCGCGGCGTGCGTCGGCCTCGCGTGCGGCGCGCACAGCGCCCTCGGTATCGACGTGCAGGAAGGCGCCCAGGTGTGCATGGGCGTCAATGCGTGCCAGCAGATGTGTCACCAGCTCGGTGCTGGAACACGCGCCCGAGGCCAGGGCGCGGCTTGCGTCGGCCACGCCCAACGTGTGCAGATCGGTGCGCGAGGTCATTCGATCACCTTGGGCACCAGGAACAGGCCGTCCTCGACGGCCGGCGCGCTGCGCTGGTTGGCCGCTCGGTCGTCGGATTCGGTGACGATGTCCTCGCGCAGGCGCAGCGCCACCTGCTGCACCGCCGACAGCGGCGTGTACAGCGGCTCGACGCCGGTGGTGTCCACCGCGCTCATGCGCTCGACGATCGAGAAAAAGCCGTTGAGCTGCTCGCGCATGCGCGCCTGCTCGTCGGGGTCGAGCTCCAGCCGCGCCAGGTGGGCGATGCGGCTGACGTCCTGGGGTGTCAAAGCCATCGGGAGTTACGTTCTGGAGCGGGTTTCCAGGAGGGGAAACACGAGGGTGATCGGGTATTATCGCCGGCTATCCGCCAGCGGCCTGGCACTGCCTCGCCACCCGGGCTCAACCCGCATTCCTGCACCCCGCAACCGCACGCCGCGCGCCCTGCGGCCGGCGCCGCGTTCGGCGCTGGCGCACGCATCGCCTTCCTCCCCATGTTCGGATCCCTGCGTCGCTACTTCTCCACCGACCTGGCCATCGATCTCGGCACCGCCAACACGCTGATCTATGTGCGTGGCAAGGGCATCGTGCTCGACGAACCCTCGGTCGTTTCCATCCGCCACGAAGGCGGCCCCAACGGCAAGAAGACCATCCAGGCCGTCGGTGCCGAGGCCAAGGCCATGCTGGGCAAGGTGCCCGGCAACATCGAGGCCATCCGGCCGATGAAGGACGGCGTGATCGCCGACTTCACCGTCACCGAGCAGATGCTCAAGCAGTTCATCAAGATGGTCCATCCGGCCTCGCTGCTCAAGCCCAGCCCGCGCATCATCATCTGCGTGCCCTGCGGCTCCACCCAGGTCGAGCGCCGCGCCATCCGCGAGTCCGCGCTGGGCGCCGGCGCTTCCGAGGTCTACCTGATCGAGGAACCCATGGCCGCGGCCATCGGCGCCGGCCTGCCGGTCAGCGAGGCGTCGGGCTCGATGGTGGTCGACATCGGCGGCGGCACCACCGAGGTGGGGGTCATCAGCCTGGGCGGCATGGTCTACAAGGGCAGCGTGCGCGTGGGCGGCGACAAGTTCGACGAAGCCATCATCAACTACATCCGCCGCAACTACGGCATGCTCATCGGCGAGCCCACCGCCGAGGCCATCAAGAAGAGCATCGGCAGCGCCTTCCCCGGCTCCGAGGTCAAGGAGATGGAGGTCAAGGGCCGCAACCTGAGCGAGGGTGTGCCGCGCAGCTTCACGATCAGCAGCAACGAGATCCTCGAGGCGCTGACCGACCCGCTCAACCAGATCGTCTCCAGCGTGAAGAATGCGCTCGAACAGACGCCGCCCGAGCTGGGCGCCGACATCGCCGAGCGCGGCATGATGCTCACCGGCGGTGGTGCCCTGCTGCGCGACCTCGATCGCCTGCTGGCCGAGGAAACCGGCCTGCCGGTTCTGGTCGCCGAGGACCCGCTGACCTGCGTGGTGCGCGGCTGCGGCATGGCGCTCGAGCGCATGGAGCGGCTGGGCAGCATCTTCACCTCGGAGTAGCGCGCACGCTCGCCAGGCGGCCGCCATGCCCCTCGGCACACTCGATCGCACACCGCCGCCCTTCTTCCGCCAGGGCGTACCGGCGCTGACCAAGCTCGCGCTGTGCGCGGCGCTGGCCATCTTCCTGATGGCCGCCGACAACCGGCTGCAGATCGTGCAGCCGCTGCGCGCGGCGCATCCGCTGATCTGGGTCAACGCGGACGGCGTTGGCGACGCGGTGGTGGTGCAGGAGCTGGGCGCGGCGTTCGGCCTGCACCGGCTGGCGCTCGAAGACGTGGTGAACGTGCACCAACGGGCGAAGGCGGAGCGGTACGGCGGGCACATCTTCTTCGTGGTGCGCATGCCGCTGCCGGAGGGCGGCTTCGCGGCGGAGCAGGTGAGCTTCTTCGTCGGCGACAGCTTCGTCTTGACGTTCCAGGAGCGGCCGGGGGGCGACCTCTTCGAGCCGGTGCGCATCCGCATCCGCAGCAAGGGCAGCCGCGCCCGCTGCGCCCGGGCCGACCTGCTGTTCCACGCGCTGCTCGACGTGATCGTCGACCACTACTTTCCGCTGATCGAAAACTGCGGCGAGCGGCTCGACGCGCTGGAGGACGTGGTGCTTGTGCGGCGGACGCCCGGGGTGATGGGCCGGCTGCACGAGGTGCGCCGCGACCTGCTGAGCGTAAGGCGGGCGGTTTGGCCGCTGCGCGACGCGCTGAACGCGGTGCTGCGCGAGCCCGGGCCGCCGATCGGCGACGAAGCCCGGGTGTACCTGCGCGACGTTCAGGATCACACGGTGCAGATCATCGACCTGGTGGAGAACTACCGCGACATCGCCGCCGGCCTGACGGAGGTCCACCTGTCGGTGCAGGCGCAGCGCACGAACGAAGTGATGAAGGTGCTGACGGTGATCGCGACGATCTTCATTCCGCTGACGTTCATTGCCGGCGTGTACGGCATGAACTTCCAGCATATGCCCGAGCTGCACTGGCCCTGGGCGTACCCGGCGCTGCTGGCCGCCATGCTCACCATCGCCGTCGCGCAGCTCGTGTACTTTCGCCGGCGGGGCTGGCTTGGCGAGGACCGTCCGGGCGATCCGGACTCACCGGGCGGGTGAGGCCGCGGCGGCGGCGCATCACTTCGCGTCGATCAGGGCCTTGACGGGCGGGGGCGGGTCGAAGCGCTCCTTCGGTATGTCGGCGTTGACTTCGACGCGTTCGATGGTCACGACCTGCTCCCGGCCCAACACGCGCTGCCGGACCTTGTGCGCCAGCTTCACGCCCGCCACCTCGCGATAGTCGGAGAAATCGACTTCGATGGTTGTGTCTGTGCCATTAAGGTTGGCGGTGAGGACCAGGCGCGACTGGAGCCCGGTCTGCTTGTCGAACCAGACGGTCAGGTCGTTGCCCGTCTCGGGCGTCAGGCGCACCTTGTAGTGATCGCGGCCGTCGAGCTGCTCGAGCGCCAGCGTCTCGACCTTGCGGTTGAGCTTGCGCCAGTGCAGCGGTGCGTTGAAGGTCGCCATCCGCAGCGACAGCGACTTCTGGTCGCCTTCCTTCAGCCGCGCGCCGTTCATCGCGTCCAGGCCCCAGGCGTGCCGCCCGTCCACGCCTTCCTCGAAACGACCGATGCCCTCGAACTCGATCAGCGTGTAGCTCAGGTTCGGCGCCGCGTGGTAGGCCTTCAACGTCCCCTTCACCTCGCCCACCGCGATCGTCCCCGTCGTCACCGTGTTGCGGATCTTCTCGTACGCCTCCTTGCCGCCCGACGCCTTCACGTAGCCGTCGAGCAGCGCCTCGGCCTTCGGCAGCTCGTCCTGCCCACCATACGCCGCACTGCCAAGCGCCAGCGCCGCCGCCGCAAGCGGCCGCAGGAAATGCCGTTTCGCGATCATGGCGTGTCCTCCGATCATGGCCGTGCAGTGTAACGCAACCCGGGCCGCGCGGCGCAGACAATCCGCCAGGCGAGCCCGTTCAGATCGCCCGCGCTCGGCGCTGCCGCGCGCCCTGGCCAGCGAAGCGCTCGCAGGCGCAACCGCTTCCTCACGGGCGCGGCTCGGATCGGGCTCAGGACAGCGCGGCGGAGGTCTGCCGCGCGGCGCGGACAAGCCCGGCGATGTGCCCGGCGGCCTGCGCGGGTGGCAGCGTGTGCTTGACCTGGTCGCGGCGATGCGACCATTCCACGACGCCCTCGGCCAGCGACTTCTTGCCGACGACCACGCGCAGGGGAATGCCGACGAGGTCGGCATCCTTGAACTTGAAGCCG
This sequence comes from Burkholderiaceae bacterium, assembly GCA_013360485.1. Classification (GTDB taxonomy): domain Bacteria; phylum Pseudomonadota; class Gammaproteobacteria; order Burkholderiales; family Burkholderiaceae_C; genus Pseudaquabacterium. Next base: position 3,077 of record JABWBN010000033.1, on the reverse strand, counting down.
GCGCGCTCGTCGCGATCGTCGAACAGCACATCCACACCCATTGCCGCGAGCTCGTTGTAGATGCCGGCGGCGACCTCCATGGCGTGGTCGTCGCGCGGGTCGAGGGCGATGACGACGGCCTCGAAGGGCGCGATGCTCATCGGCCAGATGATCCCGTTGTCGTCGTGGTTGGCCTCGATGGCGGCGGCGACGATGCGGTTCAGCCCGATGCCGTAGCAGCCCATGATGAACCGGGCCGGTTTGCCCTCGCGCGTCAGGAAGGTCGCGTTCATCGCGTCGCTGTACTTCGTCCCCAGCTTGAAGACGTGGCCGACCTCGATGGCGGTCTTCAGGCGGATGGGCGAGCCGCTGCCGCGCGGCGACAGATCGCCCTCGACGACCATGCGAATGTCGGCAACCAGCACGTACGGCCGCCTGTCGTCCGGCGCCAGCGGAAAATCGCGGCCCGGGTTCACGCCCGTCACGTGATAGTCGGTCTTGTTGGCTCCGCTGGCGGCGTTGCGCAGCGCGGTGACGTCGCGGTCGATGACGAGCATGTCGCCGGCGCGGAAGCGCTCGACGATCCCCTGCGGGCCCGCGAAGCCGACCTTGGCGCCGGTGAGCTCTTCGATCGTCCTGGCGTCGGCCATGTCGATGCTGGCGTTCGCCGATCCGCAGAGTTGCCGGGCCGCCTTGCGCAGCTTGATCTCGTTCACGTCGTGGTCGCCGCGCACCAGCGCGACGAGGCGCGAAACCGGAGCGGAGGGACCCCGCGCTGGCGCTTGGGGCTCGGACGCGGACCCCCGCGCCGACGCTTGGGGCTCGGGTTGGGTGACGGTGTAGATCAGCGTCTTGATCATCTGCGCCGGCGTCGTGCCCAGCACCTTGCAGACGTCCTCGACGCGCCCGGCGCCCGGCGTGTGCACCTCGCGCAACGGCTCGGCGGCCGCCTGGCCACTCTCAGCGCTTCGTCCGGGGGTCTCTCCGTCCCGGTGCCCCTCGAAGAACGCCGTCGCACGTTCCGTGTTCGCCGCGTAGTCGCCGTTCTCGCTGATGGCGACGGTGTCCTCGCCGGCGTCGGTCAGAACCATGAACTCGTGCGACGAATCGCCGCCGATCGGTCCGCTGTCGGCCTCGACGGCGATGTACGGCAGGCCGCAGCGGCCGAAGATGCGGCAGTAGGCGTCGTACATCTTCTGGTAGCCTTCGTCGAGGCTGGCCTTGTCGGCGTGGAACGAGTAGGCGTCCTTCATGAGGAACTCGCGCGTGCGCAGGACGCCGCTCTTGGGGCGCGCCTCGCCGCGGAACTTGGTCTGAATCTGGTAGAGGTTGATCGGGAGCTGCTTGTAGCTGCCGAGGAAGGCGCGGGCGATGTCCACGACCTGCTCTTCGTGGGTCGGGCCGAGCACGGTCTGGCTGCGCCAGTCGCCGGGGGGGCCGCCCAGGCGCAGCAGCGTGTCGCCCATCGCCTCGGTGCGGCCCGTCTGCTGCCACCAGTCGAGCGGCATCAGCACCGACATGTGCAGCTCGATCGCGCCCGCGCGGTTCATCTCCTCGCGCACGATCGCCTCGACCTTCCGCAGCGTCCGATAGCCCAGCGGCAGGTAGCAGTACACCCCGGCCGCCACCTGCCGGATCAGCCCCGCCCGCAGCATCAGCACGTGGGAGGCCGCGGTGGCGTCCTTGGGCGTCTCCTTGCTCGTCGGAATGAAGAACTGGGACCAGTGCATCGCGTCTCGCTCATGTGCCGGCCGCGGGGATTCAGCCTGCGCCCGCGGCGCCCGTGTCACCTGCACCCGCCTCAACGTCCGCCCGCCCGGCCCTGCCTCGGGGGTCCGCGGCGCGACGGCCGGTCGAACCCGCCATTGTCCGCCGGGCGGCGTGGTCGTGCAAGAAAGGGGTGCAAGGTAACATAGCGCGGCAAGTCTCGCCGGCGTGGAGACCCGCCGGCGCCAAGAGGCCACGCATGAACCCGCAGAAACAGGTGAGTCTGAACCTGAACGTCCGCGGACTCGGGCAGTCCGCGACGCTGGCAATCAAGGATCGCTGCCGGGCGCTGCGCCGCTCGGGACGCGAGGTCTACGACTTCGGCCTCGGGCAGTCGCCGTTCCCAGTGCCGGAGCCGGTGGTCGAGGCGCTGCGCGCCGCGGCGGGCCAGAAGGACTACCTGCCCGTGATGGGGCTGCCGGAGCTGCGCGAGGCGGTGGCAGCGCACCATCGGCGGACCGACGGGCTGAACGTCAGCGCCGACAACGTGCTGGTGGGGCCGGGCTCGAAGGAGCTGATGTTCCTGGTCCAGCTCGTGTACTACGGCGAGATCATGCTCACGCCGCCGTGCTGGGTGAGCTACTGGCCGCAGGCGCGAATCCTGGGCCGGCGCTTCAGCCTGCTGCACTCGGATTTCGTGCGCCACTGGAAGATCGACGCGGCGCAGCTCGCTCAGTCGATCGAGCTGGTGGGCGACGACCATCGCCCGCGGTTGCTGGTGCTGAACTACCCGAGCAACCCGACGGGTTCGACCTACGACGAGCACGAGCTCAAGGCGCTGGCGGAGGTGGCGCGGCGTTTCGGGCTGATCGTGCTGTCGGACGAAATCTACGGCCAGCTTCACTATCACGGCCGGCACGTATCGATCGCCCGCTTCTACCCGGAGGGGACCATTGTCAGCTCCGGACTGTCGAAGTGGTGCGGCGCAGGCGGCTGGCGCCTGGGCACGTTCACCTTTCCCAACGAGCTCGACTGGCTCGCCAACGCCCTCGCCACCGTCGCCAGCGAAACCTACACGTCCGTCTCCGCCCCGATCCAGCATGCCGCCATTCGCGCCTTCAGCGGCTGCCCGCTCATCGAAGACTACCTGGCCCACACACGCCGCATTCTGGCCGCCGTCGCGCAGCGCATCTGCCCGATCCTGAACGAAGCCGGAGTGCGCGTGCATGAGCCTGACGGTGCGTTCTATCTCTTTCTCGACTTCAACTCGTTCGCCGCCGCCCTCGCCGGTCGCAGCATCGCCGACGGCCGCACGCTCTGCGAACGGCTGCTGGCCGAGACCGGAGTGGCCATGCTGCCGGGCGCGGCGTTCGGTCGCGGGCGGCGCGACC
>JABWBN010000247.1 GCA_013360485.1 Burkholderiaceae bacterium | reverse complement strand
CTCGCGCCGACATGGGCGCCGAACAGCACCGCGAGCAGCGGCAGGATCCGCGTCAGGTGCGCCGCAGTGCAGGCCGGGCGACAGCTAGGCTTGCCGCAACCCGGCCGCCAATGCACGGATGGCCGGCTCGTCCAGCGTCTCCTGCGCGAGCAGCGCCTGCGCGCCGCGTTCGAGCACCTCGCGGTTGCTGCCGAGGATGACCGTCGAGCGCTCGAACGCGCTCATCACGATGGCGCGGATCGCTTCGTCGACCCGCTGGCGCGTCTGCTCCGAGAGCATCGGCCCCGCCGGGCCCAGCGCCGCCGGCAGGCCCGGCATCGCCGAGTGCTGTGCCTCCAGCGCGACGTAGCCCAGGCCCTCGTCCATGCCATAGCGGCTGACCATGTCGCGGGCGATGTCGCTGGCCTTGGCCAGGTCGTCGGCCGCGCCGGTGGACAGCTCACCGAACACCAGCTTCTCGGCGGCGCGCCCACCCAGCAGCACGGCGATCTTGCGTTCCAACTCGCCGCGGGTCATCAGGTAGCGGTCCTCGGTCGGGCGCTGGATGGTGTAGCCGAGCGCGCCGATGCCGCGCGGGATGATCGACACCTTGTGTACGGCATCGCTGCCCGGCAGCGCCAGCGCCACCAGCGCGTGGCCCATCTCATGGTAGGCGACGGTCCTGCGCTCTTCGGGGTTGAGGACACGATTGCGCCGCTCGAGGCCGGCGACGATGCGTTCGACCGCGACGGTGAAGTCGGCCAGCGTCACCCGGTCGGCCTTGCGCCGCGTCGCCGCCAATGTCGCCTCGTTGACCAGGTTGGCGAGGTCGGCGCCAGTGAAACCCGGCGTCAGTGCGGCCACCTCGTCCAGGCGCAGGCCCGGGTCCAGATGCACCTTGCGCACGTGCACGCGCAGGATGTCCAGGCGACCCTTTTTGTCGGGGCGGTCGACGAGCACCTGGCGGTCGAAGCGCCCGGCGCGCAGCAGTGCCGGGTCGAGGATCTCGGGCCGGTTGGTCGCCGCGAGGATGATCAGGCCGACCGAGGCATCGAAGCCGTCCATCTCGACCAGCAGCTGGTTGAGCGTCTGCTCCTTCTCGTCGTGGCCGCCCAGGCCAGGGAAGGCGCCGCGCGCGCGGCCGAGCGCGTCGAGCTCGTCGATGAAGATGATCGCCGGCGCCTTGCCGCGCGCCTGCTCGAACAGGTCGCGCACGCGCGCCGCACCGACGCCGACGAACATCTCGACGAACTCGCTGCCCGAGATCGAGAAGAACGGCACCTTGGCCTCGCCGGCCACCGCCTTGGCCAGCAGCGTCTTGCCGGTGCCCGGCGGGCCGACCAGCAGCACGCCCTTCGGAATGTGCGCGCCCAGCCGGCCGTACTCCTGCGGATGCTTGAGGAAGTCGACCACCTCTTCGAGCTCCTGCCGCGCCTCGTCGACGCCGGCCACGTCGGCGAAGGTCACGCCGGTGTCGGTCTGGATGTAGACCTTCGCCTTGCTCTTGCCGATGGCCATGAAACCGCCCATGCCCTGCCCGCCGGCAAAGCGGCGCATCAGGAACGTCCACAGGCCGAAGAAGACGAGCGCGGGCACCACCCACGACATCACGTCGCGCAGCAGCGTGCTCTGCACGACACGCGTGTACGGCACCTCCCAGCGCTCCAGCCGCTCGGCCAATGCCGGCTCGACGCGGTTGGCCATCAGCGTCGTCTTGCGCCCCTCGGGCGACTTCAGCTGGCCGGTGACGTGCTGGTCGGAGATGGTGACCTGCGCGATGCGACCCTCCTGCAGCGCCTTCTCGAACTCGCTGTAGGGCACGGCCTCGACCTGCGCCGCCGATTGCCACACGTCCTGCAGCGACACCAGCAGCATCAGGGCGATCAGCCAGTAGACGATGGTCCAGGTCTGCCTTCTCTCCATGACGGCGGCACGCGGTGCGGGGGGGTGGGCACAGTGTGCCAGCCTGTGGCCCCTCAGGACGAGCCGCGGTCAGCGAGGTCGCCCTTCACCACGTACCACGCATCTTCGACCCAGTCGCACAGCACACGGCGTGTTTCGCGCGGGTCGATGATCTCCAGCACGCCGAACTTCTCGGCCGTGCGGAACGGCGAGGTCATCGCCAGATAGTGCGCCTCGAGCTCGGCGCGTTTGGCAGCGGGGTCGGGGGCCGACTCGATCTCGGCCTTGTGCGCCGCCATGACGCCACCTTCGATGGGGATCGATCCCCAGCGCGCCGACGGCCACGCAAAGCGGTGGTTCAGCCGGTCGCCGCCCTTGGGGCCGTGCAGTGCCCCGGCCATGCCGAAGCAGCGGCGCATCAGGATCGACACCCAGGGCGAACGGCATTCGGCCAGGGCTTCGCCGACGCGCGTGGCACCCAGCAAGGTGCCCGCCAGTTCGGCCTCCAGCCCCGTTGCGTTGCCCGGTTGGTCGACGAAGTTCACCACCGGCAGGCCGAACAGGCTGCAAAGCTTGGTGTGTCGCTCCATCTTGTAGGCGGCCTGCAGCGTCATCGCGCCACCAGCGGCCTTGGGATCGTTGGCGATCACGCCGACCGGCACGCCGTTCAGGCGTCCGAGCATGGTGATCACCGAGCCGCCCTGCCAGCGGCCGATCTCGAACAGGCTGCCCTGGTCGAATACCGAGGCCAGGATCTTCCGGGGGTCGTAGATCTTGCGACGGTCGTGCGGGATGGCGTCCTTCAGCCAGTCGTCGCCGCGGTTGGGGTCGTCTTCGCAGGGCAGCACCGGCGCCAGCCCATGCACGCTGCGCGGTAGGTAGGACAGGAATCGTTTCACCTGCGCCAGTGCGTCGGCCTCGTCCACCGCCTCGTTGTGCACCAGCGCGCTCTTGCGGTGCGCCTTCCAGCCGCCGAGGTCGTTCTTGTCGACCTCCACGCCATAGGCCTGCCGCACGACGTGCGGGCCGGCGGCCATCACCTGCGCCTGCTCCCGCACCAGCACCGAGAAGTGCGATGACAGCACCTTGATAGCGCCCTGCCCGGCACAGGCACCGAGGGCCACGCCCACCACTGGCACGGCGTTCAGCAGGTCCTGCGCGGGCCAGGTGGTGTATTCAGGGATCTTGGTACCGCCGATCTGCATCAACAGCTTCACGCTGCCGCCCGCCGAGTCCACCAGCCGCACCAGCGGCATGCGCAGCTGGTACGCCAGGCGCTCGATGTAGATCCACTTGTCGGCGATGGTGCCTTCGGAGCTGCCGGCCTTGATAGTGAAGTCGTCGACATGCAGCGCCAGCTTGCGACCGCCGATGCGGCCCGTGCCGACGATGGCGTTGGTGGGGTCGGTGCGGTCGTAGCGGCCGTCGGCATGGTAGTGGCCCTTGCCGGACAGCGTGCCCATTTCATGGAAGCTGCCCTCATCCACCAGTGCGGCAATGCGCTCGCGGGCGTTCAGGCGCCCCGTCGCCTTGAACTTGGCCAGAGCCTCGGGGCCGCCCATGGCCTGCGCACTGGCGCGTCGAGTCTGCAATTCGGCCAGTTCGGCCATCCACTCACCGCCGGGCTCATGCTCGACATCCCAGCGCGGCTGCATCGGCGCGCTCACTTGCCAGCCCCCAGGTTGAGCTGCTTGACCAGCTGGCTGGTCGCGTTCCATTCGGACTGCAGGTAGCGGTGCGAATCGACATAACCGCGGAAGATCGGCTTGTTGCCTGACTTCTCCACCATCGCGATCCAGTTCTTGTCCTGCGACACCTTGCGCAGCGCGTCTTCCCAGAAACGGATCTGATCCACATTGGCGCCCGGCGGCAGCGTCACGCCGTTGTAGCTGACGTAATCGGCCTCCACGCCCAGTTGACGCCAGGTCTTCACGCCGGCGAGCGCGCCCGTGCCGGGCTCGGGTGCGGCGCTTGCCAGGATGCGCAGCTTGCCCGCCTGCACCTGCGGCAGGATCACGGGTGCGGTGGCCGACACCACATCGACATGGCCACCGATCAGCGCGGTGACCGACTCGCCCGACGATCTGAACGGCGCCATGGTCAGCTTGTCGATGGCGACACCGGCCACGCTCAAGGGCTTGGCTATCGCCAGATGCGTGTTCTGCCCCATGGCTGGCGCCACGGCGATGCGCAGCCGGGTCGGGTCGGCCTTCAGGGCCGCGACCAGGTCCATGCCGTCCTTCAGGGGCGAGTCGGCGCGCACGGCGACGAGCGAGGTTTCCTCCACCATCATCGCCACCGGCGGAAACTCGCGCGGGTCGGCCTTGATCAGCCCGGTCACCGCGCCTGCAATGGCGCCCGTGTGAAAGGTGCCCAGGTAGTGCGCGTTGCCAGCCTGGCCCTTGAGGAACTGCATCGCGATGGCGCCACCCGCGCCCACCTTGTTCTCGACCAGGATGGTCTGGCCGTTGGCCAGCTTCAGGCTGTCCAGCGTGTCCTTGATGCCACGCGCGTACAGGTCCACCGTACCGCCCGCAGCTACGCCGATGATGTAGTTCACGCGCTCGCTGGGCTTCCACGCGGTCTGGGCAAAGGCCGTAGCGCTCCAGAGGCCGCAGCCGCCAAGCAGTGCGGCAACAAGGATCCGTCGGTTCATGGTTTCTCCTGGTCTTGGGTGGGGTTGGTCTTGGCCTGCGCCTTGCGCTGGGGAATGAACGTGTCCTCGACCCAGCGCGTGGTGACACGCCCTGCCGCGAAGTCTTCGTGTGCCAGCACGGCGCGGTGGAAGGGCGCCGTGCTGGCCGGCCCTTCGACGTGCAGGTCCTGCAGCGCACCGATCATGCGGTCGATGGCCTGCGCGCGCGTGGGCGCGTGCACGATCAGCTTGCCCAGCAGCGAGTCGTAGTACGGCGTGACGGTGTAGCCGTCGTGGCAATGGCTGTCGCAGCGGATGCCGGCGCCCTGCGGCGGATTCCACCGCGCGACCACGCCCGGCCGGGGCAGGAAGTTGCGGTCGGGATCTTCGGCATTGATGCGGCACTCGATCGCGTGGCCGTTCTGGGCCAGTTCCGCCTGGCTGAACGACAGCGGCAGGCCGGCCGCGACGCGTAGTTGCTCGGCCACCAGGTCGATGCCCGTCACCATCTCGGTCACCGGATGCTCGACCTGGATGCGCGTGTTCATCTCCAGGAAGTAATAGGCCTTGCGGTCGAGATCGTAGATGAATTCGACCGTGCCGGCGTTGTAGTAGCCGGCGGCCTTGGCCAGCTTGACCGCGTCGGCGCCCATGCTCTTGCGGATCTCGGCGGTGATCACCGGGCTGGGCGACTCCTCGACCAGCTTCTGGTGGCGGCGCTGGGTGCTGCAGTCGCGCTCGCCGAGCGAGATGACGTGGCCGTGCTTGTCGCCGATGATCTGGATCTCGATGTGGCGGGCGCGCTGGATGAAGGCCTCGATGATGCACTCGCCGTTGCCGAAGGCGGCCTCGGCCTCGCGCTGGGCCTGGATCAGGCCGGAGACCAGGCTGGCGTCGTTGTGGGCGATGCGCATGCCGCGCCCGCCGCCGCCGGCCACCGCCTTGATCAGCACCGGGTAGCCGATCTGCCGCGCCAGCTTGATCGCCTCGTCCTGGTCCTTCACCGGTCCGGTCGAGCCGGGCACGCAGGGCACCCCGGCCTTGGTCGCCAGGGTCTTGGCCTTGGCCTTGTTGCCCAGCGCCTCCATCGACTCCGAGAGA
>JABWBN010000246.1 GCA_013360485.1 Burkholderiaceae bacterium | reverse complement strand
ACGCGCGCCCGGCATCGACCTCGGCCCACTGCAGCCGCGGCTGCCGGATCTGCTGCGCACGCCCAGCGGCCGCATCGAACTGGCGCCGCCGGCATTGCTGCAGGAGCTGCCTGCCCTGTGGGCCGATCTCGACTCGCCCGAGCCGGAGCTGGTGGTCATTGGCCGCCGCGACGTGCGTTCGAACAACAGCTGGATGCACAACCTGCCCACGTTGGCCAAGGGGCCCGAGCGGTGCACGCTCATGATGCATCCCGACGACGCTGCCGCCCGAGGTCTGCGCGATGGACAGATGGTGCAGGTGCGCAGCACCAGCGGTTGCGTGCAGGCACCGCTGCAGGTCACCGACAACCTGCGCCGCGGCGTGGTGAGCCTGCCGCACGGCTGGGGCCACGACCAGCCCGGCACCGCGATGACGCTGGCCGCGCAGCGACCGGGCGCCAACCTCAATGCCTTGCTCGACGATGCCGTGCTCGATCACCCATCGGGCAATGCGGTGCTCGCCGGCGTGCCGGTCGAGGTCACCGCGCCGAGCTGATCCGCAGGGCGCGCCGGTTGCGGCCCTGCGGTGTACATCAGCTGCGGTTGCGGCGGCTGCCCGGCTTGGGCACCGGCACCGCAACCGTCTGGACCCGCGGCGTGCGCGAGGGCGCGGGCACGATGTCGGCGAGCGTGGCCCCGTCGAGCTCACGGAAGTAGGCCTTCAGCGCGCGGTCGATCACCTGGCGCAGCCGGCAGCTGGGCACCAGATGGCAGCTGTTGGTCTCGAGGTCGAAGCACTCCACCAGGCGGAAGTCGGTTTCGCTGGCGCGCACCACGTCGCCGATGCGGATCTGCGCCGGATCCTTCAGCAGGCGCATGCCACCGCCGCGCCCGCGGGTGGTCTCCAGCAAGCCCTGGCGTGCCAGATCGTTGACGATCTTCATCAGGTGGTTGCGCGACAGCCCATGCCGCTCGGCCAGCTCGGCGATCGTGACCAGACGTTGCGGATGCGCCGCGCAGTACATCAGCACCCGCAGCGTGTAGTCGGTGTACTCGGCCAGCCGCATGAAAGCCCCTAAAGATGCATATGAAATATTGCTTTGCGTCGGCGCCGACACTAACATGCATTTGTTGTGCATGTTTTCGCAGGGCCACCCAGCGGCCCCGACATGCACGGTATCCGTACACAGCTGCCCGCCGTGGCGCTGGTCCGGCCGCACGCCAGAAGCCGCGGCGCAACGATAGCGCAAGGTCTGTGGTGGGCAGGGCGGATCCCGTCACGCGGCGCTGCCTTGAAACCGACAGGAGTCCCGCATGGACAACACCCGCAGGCTGTGGCGATGGCTCGGCTTGATCTTCGTGCTCTCGTTTGGCGCCCTGGGCTACCTGGGCGTCCAGATCCATCTCACCGCGCCGCCGATTCCGGCCCAGGTGCGCAGCGACGACGGTCGCGTGCTGTTCACCGGCGCCCAGATCCGCCATGGCCAGCAGGTGTGGCTGGCCGGCGGCGGCCAGCAGCTGGGCAGTGTCTGGGGCCACGGCAGCTACGTGGCGCCGGATTGGTCGGCCGAATGGCTGCACCGCGAGGCCGTGGCACTGCGCGAGCAACTCGCCCGCAGCTCGGGCGCCACGGCGGCGGAGGTCGATGCGCAACTCAAGGCGCAGATGCGTCGCAACACCTACGACGCCCAGCGCGACGAGGTGACCGTGAGCGCCGAGCGCGCGCGGGCCATCGAGCAGGTGGCCGGCCACATCGATGCGCTGTTCGGCAATGCACCGGCGCTCGACACCCTGCGCGAACAGTACGCCATGACCGCCGACACCGTCGTCGCCGGCGACGACCGCCGGGCGCTGGCCGCGTTCTTCTTCTGGTCGTCGTGGTCGGCCGCCACCGATCGGCCGGGTGAGCAGGGCCTGTCGTACACCAGCAACTGGCCGCACGAGCCGCTGGTGGGCAACACGCTCACCGCCTCGGCCGCCATGTGGTCGATGGTCAGCATCATCCTGCTGTTGGCCGGCATTGCGGCGATGATCTGGCTGCACGGCCGGCACCGGGCGGAGCCCGACGCTCCCCTGCCTGCAGCAGACCCGATGCTGCAGGCCGCGGCCACGCCATCGATGAGGGCCACGCGCAAGTACTTCTTCGCCGTGGTCGGTCTGATGCTGCTGCAGATCGCCATGGGCGTGATCACCGCGCACTACGCGGTCGAAGGCCAATCGTTCTTCGGGCTGCCGCTGGCCGACGTGCTGCCCTATACCGTGAGCCGCACGGTGCACACGCAGGTGGGCATTTTCTGGATCGCCACCGCATGGCTGGCCACCGGCCTGTACATCGCGCCGCTGCTCGGCGGCCGTGAACCGCGCCTGCAGAAGCTGGGCGTGGACTTCCTGTTCTGGGCCTTGATCGTGGTCGTGGCCGGATCCACCCTCACCGGCTGGCTGGGCACGCTGCAGCGCCAGGGCGTCGACTACGCGTTCTGGATCGGCAACCAGGGGCTCGAGTTCACCAGCATGGGCCGCATCTGGCAGATCCTGCTGTTCATCGGCTTGCTGCTGTGGGCCTTCCTGCTCGGCCGCGCGCTGTGGCCGGCGCTGCGCCAGCCCTCGCAGACGCGCGGGTTGATCGCGATGGTGTTCCTGTCGGCCACCTGTATCGGCGGCTTCTATGCCACGTCGCTCGTGTGGGGTCGCGACACCCACTACTCGATGGTGGAGTACTGGCGATGGTGGCTGGTGCACCTGTGGGTGGAGGGATTCTTCGAGGTCTTCGCCACCGCGGTGATCGCCCTGCTGTTCACACGCCTGGGCCTGGTGCGCCCCGACAGCGCGCACCGCGCCATCGTGGCCGAGACCATCGTGTTCCTGTTCGGCGGCATCCTCGGCACGCTGCACCACCTGTACTTCACCGGCACGCCCACGTCGGTGCTGGCCGTGGGCGCCGTGTTCTCGGCGCTCGAAGTGGTGCCGCTGGCGCTGATCGGCCTGGAAGCGCTGCACACCTGGCAGCGTTCACAAGGCGTGGCCTGGCTGCGGCCCTACAAGTGGGTGATCCTGAGCTTCGTCTCGGTGGGCTTCTGGAACACCGTGGGCGCTGGCCTGCTGGGCTTCGCCATCAACCCGCCGGCATCGCTGTACTACGTGCAAGGGCTCAACATGACTGCGGCCCACGGCCATGCCGCGCTGTTCGGCGTCTACGGCATGCTGGGCATCGGGCTGATGCTGTTCTGCCTGCGCGGCCTGTACGCTCGGCACCTGCATGCCGACCGCTGGCTGGCCCCGGCCTTCTGGAGCCTGAACATCGGTCTGACGATGATGGTGTTCGGCTCGCTGCTGCCCGCAGGCATCGTGCAGGCCTGGGCGAGCGTGACGCAGGGCCTGTGGTACGCCCGCTCGCCGGAGGTCGTTCACGGACCGGTGATGGAAGCCCTGGTGTGGATGCGCGTGCCCGGCGACATCGTGTTCGCCGCCGGCGCCGCCCTGCTGGCCTGGTACGCCTGGCGGCTGCTGCGCCCGCAGGCGCCCGGCGCACAGCCACTGCCGGTGGGTGATGCCGCATCGTCGGGCCGAAGTGCCTGAGCGCCCCATGGCCGGGGCTGCGCGCGCCACGCCCGCAGCCCCGGCGCATCAGATCACGGCGCGTATGGCCTGGCGCCACACCGGCGCCAGCTTCTTCCAGCCGCTGCGGTTGGGATGAATCTCGTTGATCCAGTCGCCGCTGTCGCCAAGGGCAGCCGGATCGGCGCTCAGCAGGGTTCCACGCGTGGGCACCGCATGCACACCCACACGTCCATTGCTCCAGCCGGTGATCGTGCGGCCCAGATCGTCGAAGATGCCGGCAGTCAGGCGCGGCCACAGCAGCGGGTCGATGCCGTTCTTCACATATGCCACATGCAGCCAGGCCCGCGTGCCCGGCGGCGCAGGCGCCGGCCGGGCCACGGGCGTGTCATAGCTGTTGAGAAAGATGGGCGTGTGCGCGTTCACGGCGCTCGCCCGCACGGCGTCGTACAGCCGCCCGAAGTTCGGGTTCAGGTACTGCCCCACCAGCCGCTGCAGGGCATCGGGCCGCACGCAGTCGTAGGCATCGGCCGGCTGGGGCTGGCCGCGCAGATCGCGCAGCAGCCCCTGGCCCGGATCGGGGTCGCGTGCGGCATCGATGAAGTCGTTGCCGCCGGCACTGAGCAAGATGGCGTCGAAGGCCATGAAGTCCACCCACTGCGCGAACTCGCCCTCCACGACCTCGCCGATGCGGCGCATGGTGTCACCGAACAGCGCCAGGTTGACGATCAGCGTGGGCTCATGGGCGGCCTCCATCTCGCGTGCGAGATAGTCGGGCAGCGACGCCGTGAAGGCCGAACTGCGTTCCATCCACGAGTCGCCCTCGGCGAGGAAGCGCCAGCGAAACTGCTCGGGCGCCAGCCCCTGGTCGATGTGGCGCAGGAACTCGTTGCCGTAGATGGCCACTGAAGTGGGCATGACTCCCTCCCCGCATGTTCGGCGCGTCCGATCATGCCATCCCGGCCGGTCGATGGCTATCGCACCAGCATCGCCCGGAAGTCGTTGACGTTGGTGTGGGTCGGGCCGGTGACCACGAGATCGCCGAGCGCTTCGAAGAAGGCATAGGCCTCGTTGCGGGCGAGCAGGTCAGCCGGCTCGAGGCCCGCAGCGCGGGCCCGCGCCAGCGTGTCAGGCGTGACCACTGCGCCGGCGTTGTCCTGCACACCATCGATGCCGTCGGTATCGGCCGCCAGCACATGCACGCCGGGCTCGCCCTGCAGCGCGATGGCGCAGCCCAGCAGGAACTCGGTGGCACGACCGCCACGCCCCTGCGGATTGCGCACCGTCACCGTCGTCTCGCCGCCGGAGAGCAGCACGCAGGGCGGCCGCGCCGGCGTGGCATGGAGGGCGCACGAGCGCGCCATGCCGGCCATGACCTTCGCCACTTCGCGCGCCTCGCCCTCGATGGCGTCGCCGAGGACGAGCGGTTCGACGCCGACGGCGCGCGCCGCTTCCGCCGCGGCAAGAAGGGAAGCCTGCGCCGTGGCGATGACGCGCGTCTCGCAATGGGCAAAACGCAGGTCGCCCGGCTTGGGCGTCTCGGAAACGCCGGACTCGATCACGGCGCGCGCTTTGGGCGGCGTTTCGATGCGGAACTTGTCGAGGATCGCCAGCGCCTCCTCGCAGGTGGTCGGATCGGGCACGGTAGGGCCGGAGGCGATCACCGCAGGATCGTCGCCCGGCACGTCGGAGATGGCCAGGGTGAGCACGCGCGCCGGGTAGGCTGCGACAGCGAGTCGCCCGCCCTTGATGGCGGAGAGGTGCTTCCGGACGCAGTTCATCTCCTCGATGCCGGCGCCGCTCTTCAGCAGGGCGCGGTTCACCTGCTGCTTGTCGGCCAGGGTGATGCCCTCGAAGGGCAGGGCCAGCAGGGCCGAGCCGCCGCCGGAGACGAGCACCAGCACGAGGTCGTCGGAAGTCAGTCCCTGCACCGCGGCAAGAATGCGGCCGGCGGCGGCGCGGCCGGCCTCGTCGGGCACCGGGTGCGCCGCGAGAACGCGCGCCGCCGCATCGTCATTTCCGCCAACACCGACGGCCGCGACATGTCGAAGGTGATCAGCGACATCCGCGCCGAGCTCGCCGCGC
>JABWBN010000245.1 GCA_013360485.1 Burkholderiaceae bacterium | reverse complement strand
AGCCAGTTCCCGGGCCTCGCGCAGCAGGCGCTGGGCGCCGGCTTCGTCGCGCCCCTGCACGCGCCATCCACCCAGCGCGTGTACCGACTGCGGCGTCAGCCCCAGGTGGGCGCACACCGGTATGCCGCGTTCGCACAGCGCGCGCACCGCAGGCTCCGTCCAGCCGCCGCCTTCGAGCTTGACCATCTGCGCGCCGTGGCGCATCAGCACCGCGGCGCTGTCCACCGCTTGCGCGACCGAGGCGTGATAACTGGCGAACGGCAGATCGCCGATGACCCAGGCGCGGTGACGGCCGCGCGCCACGCAGCCCACGTGGTAGGCCATGTGCTCCAGCGTCACCGGCAGGGTGTCCGAGTGGCCCTGCAGCACCATGCCCAGCGAGTCGCCCACGAGCAGCACGTCGACGCCGGCGTCGTCGGCCACTCGGGCGAAAGTGGCGTCGTAGCAGGTGAGCATGGCGATCTTCTCGCCGCTGGCGTGCATCGCTCGCAGCTGATGCAACGTGAGGGGTTTGCGCTCGGACATGGCTGTACTGCAACGGCGCCGGACATCCGGCGGCGCATCGGGCGAGGGCTGTGACGGCAGGAGTCTACCTGTTGCGGCGCAGCATCGGCGGCTTCATCGGTGCCGTGCCAGCTTGGGGTCGAGCAGGTCGCGCAGGCCGTCGCCCATCAGGTTCAAGCCCAGTACGGCCAGCGCGATGGCCACGCCGGGATAAACCGCGAGCATGGGCGCCTGGAACAGCAGGCTCTGGGCCTCGTTGAGCATGCGACCCCAGCTCGGTTGCGGTGGCTGCGTGCCCAGGCCCAGGTACGACAGCGCCGCCTCGGCCAGGATGGCGGTGGCAAACGCGATCGTGGCCTGCACGATGAGGATGCCGGCGATGTTGGGCAGCACATGGTCGACCGTGATGCGCCAGGCGCCGAATCCGGCGGCGCGCGCGGCCAGCACGTACTCGCGCGCCCACACCGCGTTCGCGGCGCCGCGCGTGATGCGGGCGAACACCGGGATGTTGAAGATGCCGATGGCCACGATGCCGGTCATCAGGCCGGGCCCGTAGATCGCGCCCAGCATGATGGCCGACAGCAGCGCCGGGAAGGCGAAGGTGAAGTCGGCCGCGCGCATCACCAGTTCCTCGGTCCAGCCGCGGCGGGCCGACGCCAGGCAGCCCAGCGCCACCCCGATCACCAGGCCGATGCCTACCGCGACCACGCCCACCACGATGCTGTTCTGCGCACCCACCAGCAACTGCGAGGCGATGTCGCGGCCCAGGCTGTCGGTGCCCAGCCAGTGTGCCGCGCTGGGCGGGCGCAGCTTGCCCGGGATGTCGATCTCGGCCGGCGGATACGGCGACCACACCAGCGACACCAGCGCCGCGAGCACCAGCACGAGCGTCAGCGCCGCCCCCAACAGGAAGCTCGGATGCGCGAGGGCGCGGCGGGCGAATCCGGGTGCCATGGGCGCGAGTCGTGTCAGCAGTCCGTATGACCGTTGCGCATCCAGGCACTGACGGCCGGTTCGAAGTCCGTCTCCAAGCCGACGAAGGTCAACACGCCACCCGTGTACGGACCGAGCACCCAGACTCCACCGAGCGCGTCGATGCCCACGGCGTTGCCGCTGCCCGCGTACAGGGCGTAGCTGTACTGTTGGTAGGTGCCAAAGGTGGGGGTTCCGGAGAAGATCTCGGGATAGGTGCCTGCCGCGTAGGCGAACAGGCAACTGTTGCGCAGCGGCAGCGCGGTGGCAAGATCGATACGCCGATCCGAGAACTGAATTGTTTGGACGTTGCGGACCTCGTCCGGCCCTTCGGCGGTTCGCGCCGAGGTGATGTCCAGGACACCATCGGCGCGCTTGCGCACTGCATAGTTGGTGTAGTTTGCTCCGTAGACCAGCGTATTGGAGCCGCCCCCACCGTCGATGACGCTCCTGGTGTCAGCCGGGAATCCGGCCTGAACCTGGAACGCCGAACCTGGGAAGGTGATGACGCCTCCGGCGTCGAGTTCTGCGAGCGTGCCGTCCATCATCGATACCGACTGCCCCGCGAACGAGGCCAGCTTGAACGAGATCGGTACGTTGCTGTACTTCGGCATCGAGAACCGGATGTTGCTGAAGCTCTCGGATCCGGCGTAGGAGACGTTGCGCTCCGAAATGACCAGTGTCTCGATCGGGCCGAAGGGCGTGGGGTCGATCTGGATACGCTGCGTCGTTCCGCTGGTGTCGAGCGCGGTGATGGGAGTCGGTGGCAGAGCCATCCTGCCGTTGATCGTGATCTGGGCTTCTGGAACAAGCGCCGTTGTGTTGTGGGCGTAGAAGTCGAATGTCAGGAGCCCCTTCTGCACGGCGGATGCCGAATGCGCGTAGATCACGTCATCGCCGGCGCCGCCCTGGATCACGTTGCTGCCAGGCCCGCCGAAGAGGTGGTCACCTTGATCGCCACCGATCAGCGTGGCCGACAGCACCTGGCCGCCGGACAGCAGGTTGCGGTGCGACTTGCTGCCCGTCACCACGGTGCTCGTGCCCACAGCCGTCATCAGAAAGGGGCCAGTGTTCAAGTAGACGTCGCCAGGCATGTTCTCCGGATCCAGGGTCGTGATCCAGCCGCGGTCATTGCCGGTCGCGAATGCCTGGAGCGCCGCCGCGATGTCGCCCTTCGGCGGGTAATCGTTGATGAACATCGGGATGCCCAGTCGCCGATAGATCGCGGCATAGGTGTCGAACCATGCGAGCCCGGCTGTGCTGGGTTGCGAGCCGTTGCCTGCCGCGATGTAGAACATGCCGTCGAAGAAGACGCCGTCGAGCGCTGTCAGCAGGCTGGGGTCCGTGTCGGCGATACCGGCAGGGTTGCCCGCCAGCAGGTAGAAGTGCGGCAGGTTCTTGGCCTTGACGTGGGCGACGATGTCGGAGAACAGCCTGGCCATGGCAACCTTGCGATCCGCATACGGCGGATTGCCGTAGACATTGCCGGGCTCCCATTCGTTGTCGCCATAGAGAACGTCGAGAAACGCCCCGTCGTACCCCTGCGCGATGAGTTGATCGATCTGTCGCAGGACGACTTCCTTCCACTCGGGACGCCAATACTGCACCGAGTACCACTCACCGCTCGGAAATTTGCCGCCAAACCATGACGGCGGTTGGCCATTGACGAACAGGTAGGGTTGCGCCGCCTGCGAGCCTTCGGCGACGTCGATACCGCCGAGGATGATCTTCTTCCGATCGGGGTCGATGTTGCTGCGCGAGAACGCCGGATCCGTGGTGTCGCCGGGGTAGCCGACGATGAACATCTGGATCGGCGAAGCCTGAATCCGCTCGCGAAACCCCGGTGTTGCGGCCGTCGCGCCGCTGGAGTACACGAACGACTGGACGTTCGACAAGTCTGATGCAGCCTCGGCTGGAGCGGCTGCAGCCCCTGCGATGGCGGCCGCGATGAGCCGGGTGCCGCGCCGCGTGAAGTGCCGACGCAATGCTCGGCCCGCTGCATGAAGGGTCTGATCGACTTGCGAAATCCAGGACTTGCACATGTTCGTGTGGCTCCGATCTCGATGCGCGCACAGCCCGACGGCCAACAGGCCGGGCGCGGAAGTCTCGCATGGCGATGGGGTGGTGATCGTGTTCGATCCCACCGAGCGAAAGCGGTACCCATCCGCATCCGGCAATGATGCACACTCGGGCCCAAGGGTCGCCGTCTGGCCGGCTCGAAGCCGCGAATCTCCCCTGCGGGGTCCCGTCACATTGCCATCGCGAGGTCTCACTTGAGCAGCTCCCACGAACGCCGCGATCACGCCCGTGTGGCCTTCAATGCACCCGGCCGCTGGGCCTGCCTGGAGCAGACCTGCGACGTGCGCGTGGTCGACCTTTCCTTCAAGGGCGCGCTGATCGAAGTGCCGCCCAACTGGCTGGGCATGGCCGGGCTGCCCTGCCTGCTGGGCGTGACGCTGCAAGCCGGCGGCGGCCCGCCGCTGCGCATCGTGATGTCGTGCGAAGTGGCCCACGCCGACGGCCACCGCGCCGGCCTGCGCTGCCTGGCCCTGGGCCTGGACAGCGCCACCCACCTGCGAACCCTGATCGCCACCAACCTGGGCGACCCCGCGCTGCTTGAACGCGAGCTGGCCGCGCTGGTGGGGCGGTAGCGTACTGGTGCGGGGCGCAGGGTTTGCGTTGATCGGACTTCTGGCCGGGGCCTTCATCGGCTGGATCATCGCCGGCATGGCGGACATGCTCATCGAGCCGGCGCTGCTGCTGATCGAGGTCACGGCTGCGCTGGGCGCGGTGCTGGGCGCATTTGGCGTGCGATGGTGGCGGCGTTCACCGGGGGCTTCGCCGCAAACCTGAGTCGGCGCCTTTGGCCGGAGCGAGCGGACTCCAACGGGCACCAGCCAACATCGGCGACCGCTCCCGGCCTTCAACGCTCCGCGCGCAGCCGCGGGTCGACCAGTGCGTAGAGCACATCGACGGCAAAGTTCACCACCACGACCACGGCCACCAGCAGCATCACGACATCGCGCACCACCACCAGGTCGCGGTTGGCAATGGCCTGGAAGACCAGGCGGCCGATACCGGGCAGCACGAACACGTTCTCGACCACGATGGTGCCGGTGATCAGGTTGGCGAACTGCAGGCCCATGATGGTGAGCACCGGGATCATGGCATTGCGCAGCACATGCTTCCACAGCGTGGCGCGGCGGCTCAGGCCCTTGGCGCGCGCGGTGCGCACGTAGTCCTCGCGCATCACCTCGAGCACCGCTGAGCGGGTGACTCGCGCCAGGATGGCTGCCTGCACCAGTGCCAGCGCCAGCGCCGGCAGGGCCAGCGCTGCCAGGCCCTGCACCCAACCGCCGCCGTCGTTGGCGCTCCAGCCCGGAAAGCCGCCGGCGCTGACCCACTGCAGCTTCACCGCGAACAGCAGGATCAGCAGAATGGCGAACCAGAAGCTCGGGATGGCGATGCCCAGCTGGCTCAGGGCCATCACGCCCACGTCGCCCAGGCGGTGGTGGCGCGAGGCGGCGTACACGCCGGCCGCCAGCGCCAGCACGGTGGTCAGCACCATCGCCAGCGCGGCCAGCGGCAGCGTGACCTGCAGCCGCTCGACGATGAGCTCGGCCGTGGGCGTGCCATACGAGTAGCTATCGGCGGTGCGACCCTGCGCGTAGGCCACGATCCAGTCGGTGTAGCGGTGCAGGGCCGGTCGGTCCAGCCCCAGCTTGGCCCGTAGCGCCGCCAGGGACTCCGGCGTGGCGGTGTCGCCCAGCATGACCTGAGCCACATCGCCGGGCAGCAATTCGAGCACGGCGAACACCAGCACCGAGGCCACCGCCAACGTAACCGCGAAGACCGCCAGGCGCCGCAGCAGGAAGACACTCATGGCAGGCGTGCGAGGCTGGCTGCGGACATGCGGTCTATCATGCCCCAAACACGTCTGGCGGATGAGGATCCATGGCAGCGACGAGCCCGACCGCATTCGACTCCACCGAGCTGCTGGTGGGTGGCCAGTGGCGTGCCGCTGCGCAGGCCCGCACCCTGGTGCTGCACAACCCCAACGACGGCAGCGAGCTGGCCCGCATTGCCCGTGGCGGCGCTGCGGACATCGACGCCGCGGTGCAGGCCGCGCACGCCGCACTCGATGGCGCGTGGGGCGCGCTGGCTGCGTCCGAGCGAGGC
>JABWBN010000244.1 GCA_013360485.1 Burkholderiaceae bacterium | reverse complement strand
CATGCGGTCGGCGTCCAGGTAGATGCCCGCCTCGCGCCCGGCCTCGAGCATCGACATGCTGCGCGCGAAGTCGGGGTCGTTCGGCGCGCCGATGTCGAAACAGTTGCCGCTCAGGCAGAAGACGTTGGTCGGGCAGTTGCTGCTGGTGGTGACGGTCTCGGCGGGCACGGGGCAGCTGTACGCACCGTGCCCAGCAGGTTGAGGATCACCACCAGGGCCAGCACATGCGCGGCGGCCAGCAGGCCCACGGTGAGCGCCAGGCCGCGGTTGCGGCGGCGCATCTCCTTGATGTCCCCGTTCAGGCGTTCGAAGTCCATGTCAGTCCCGCCCGGCCGTCCGAAGGGACTGAGCAGCGCCTCGGGGGCCGCGATCGAATTGAGCTTGGGGCTTCATCTCTTTGCCTTGGGGTCAACCGACCATGCGCCGGATGTGCGACGGCGGTGTGGCGCGCATCGCCGTCAGCGGGCTGGTGGGCAGATGCCAGTAAAGCCAGTGCACGGCGAAGGCCGGGTGCTTGTCGGCCTTGATGCGGGCGATGGCGCGCGAGGTGAGGGCGCCGGCAGTCAGACACAGCGCGAAAGAGAACTTCGAGCCGGACATGTAGCCCATGAACAGCCCGAAGAGCAGGGGCGCGGCGACGTCGACGTCCCAGAAGCCGATCTTCCACTGGTCGTCCAGGCGGCGCGGGATGTAGGTGTCGGCGTGCATGCGGGCCTCCTGCTCGTCGGCTGCGCGCGCGTCAGATCAGCGTGAGCGTTCCCTGCTGGAATCACAATGGAACCCGCGATCCCGTCGTGGCGCCCATAGGGCAAACCAACAGCGGTGCGAAATTGGCCGGGATTGCACCGGGCCGTCAGGACGGCCACGGGCTCGAAGTCACTGGAAGGCAGGGAGGAGACATGTCAGGCGAAGTCGAAGGCGGTGCCCAAGCAGCCGGCACCACGGCACATCATGCCAAGTACTTTGCGTGGGAACTCACGCGCCGTCGCGCCGCTTCAGAGGAAGACCGCCTCGCCCAATCATTGTTCGATGCCAGTGTCGACCTGAACCCGCATCAGATCGATGCCGCGCTCTTCGCCCTCAACAACCCGCTCAGCAAGGGCGTGGTGCTGGCCGACGAGGTCGGCCTGGGCAAGACCATTGAGGCCGCCCTGGTGCTGTGCCAGCTCTGGGCTGAGCGCCGTCGCCGCTTATTGGTGATCTGCCCCGCTTCGCTGCGCAAGCAGTGGGCGCAAGAACTGGCCGACAAATTCAACCTGCCGGCCGAGGTACTGGACGCGCGCACCTGGCACCTGCTGCGCGAAGGCGGTACCTACGACCCGCTGGACCGCGATGTCATCAGCATCATGTCCATCCACTTCGCAGCCCGCATGGAGGCCCAACTCGGCGCCGTACCTTGGGACCTGGTGGTCATCGATGAAGCCCACAAGCTGCGCAACGCCCACCGCAAGAGCCATGAGACCGGGCAGGCCCTGAAGCGCGCCCTGGCTGGGCGGAAGAAGCTACTGTTGACGGCCACGCCTTTGCAGAACTCCCTGATGGAGCTGTATGGCCTGACGTCGCTCATTGACGAAGAGATCTTCGGCGACGAGCGCAGCTTCCGTTCACAGTACAGCAGCATCGATGGCGACATCCATTCGTTGCGTCGCCGGCTGCAGCCCTTCATCAAGCGCACCTTGCGGCGCGACGTGCTGGAGTACGTGCCGTACACCCAGCGCCACGCGCTCACCACGCCGTTCTCGCCGGCCGAAGAAGAAGTTCAGTTCTATGAATTGATCTCGGCCTACCTGCAGCGCGACTTCAGCTACGGCTTTCCCAGCCGGCAGAAGCACCTCGTCGGGCTCATACTGCGCAAGCTGCTGGCGTCTTCCACCGAGGCCGTGGTTGCCACGCTGCAAGCCATCCGCACCCGCCTGCAGCGCCTGCTCGACAAGCAGACCATCGACGAAGAGTGGATCCAGCAGCTCATCGAAGACGAAGACCTCGACGAAGACCTGCTGGAGGAAGCTGAGCCCGCCGCCCCGGCTACCGACGGCACACCACCAGTGGACTACGCCCTGGTGCGCGAGGAACTGGCTGAGCTGGACGAGTACCTGCGCCTTGCCCGCAACATCCGCGAAGACCAGAAATCGCATGCGCTGCTGTCGGCTTTGCACCAAGGCTTCGAGCGCATGGGCGCCATGGGCGCAGCCCGCAAGGCCGTCATCTTCACCGAGTCACGGCGTACACAAGACTACCTGGCGCGTTACCTTGAAGCCCACGGCTACGCAGGCAAGGTCACCATGTTCAGCGGTGGCAATCAGGGCCCGGCCTCGACCGGCATCTATCAGCGTTGGCTGGCCAAGAACGCCGGCACCGATCGCGTCACGGGCTCGCCAGCCATCGACCGGCGCACCGCGCTGATCGACCACTTCCGCCTGGAGTCCGAGATCCTCATCGCCACCGAGGCTGCGGCTGAGGGCGTCAACCTGCAGTTCTGCTCGCTCGTCGTCAACTACGACCTGCCCTGGAACCCGCAGCGCGTAGAGCAACGCATCGGCCGCTGCCACCGCTATGGCCAGCGCTTCGACGTGGTGGTCATCAACTTTCTGAACCAGCGCAACGCGGCCGACCAGCGTGTGCTGGAACTGCTGCAAGACAAGTTCCACC
This sequence comes from Burkholderiaceae bacterium, assembly GCA_013360485.1. Taxonomy (GTDB): domain Bacteria; phylum Pseudomonadota; class Gammaproteobacteria; order Burkholderiales; family Burkholderiaceae_C; genus Pseudaquabacterium. The sequence continues at coordinate 3,075 of JABWBN010000244.1, read as the reverse complement.
TGTTCGACGGCGTGTTCGGCGCCTCTGACCAGGTCTTGGGCCAGATCGAAAGCGGCATCGACTTTGAGAAGCGCATCGCCGAGATCTACGACCGCTGCCGAACGCCAAGCGAGATCGACGCTGCCTTTGCCCAACTGCGTACCGAGCTGGACGCCGACATTCAAGCGCGCATGCAAGAGACCGAGAAGCTGCTCCTCGAGCACTTCGACGCCGACATCCACGACCTGCTTCGCAGCCAGAAGGAACGAGCAGAAAGCCAGCTGGACCGCATCACCCGGTTCTTCTGGTGGCTGACGCGTTATGTGCTGGCCGGCCAGGCCCGCTTCGATTCCACCAAGCTGGCGTTTGATCTGCAGGCGCCGCCCGTGCTGCAGGCGCCCACGGGGGCTTACCAGCTCATCCGCAAGGGCGAAGCCCCTCCAGAGTATGCCCGCATTTACCGATTGACGCACCCACTGGGCCAGTACGTGTTGGAGACGGGCCGGAACCTGCAAGCGCCTGCGCAGAGCCTGACCTTCCACTACGGCAGCCACAAGCCCCGCATCAGCATGGTGGAGCGCCTGGTTGGGCAGGCCGGGTGGATGCAGCTCAGTCTGCTGGAGCTGGATAGCTTTCAGCAAGAAGAGCATCTTGTCTTCACCTGCATCACCGACGCGGGCGAAGTGATCGACCAGGAGAGCTGCGAAAAACTGTTCTACCTCTCGGCCACCACGACGGATTTGCAAGCGAGCCCGCCGATGGCGCTACAGGGCAACGTGCAGCGTCAGTTAGAGGCCACGCTCAGCCGTGCGCTGGAGCTGAATGACCGGTTCTTCCAGCAAGAGCGCGACAAGCTCGAAGCCTGGGCCGAGGACCGCATCGCATCGGCCGAGCAGGCCCTGAAGGACACCAAGCTCAAGCTCAAGGGCCTGAAGCGCCAGGCGCGCATGGCGCTGAGCATGGAAGACGCCCAACGCCTGCAGCAGGACATCCGCAAGACCGAGGCGGAGCAGCGTCGCCAGCGGCAGGACATCTTCGCCGTGGAAGACGAGATCGAAGCCCGGCGTGACGCGCTCATCGCTGCACTTCAGAAGCGGCTCCACCGGGCCAGCCGCAACCAGAGCCTGTTCGTGCTTAGCTGGAGCGTCGTCTAGTGTTCTAGAAGTGCGAGTTTGGCGACATGACGGCCGTCACGTGTTCTCTCAGCGAACATGTGGCCGGTGTCGTGTCGATGAACTAAAAAAATGTCGACATGTCAGGTTGACGTGTCGCCCCCAGCGACATAAGCTGACAACATGTCGCAGAAGTAGATTTTTTACATCATGACTGACCTCGATACCCCGTGGCGCCCTGAGCTGCCGCACAACCAGCTGCCAGCGCTGCCGCCGGCGCACGAGCTGGAAAGCCGTGCCGTGCTCAAGGCCTGCATCGAGGCCCGTGCAGCACTGGCCGAGCTGAAGCAGGCGGCCGAACTCATCCCCAACCAGGCGATGCTGATCAACACCATCCCGCTGCTGGAAGCCAAGGACAGCTCGGAGATCGAGAACATCGTCACCACCACCGACCGGCTCTTCCAATATGCCCAGAGTCCCGCACAGGGCCAAGACAACGCTGACCCTGCCACCAAGGAAGCGCTGCGCTATCGCACCGCCTTGCACCGCGGGTACCAGTCGTTGAAAGACCGGCCCCTGTGCACCGCCACCGCCGTGGATGTCTGCCGCACCCTGAAGGGCGTCGACATGGATATCCGGCGCACGCCGGGCACGCAGCTCATCAACGACCGCACGGGTGAGGTGATCTACACCCCGCCCGAGGGCGAAGCGCGCCTGCGAGACATGTTGGCCAACTGGGAGCGCTTTCTGCACAACCAGACCGAGCTGGACCCACTGATCCGCATGGCCGTGGGCCACTACCAGTTCGAGGCCATCCACCCCTTCACCGATGGCAACGGGCGCACCGGCCGCGTCATCAACATCCTCTACCTGATTCAGGAAGAGCTGCTGAACCTTCCCATCCTGTACCTCAGCCGCCACGTCATTGCGCACAAGGCCGACTACTACGGCCTGCTGCTGGGCGTGACGCGAGACCAGGCGTGGGAACCGTGGCTGCAGTTCATGCTGCAGGCCGTGGCCGAAACCTCCAGGTGGACCACCGGCAAGATCGCCGCCATCCGCAAACTGGCCGAACACACCACCGAGCACGTTCGCGCGCGCCTGCCCAAGATCTACACGCGCGAGCTGGTGGACGTGATCTTCGAGCAGCCGTATTGCCGCATCGGCAACCTGGTGGACAAGGGCATCGCCCAACGCCAGGCCGCATCACGCTATCTGCATGACCTCGCTGGCCTGGGTGTACTGCGTGAAATGCCGTTCGGCAAAGAGAAGCTATTCATTCATCCCAAGCTGATGCAACTGCTCAGCCGAGACAACAACCAGTTCCAGCCATACGCCTGAATGCGCCGCCGATGAGCACCCCCAACGACAACAAGCGCCAGCAGCTGATCAGCAAGCTGAAAGAGCTGTTCCAGCTCGATCAGCCGGACCTCGACTTCGGTCTCTATCGGATCATGCATGCCAAGAGCGCCGAGATCACCCAGTTCCTCGAGAAGGACCTGCTGCCGCAGGTACAAGCCGCATTCGCGCTGTACAAGACCGCGGACAAGGCCGAGATCGAGAAGGAACTGGCCAAGGTCATTGCCGGCATACAGGCCGCGGGGATGGACCCGAGCCAGTCGCCCAAGGTCAAGGAACTGCAGGCCAAGCTGCAGAGCGAAGCTGTGGATGTGGGCGGGCTGGAAGGCGAGGTCTATGACCACCTGCTCAGCTTCTTCCGTCGCTACTACTCCGAGGGCGACTTCTTGTCGCGTCGCGTCTACAAGCCTGGCGTCTACGCGATCCCGTACGAGGGCGAAGAGATAAAGCTTCACTCGGCAAACGCAGACCAGTACTACATCAAGACCAGTGAGTACCTGCGGGACTACGTGTTCCGCCTTCGTCCGGCCTGATTCATCACAAAGCGCAGCCCCGCCGGATCATGCGCTCAGTGAGGCTCGGGGTCCTGGCGAGGTCGAACATCAACTCGGTGAGTAGCGAACGC
>JABWBN010000243.1 GCA_013360485.1 Burkholderiaceae bacterium | reverse complement strand
GCCCGCTGGAGCGCGGCCCTTGCCGAGCTCGACGGCCAGACCTTCGCCACCTGGCTGGACGCGCGCGGGCTGCGCGACGAGCGCCTGCGCTGGTACCTGGACTACGCCTGCCGCGACGAGTACGGCGCCGATGCCGGCACGGTGTCGGCATGGGCGGGGCTGCACTACTTTGCCGGCCGCCAGGGCTTCCATGCCCCTGGCGACGACGCGCCCGGCCGCGACGCCGTGTTCACCTGGCCCGAGGGCAATGCCTGGCTGATCCAGCGGCTCGCACTGCCGTTGGCCGGCCGCCTGCATGCCGGGCGCCTCGTCCATGCCGTGCGCACCGAGCGCGAGGGCGTGCAGGTCGATGCATGGGACATCGCATCCGGACGGCCGGAGCGCTGGCAGGCCCGAGCCGTCGTGATGGCGGTGCCGCTGTTCGTTGCGGCACGCTTGCTCGCAGACCCACCGCCGGCGCTGGTCGCTGCCGCGTCACGCGTGCGCTATGCGCCCTGGCTGGTCGGCAACCTGGCCCTGCGCGAGCCACTGCTCGATCGGGGCCTGGGTGCGCCCGCGTCGTGGGACAACGTGCGCTATGGCTCGCCCTCCCTGGGCTACGTCGATGCCGGCCACCAGCGCCTGTCACCTGCCGCAGGCCCCACCGTGATCACCGCCTACTGGCCGCTGACGACCACCGAGCGGGGCGCGCTGCTGGCCGACTCCGCATCGGACTGGGGGCGCCGCATCGTGGCCGACCTGCAGGCCGCCCACCCGGACCTGCCCGAGAAGGTGCAGCACATCGACCTCGCCCGCCACGGCCATGCCATGAGCATTCCGGTTCCCGGCACCCGGGGCAGCCCGGCGCTGGCGGCGCTGCGCGAACTGCGCGGGACTGTGCAGTTCGCGCATGCCGATCTGGCCGGCTACTCGGTGTTCGAGGAGGCGTTCGAGCAGGGGGAGCGGGCCGGGCAGGCCGCGATCTTCGCTCGGCGCTGAAAGACGCCTGCTCGCACCGAGCGCAAACCCCTCGCCAATCCTGTGTCCGAGTCGGTCGGCCCCGCAGACGCAGAACGGGCCACCCGCAGGTGGCCCGTTCTTCGGTGGGTGCGGTCAGCGGGAGCGACCGCGAGCGTCAGAACTCGTACTGCGCCAACAACCGAATGGAGCGAGCCGGCTGCAAGCTGAGCGGCTGCCCGTAGGTGGACTTCGGATCATCCATGCCGCTGCCCTCGGCTTCCTGGATGGTGCGAACACCGCGCTTGTTGAACACGTTGATGACGTCCATGCTGAACGTCATCCCCTTCAGCCACGCCGGCGTGTAGGTGGCCTGCAGGTTCAACTGCTCCGTCCACGGCGTGCGACCCAGCGTACCGCGCGGGTTCAGCTTGCCGCCGCACCAGAACGACGCGTCACCGTAAAGCTGTGACACACCATCGAGCTCGCCGGCATACACGCCAAAGCAGTTCTTGGGGCGACCGCTCTGGATGATCAGGTTGGCACCGAGGCGCAATTCGTCGCTGAAGGCATACGACCCCCAGAACTTGAACGTATGACGGCGGTCGTTCGGCAGGTAGCCCTCGGCGCCTTCCATCAGGCCGGGATAGTCGAAGTCCTGACTGATACCGGCGTCGTCCTGGCCGATGTCGGACTTGACGTAGCCCTCGGCGTTGCCCTTGCTGAACGCCAGCACGTACGAGCCCTGGAAGCTCCACTTCTTGTCCCAGGCGCGCTCGAAGGTGATCTCCAACGCGTCGTAGGTCCGCTTCGCCTTGGGCATGTGCAGGGCCGAGGCCGGGATCACGACCGGGCTGAGCACGCCCGTACCGTCGAGGTCGATGTTGGCCGTGAGATCACTGCCAGGGTTGTAGAGGAAGCAGTGCCCGATCGCGCCACCGATCGCTGCCGCCTGGTCCTCGCTGTAGCCGTTGGCCAGCGCCCACTCATACGGCCCCTCGTCGTTGCAGATGTCGTCCATGCCGCTGCCGAGCTTGCGGTGGGTGTACTTCGCACCGAACGACCAGCGCTGGCCCAGGGACTTCTGGAAGCCGGCGATGAACTCATCCTGGTACATCGGCTTGATGTTGGGGTCGACCACGCTCAGCGGGTTGGGCGTCTCCCCGTTGCTGCTGTAGACGCGCTCGCCCAGTTGTGCACCCAGCGCCGGGCGCGAGAATCGGTCTGTGCCGAGGTTGCCCCCGTACATGTAGAAGTCGCGGTAGTCCAGCTCGGTTCCCGAGAGCCGCACATTGGTGTTGGCATAGACGGGAATGTAGTAGCGGCCCAAGTTGCCGTACACCTTCAGATCCGCGTTGCCGGTGACGTCCCAGGACATGCCGAACCGGGGCGCCCAGGTGTTCTCGACCTCGATGAACGGCGTTCCGGCGGCGTTCTTGTTCGTGAACGACTCGTTGCGCAGGCCGACGCTGGCGATCAGGTTGTTCGTGACCTGAATCGTGTCCTCGAGGTACCAGGCCGAATTGATCGTCTTGAACTTGCCGCCGTTCTGGAACAAGCGGAATTCGACGATCTGCACAGACGGATCGACCCCTGGTGTACCCGGGATGACGTAGCCGTTCGACAGCTTCTGTCCCGGATTGCGGGTGCGCAGGATGTACTGGCCTTCGCCGGGCGTAGCGGTGCCGTCCTGGACACTGTAAATCTCGTGGTCCAGGCCACCACGCAGCGTGTGTTTGCCCAGCACCCACTCGGCATCGAGGCGGAACGCTTCGCGCTGATCATTCGCGTTCGGGTCCGTGACCCGCGTCGCGGTCCAGCAGCCGTAATCCTTGCGCGTCGAGGTGCGCAGATCGACCACGACGGGGCAGTCTGCACCCGCAGGCGCCGAAGACCGGTCGTACTTGCCCACGCCGGCCAGCGCCGACACCGAGAGGTCGTCGTTGAGCCAGCTCGTCCACTTCAGGATGACGTTCTCACCACCCGCCGTCTCCGTGCTGGGGCCCTTGTACTCGCCACGCTCAGTGCCGTACTCGACCGACGAATCCCACGTGTCGGTCTTGTCCTTGGACTTGTCGTTGAAGGCCGTCAGCTCGAACAGGTTGCGATCGTTGACGTTCCAGTCCACCTTGACCAGGTACTGCGGCGTATCGTTCTTGATCTCTTCCTGGGTTGCCGCGTAGTAGTAGTTCGACTTGGTCTGCGCCCCCTGGACCAGACCGAAAACGTACAACTTGTCCTGAACAATCGGACCGCCGGCCCACAGGTTGACGTAGGTCGAGTCGGTGCCGCCAGGCTTGTCCACGAGTGACCACTCGCCCGTGACCGGATCACGGAAGGTCCGCACCGCGGAGCCTTGCAGCGAGCTGTTGTTGTGCTTGAGGTTGACCCCGCCGCGCCACTCGTTCGTGCCGCGCTTGGTGGTCACGCTGATGACGCCGCCCAGGGAGCGGCCGAACTCGGCGCCGTAGCCACCGGTCTTGACCTGCTGCTCGGCAACCCCTTCATAGGGCACCTGGTTGAACGCCACGCCGTTGACGATATTGGTGACGTTGAAGCCGTTGATGTAGTAGGCGTTCTCGGCCGGCGACGCACCACCGAGAGACGGCACGTTACCGGCTCGGGAATTGGTTTGCCCAAGACGCGAATCGCCCACCACGGCGCCTGGAGCCAGGAGGGTGATGGCGGTCACGTCACGCTGCACCGGGATGCGGTCGATCTCGGCCTTGCTCAGGATCTGCGTCGACTCCGTCGATTTCACGTCGAAGTTGCGCGGCGCCAGGCTGCCCGTGACCTCCACGCGCTGGGTCGCGCCAAACAGCGCAACGGCACCCTGGCCGGCCTGCACCGTGACCAGGACGCTTTCCTTGGTGCCGTTCGCCCGATTCACGGTAACCGTGTACGTACCCGCGGGCAGCTGCGAAACCTGGAACGATCCCGAGGCATCCAACGTCAGCTGACGGGTCACCCCGATCGACTTGTTCTCGACGACCACCACATCGCCCTTGCCGCCGCGGCCGCTGATCGACCCGGCGCTCTCCTGCGCGTGGACCGCCACCGACGCCAGACACAACCCTGCCGCCACCGCCAGCGCTGTATGCCTGAGCCCCTGGGTTGATGCCCAATGTTTCCTCATGTTCATGTTCTCCAGAACGAATCACCCAAAACGAAACCCGCCACCGCTGGTACATCCTGCCGCAGGCATGGGTTTGCCCGCGGCCGCCCCAACCCGGCGGAATGTCATTGCATTGTCAACGGTTCGTGAAGCAGCATCTCCTCGGGCTATCCCGTCTGCGACCCATCGTTGCGCGTGGACGACATCGCCGAGCCGCCCAGCCATCAGGGTTATCCGAACCGCCGCTGCGCCGCCTGCACCGGTTGCGCGACACTTGCCCGCCACAGTGCCGCGCACCCGCCCCTGGGGCCCACTCGGCGAACCGGAGCAACGTCTACCATGCGCTACCGCCGCCTCGGCCGCGCCGGCCTGCGGGTCAGCGAACTCTCCCTGGGATCGTGGGTGACCTACCACACGCAGGTGGATGTCAACGCTGCCGCGGAGATGATCGCCGCCGCCTTCGATGCCGGCGTCAACTTCCTGGACAACGCCGAGGCATATGCCGGCGGCCGCAGCGAGGAGGTGATGGGGCAAGCGCTCAAGCGGCTGGGCACGCCGCGGCTGAACTACGTCGTGTCGACCAAGTTCTATTGGGGACTGGACCGCCAGGGCGATGCGGTCAACCGCAAGGACACGCTCAACCGCAAGTACCTGATGCAGGCCATCGAAGGCTCGCTGCGCCGCTTCGGCCTGGAGCACATCGACCTGATCTACTGCCACCGACCCGACCCGCACACGCCGATCGAAGAAACGGTGCGGGCGATGAGCGACATCATCACCCAGGGCAAGGCGCTGTACTGGGGCACCAGCGAATGGAGTGCGGCCGACATCCGCGCGGCTTGGGAGATTGCCGAGCGCCACCACCTGCACAAGCCGGCGATGGAGCAGCCGCAGTACCACCTGTTCCATCGCAAGCGGGTCGAACACGACTACGCCCGGCTGTATGAGGAGATCGGGCTGGGGCTGACGACCTGGAGCCCGCTGGCCAGCGGCCTGCTCACCGGCAAGTACCGCGGCGGCATACCCGAAGGTTCGCGCGGCTCGCTCGAGAACATGGCCTTCCTGCGCAACGGCCTGACCGACGCGGCCAAGAACGCTGCAGTGGCGCAGCTCGAGCCGATCGCCGCCGAACTCGGCGGCAGCCTGGCGCAACTGGCCATCGCCTGGGCCACGCGCAACCCACACGTATCGACCGTGATCACCGGCGCCAGCCGCATCGCGCAATTGCGGGAGAACCTGGGCGCGCTGGCCGTGGCCGAGCGGCTCACGCCCGAGGTGATGGCGCGCATCGAAGAGATCGCTGCGCCGCTGGCGGATCGCTAGCGACGGGCTCAGATCAATCCACGATGAACTCGCGCATCCGCGCGAACGCCGCGTCAGGCTCGTCGCGCCAGGCGCCGTGGCCCGAGGCGGCGCAGGCGGCGAACTGCATCCACTGCGGCGGCAGCGCGGCAGCGATGTCGCGGGCGTCGTCGATGGGGCACACCGGATCGCGTTCGCCGGCCATCACCAGCACCGGGCACTGCGCACGCGCCAGTCCGGGCAGCAGGTCCATGCCCTGCTTCTCGCCAGCCACGAAGTGGAACAGGATCTCCTCGTGGAAGACGATGCGCGCGCGGGCCTGCGGGTCGCCGGGACGCGTGTTGTACAGCGGCAGGCACAGCCGGCCGTACTCAGCCCAGCTGGCGGCGTCGGGCGCGCGCCAGAAG
>JABWBN010000242.1 GCA_013360485.1 Burkholderiaceae bacterium | reverse complement strand
CCAGGGCCGGCGCGCGCGCCTGGCCGGCGTGTCGCCCTCGGCCGCTGCAGCACGCTCCCACTCGGCTTCGGTCGGCAATCGGCGCTGTGCCCAGCGACACCAGGCCTGCGCCTCATACCAGTTGATGTGGACGGCCGGTCGGTGCGGTTCGAGCGGAACCATGCGGTCGAAGTCGCGCCGCAGCCAGCCGCCGTCGCTGCGTTGCCAATATAACGGGTGCTGCGCGCCCGCACGCTGGCGCCAGAGCCAGCCGGCGCGGCCCCACAAGCGGGCATCGAGGTAGCCTCCGTCCTCGACGAATGCGGCGAACTCGGTCTGCGTCACAGGTGCCCTGGCGATGCGAAATGGGGCGATCTCGACCTCGTGCGCCCACTTCTCGTTGTCGAACACGAACGGCGCATCGGGCGTGGACCCCAACGACCAGCGCCCGCCATCGATGGGCACGTCCCCGGGGCGGGCACCGGCGCCGGCTCGTGCTGACGGGCGCGCACCTGGCAGGGGAGGCGGTGCGTATCCCAGCGTCTGGCGCATGTAGGTGAAAGCCTCGATGTGCATGTCCGTGTGCACGAGTGCCAGCAGGTGCAGGTAGGACTGCAGCGGATCGGGCTGCGTCTGCTGGAGTCGCTCGACGACGATGTCGCGCACGCGCTGCACGTAGTCCACCGTCGCGGCTCGGTCCGGCAGGTCGAGCGTCCAGCGATCGGCATGATCGATGCCAAAGGAATCGTACAGGTCGGCGGCGCGCGCCATCACCGGCGGCGATCCATCGAGCACGCGCAGCACGAACGCGTCGTAGAAGAACGCGCAATGGCCGAGCTCCCAGCGCAACGGGTTGACTTCATCGTTCACCGGCACTTCCAGCTGCGCGTCGTGCAGATCGGCGACGCAGGCGAGCGTGCGCTCGCAGGCCTCGTCGACCGCGGCGGCCAGGGCAGCGGCGGGCATGGCGAGCCGCTTGTCGACCAGGGCACGCTCGGCACGGGTATCGGCAGGGGTCTGGCTGCGAGGCATCGCGGGTTCCTCGGTCAGTCGGTGGCGGTGGGTCTTGGGCACGTTCACGGCCCCTGCCGCGCAGGATAGGCCGGGTGAACGTGGCTTGTCTACCGCGTGGCGAGTGCGGCGCTATGTGCCTGGGCGGCTGACGATCGACTGCCGGGTCCGGCGCAGCAACTCGAGCCCCAGGCCAACGAATGCCAGCGACCACGCAGCCATTGCAATGTAGAAGAAGCCGCGTGGTATGAAGTCGAGGAAGCCGATGCCCATGGCCAGGACCATGCGCTCCGTGCTGGCCGCATACATGCCCAGCGGAAACACTGCACCCCAGTACAGCGGGTCGTAGCGCAGCGGAAAGCGCCGGTAGACATGGCGCCACACGCCGAGCACGAACAGCATCGGGATCCACCACGTTCCGGTGGCCCAGTAGAACACCGTGAAGCCCTTCAGGAACGGCAGCAGCGACAGCAGGAACGGCGCGTCCGGGGAGTTGAGGATGAGCAGCGATCCGCTGAGCGTCGAGATGGCCATCGCCCCCATGTTGATCCAATACGGAGGCGAAAGATCACCGGGCTCCAGCGTGAAGAACGTGTAGCGGTAGAAGATGAGCGACATCATCCAGATGTAGAGCATGCCGCCCCACAGCCACATCGACAACGCCAGGAAGTTCAACTCCAGGCGCAGGGGCTGTCCCAGGTTCGCGGCGAGCAGCGCGCTCAATGCCGCGATCGACTGCGTGGCGACCACCGCCAGCAGCCAGGCGCCATTGATGCCCTTGTCCAGCGGCGGCTTGTGCTCTTTGATGGTGAGACCGGTGAAGATGGTGTAGGTCAAGGTGATCCAAAGCACCACGGCCAGGGACCACAGCGCGGCGGCCGCAAAGGTGTTCTCGCCGAGCAGCAGAAACTGGCTGCCGAGGATGCTGGTGGCCGCGACGCTGGTGAAGAAGCCGGGTCCACGCAGGTGGTCGACCAGATCGCCGACGAAGCGGTGTCGATGCCGCAGCGCGCGCAGCGCATTCAGCGTGCAGAGCACCGCATAGGCAACGAGATTCAGCACAAACAGCACCAGCGAGAGTGCCGCGTGGCCGAGTAACTGAGACGCTATGGAAACGATGCCGGTGGCCATGACCATGCCGAAGTAGGCCGGCGACAGGCCGGCCAGCGCGTCGCCCGACGGCGCGGCAGGGGTGCGAGGGGCATCGGCCATGGCTCAGTGCGCAAAAGGGACTACGGGCTGCGGCATTCGGATCAACCACACCAGTGCCACGCACCAGCCCAGCCGCGGGCGGGCGCCGGGTGGCTCGGCGAGCACCTGGGGAGACAGTGGTTCCCACGCTGGGATGGCCTTGCTCATGCGAGCATCTTCGCACGCGCCACCCGGGTCGCGGCCGCCACGGTTCGCGGCCCGCGACCGGAACGCCCTCAGGTGCAGCTGAAGCCGTAGGTGCCGAGAATCTTCTGCCCCTGCGGGCCGACCACGAAGTCGACGAACGCACGTGCCGCTGCGCCGGCCGGGCGCGCGGTGGCAATGCCATACACCGCCGCCACGTTGACGGCCTCCGGGATGGGCAGCACCTGTTGCGCAGGGTGTTGTTGCTTCGGTTGCGTTGGTGCAGTAGGTGATGAAGATGTCGGCCTTGCCTTTGTCCACCAGCATGCCGTAGATTCTGCGACCGGCAGGCGGTTGGGGGGAGCCGGGACCGCCGGTGAGTTGCGGCGCCTTGGCCTCGAGGGCGGCGGCTGAGCCGGCAGCCGCCGTTCCGCTGGACTCGATGCGTTCGAACATCTGAAAGGCGTCGTCACCCGAGGGGTCGGCGCGCGGTGTCGAGATCCCCACGCGGACATTGCCGTCGAGCAGTCGTTCATCTGCGATGCCATGAACGTCGAACTTCGACCGCGAGGGATCGGTCGAGGCATCGCGAGAGCGGGCGGAATCGCCTGCTGCGGTGTGGGTTCGTCGGCTTCAAGACTGGCTCCACACTGGCGCCAGCCCGAGCCAGTAAGCAAAAACATCAGTAGCGCTACCGAAATCCCCGTGCGGACTCGGTCGTCTCGATGCCGCGAAAGTCCATTCTTTGGTCCTTCGAGGTTCGGCTCCGAGAGGTTGTCACAGGCAGCAGCTGGCATCTGAAATGCAGCTACTTGCGATGTATCTGTTTTGCGGATACATTGCATTTATCTGAAAGACCGATGCGCCATGGCCTCCTCAAACTCCATCCCAAGCGCTGCCGCCCAGCCCCTGCTGACCTCCACCCAGCTCGGCCAGCTGCTGCGCGGCGCGCGCAAGCATCGGGGCCTGACGCAGGCCGAGGTGGGGGCGCGGCTGGGCTTGAGCCAGAACCGGGTCTCGCACCTGGAGGGGCACGCAGACGAACTCAGCGTCAAGCAACTGCTGACCTGGTGCGCCGTGGTCGGGCTGGAGCTGAGCCTGGCGCAGCGCTTGGGCATGGCGCCTGAAGCCGGCGAGGCCCAGGGCCCTGGGCCTGCCGCCGCCACGCCGCCGCAGTGGTGAGATGGCTCGCCGCTCCAAGACCCAGACCCTGGCCCTGTGGGCCAACGGCACTTACGTCGGACGCTGGACGGTCAGCGCCCGCGGCGACATGCAGCTGCAGTACGACCCTGCCTGGCGGTCGTCAGCCATCGGGCGACCCTTGTCGCTGTCGCTGCCCTTCGGTCTTGGAGATGAGCCGCTCAAAGGCCCCGCGGTCGAACACTACTTTGACAACCTGCTGCCGGACAGCCCGGCCATTCGCAAGCGGGTGGCAGAGCGTTTTCGCACCGGCTCAGTCGAGGCCTTCGACCTGCTCTCAGCCATCGGCCGCGACTGCGTAGGCGCGCTGCAGTTTCTGCCGGAGGGCGCGGCACCCCAGGGAAACGACCGGGTCGAGGGTGTCGAGGCGGACGAGGCCGACATCGAGCGGCACCTGCTCGAGGTCGTGACGCCAGACCGTTTCGGAGCGGCACGCGACCCCGACGACGACTTCCGCATTTCGCTGGCAGGCGCGCAAGAAAAGGACGCCTTCCTGCGCTGGAACGGGCGCTGGATGAAGCCGCGCGGCGCCACGCCCACCACGCACATCTTCAAGCTGCCGCTGGGGCTCGTGGGCGGGCGGCAGGCGGACTTCAGCACCTCGGTCGACAACGAGTGGCTGTGCCTGAAGGTGCTGGCGGCCTACGGTCTCCCGGTGCCCAAGGCGGAGATTGCGTCGTTTGGCCAGCAGCGGGTGCTGGTGGTCGAGCGCTTTGACCGGGTGGTGTCCAGCGATGGCCAACGCCTGCTGCGGCTGGTGCAGGAGGATTTCTGCCAGGCGACGGGCACCTCGCCCTTGGTGAAGTACGAGGCGGAAGGCGGCCCTGGGTTGGGCGTGCTGTTCAACTTGCTGCAGCAGTCGGTCGACGCCGAGCGCGACCTGCGCACCCTGATGGCCTCCCAGTTGCTCTTCTGGATGTTGCGGGCGCCGGATGGGCACGCAAAGAATTTCAGCATCCATCTGCTACCCGGTGGACGCTACCGGCTGACGCCGCTCTACGACGTCATGTCGGCCTACCCCGTCATGGGCGATGGGCCCAACCAGTGGTCACCGCGGGAGCTCAAACTGGCCATGGCCCTGGTGGGGAAGAACCGCCACTACGAGGTGGAACGCATCCAGCGGCGTCACTTCAACAGCACCGCCAAGCGCTTCGGCTATGGCGAGACCGCGGAGCCGCTGATTCAGGAGCTCATTGAACGCACGCCGGCCGTCATCGACGAGGTGCAGCGGGCACTGCCGTCGGGGTTCTCGGACGAAGTGGCCGTCAAGGTGCTGAGCGGGCTGCGGACCGCAGTCCGCGTCCTGGCGGTCATGCCGGCGGACTGAAGCCCCGGCACGGCGGGCAACCGGCTTTTCAGCAGGTGTAGCCCCACGCCCGGCCTGTTTCGCGGCAGGCGTCGACGCGCCGGCAGTGCTCCGCCCCGTGCGGCCTGCTCAGGACGTTTGGCGACGGCGCGAAGGAAAGGGGCCGACACGGTGGTCGGCCCTTCGGGAATCAATGCGGCATGCCGTGGCCTAGCGTCTTCACTTCCGCGGTCGCTCGAACGAGCGACGGCGGCAGCACGGTGACAACCAGAACGTCGGGGCTGAACGACGGCCACCGCCGCCCCTGCGGATGGCCCATCATCAGACTGGCCACATCCTTGGTGAGCTCCATCAGTGTGGCCAGCGTCGACGCCGAGTCCTCGTCGTCGTCCTCGACCATGCTCGCCAGCGTCGTTGCGCTGTCGGGGCCCATCCGGACTCTCAGGTTCAGTTCAAGGATGCGGCTCCCTGATAACAGTGGGCCCAAGTCTCGAGGCTCTTGGATCAATGGCCTCAAGACTGGCACCAGCGCAGCCCAGAAAGCGAAAAAGCCAGCAGGCGCTAACCTGCTGGCTCTCGTACTTTTTGGCTCCCCGACCTGGGCTCGAACCAGGGACCTACGGATTAACAGTCCGGCGCTCTACCGACTGAGCTATCGGGGAATGAAGCCTCGCATTATAGCGCGATTTCCGGGGTGGTCAGAACTCCGCGGTCACGCTGGCGCGCAGGGTGCGGCCGGGCAGGGGGTAGAGGTAGGCGTGCTCGAACTGGTAGGGGGATTCGCGCCAGGCGCGGCGGTTGGCCAGGTTGTCGATGCCAGCGCGCCAGGTGAGCGTGTGGCCGCCGGCCTTGTGGCTGTAGCGCAGGGTGGCGTCGGCGCGGGCCCAGCCGCCGATGTGCGCGGAGTTGTCGGGCAGCACGGCGCGGTC
>JABWBN010000241.1 GCA_013360485.1 Burkholderiaceae bacterium | reverse complement strand
CGGCAGGGCATACAGGTCCCAGCCGGCGTGGTTGCGCGTGCCGCCGTTGCGAACCGCTCCGAAGGTGTTGTTCGGCAATTGCCGGCGGATGGTGTTGCGTTGTAGCGGCCAGGCCAGTGCGGACATCGGTGGACTCCCTCGGTTGAGGTGCGCGGCGCCGACATCACGCTCAGGCAAGTGAACAGGCACGGGCACGAGTGTGCGTGCCGCACCTGCGCGCGGTCCATCCCTAACTCATGGTGAGCATGTCCAGTCACCAGCCACAACGGGGCCGACCGCCACGGTGGCGTGGCGGTCGCGTGCGTCAGCCTGCCGCAGAGGCGAGGCCGAGCCGGCGCGCGATCTCGAGCACCAGGGCCGACTGGTTCAGCGCGTAGAAGTGCAGGCCGGGCACCCCCCCGGCGATCAGGCGTTCACACAGGCGGGTGAGCACGTCCAGGCCGAACGCGCGGATGCTGGCGGTGTCGTCCATGTAGCCTTCCATCTTCAGCATCACCCAGCGCGGGACCTCGATGCCGTCGCGGGCGGCGAACTGGGCCACCCGCGCGAAATTGTGGAAGGGCATGATGCCGGGCACGATGGGTGCCGTCACGCCGAGCCGGCGCACTTCATCGACGAAGTGGAAATAGGCGTCGGGGTTGAAGAAGAACTGCGTGATCGCCGAGTTCGCGCCGGCGGCCATCTTGTCGGCAAAGTGCTGCAGATCGCGCCGCGCGTAGCGCTGCTCGGGGTGGTACTCCGGATAGGCGGCCACCTCGATGTGCCAGTCCGGCCCCTGCACCTCGCGGATGTAGCGCACCAGTTCGGCGGCATGGCGGAACTCGCCGGCCACCGCGGTGCCGCTGGGCAGGTCGCCGCGCAGCGCGACGATGCGGCGGATGCCTTGCGTGCGGTAGGTGGCCAGAATCTCGGCCAGCCCTGCACGCGTGGAGCCCACGCAGCTCAGGTGCGGCGCGGCCTCGAAGCCGGCCGCGGCGATCTCGCGCACCGTGGCCAGCGTCTTGTCGCGCGTGGAGCCGCCGGCCCCGTAGGTGACGCTGAAGAACTGCGGCTGCAGCGCGCCCAGCTCGTGCACCACGGCCTTGAGCTTCTCGCTGCCGACCGGGGTGTTGGGCGGGAAGAACTCGATCGAGATCGGCAGGCCTCGGGTCTGATTCATGTTGTGCTCTCCAGGACGCGTTGCCCTCGGCAGGGGCCGGGGCCGTCAGTACCGGTAGCTGTCGGCCTTGTACGGGCCTTCCTTGGCCACGCCGATGTAGGCGGCCTGCTCGTCGGTGAGCTCGGTGAGCTGGGCATTGAGCGTCTTGAGCTGCAGGCGCGCCACCTTTTCGTCGAGCCGCTTGGGCAGCACGTAGACCTGGCCGACCTGGTATTTCGCGCGTTGGCTGTACAGCTCGATCTGCGCCAGCGTCTGGTTGGCGAACGAGCTGCTCATCACGTAGCTGGGGTGGCCGGTGGCGCAGCCCAGGTTCACCAGCCGACCCTTGGCCAGCATGATGATGCGCTTGCCGTCCGGGAAGATGACATGGTCGACCTGGGGCTTGATCTCTTCCCAGCGGCAGTCGTCGAGAGCGGCGACGTCGATCTCGTTGTCGAAGTGGCCGATGTTGCAGACGATGGCGTTGTGCTTCATGGCCGCCATGTGGGCGCGGGTGATGACGCTCTTGTTGCCGGTGGCGGTGACGAAGATGTCGGCCTTGTCGGCGGCCCAGTCCATGGTGACGACGCGATAGCCCTCCATTGCCGCCTGCAGCGCATTGATGGGGTCGATCTCTGTCACCCACACTTGGGCGCTCAGCGCGCGCAGCGCCTGCGCGCTGCCCTTGCCCACGTCGCCGTAACCGCACACCAGCGCGATCTTGCCGGCCACCATCACGTCGGTGGCACGCTTGATGCCGTCGACCAGGCTTTCGCGGCAGCCGTAGAGGTTGTCGAACTTGCTCTTGGTGACGGAGTCGTTGACGTTGATGGCGCGGAACTTCAGCATGCCCTTGGCGCTCATCTCGTTGAGGCGGTGCACGCCGGTGGTCGTCTCTTCGGTCACGCCGATGATCTGCGCGCTCTTGCGGGTGTACCAGGTGGGGTCGACCGCCAGCCGGGCCTTGATCGCCGCAAAGAGCTCGCGCTCTTCCTCGCTGCCCGGGTTGGCGATGGCGCTCGCGTCCTTCTCGGCGCGCATGCCCAGGTGCATCAGCAGCGTGGCGTCGCCGCCGTCGTCGAGGATCATGTTCGGGCCCTCGTCGGCCGTGCCGGCGGCGCCGAACTCGAAGATGCGGTGGGTGTAGTCCCAGTAGTCCTTCAGCGTCTCGCCCTTGTAGGCGTATACCGGGGTGCCGCGCTCGGCCAGCGCCGCTGCGGCGTGGTCTTGTGTGCTGAAGATGTTGCACGAGGCCCAGCGCACCTGCGCGCCCAGCGCCTGCAGGGTCTCGACCAGGACGGCGGTCTGGATCGTCATGTGCAGGCTGCCGGCGATGCGCGCGCCCTTGAGCGGCTGGCTGGCGGCGTACTCGGCGCGGATGGCCATCAGCGCGGGCATCTCGCTTTCGGCGATGGTGATTTCCTTGCGGCCCCAGCCGGCCAGGGCCAGGTCGGAAATGGCATAGGGGGCAGTGTGCAGGGCGGTGTCGGGGGCGTTCATGGCAGTCGGGCTCCTGGATGCGGTGCGGGGGCAAAGGCCCGCAGGCACGACGGGCCATGCCGAGGGGTGCACCGGGATTGCGACTCCGACCCACCCCTGGGCACGCCGGGCGGGCGTGCGGGTGAGCGCCGTTGCAAGACAGAGGTTCCGAGCCTGGGGCCGCACGTGAGGCGGCCTTGCAACGCTCCTCGGAACAGGGTCGCATTGTAGAACGCAGCGAAATGACCGTGGGAGACTTGCGCCATGCCACCGCCAGCGGGCCTGCCCGTCGACCCTGTCGTTGCCTCCCCCGAAGCACGCCTGCGGCCGCTGTCGGAGCTGCCGTGGCAGCGGTTGGCGCCGCTGCGCGGCCTGCTCACCGACATCGATGACACGTTGACGCGCGAGGGGACCATCGAGCCCGAGGCGCTGGCGGCGTTGCATGCCCTGCGCGCAGCGGGCTTGGCCGTGATCGCGATCACGGGTCGGCCGGCGCGATGGAGCGAGCCCTTCGTGCAGGCATGGCCGGTGGCGGCCATCGTGGCGGAGAACGGTGGCGTGATGCTGCGGCTGGAGCATGGCCGCATTCGGCACGACTACACCACCGATGACGCCACCCGGGTGGCGAACGCGCACCGGATGGCTGCCTGCGCCGCTGCGGTGCAGGCCGAGGTGAGCGGCGCTGCCCTGGCCCGCGACAGCGCCGGGCGGCTGACCGACATCGCCGTCGACCACAGCGAGTTCAGCCACCTGGACGAGGCCCGCATTGCGCAGGTGGTGGCGGTGATGCGCCGCCATGGCCTGACGGCCACCGTGAGCTCCATCCACATCAACGGGTGGATCGGCGGGCACAGCAAGTGGACCGGTGCGCACTGGGCGGTCCAGGCGCTCACCGGCGAACCACTGCAGCCCGACCGCTGGCTCTACGTGGGTGACTCCACCAACGACCAGGAGATGTTCGAGCGCCTGCCGCTCACCGTGGCGGTGGCCAACATCGCGCGCTTCGTGCCGCAGCTGCGCGCCTTGCCGGGCTACGTCACCTCAGCCGAGCGCGGTCGCGGCTTTGCCGAGGTGGCACAGGCGGTGCTGGAGGCGAAACTGGATGAGGTGGCGAAGGCGGCAGGAGGGCGGCCGCACGGGTTCGCGCAAGCTGCCGATCAAAGCGGCGCGTGACCGATCGCACGCCGGGCGCCCGTGCCCGCCACAATCGAAACACACCGGGCCGGACTTGAAGTGCGGGTGAAACCACTGGGGTCGACCATGACGTCACACACCCCGAAGGAGCCCGACCATGAACCGCACCACCCGTATCGCCGCCATCGTGACCACCCTGCTGACGATGGGTGCCGCCCAGGCGCAGGCCTCTGACCCGGTGCGCGCCAGCTTCGACCGCATGCTCGACCACGTGGCCAGTACCGGCGCCATCGCCGTGCCTGCCGCCTTCTCGGCGGGCGACGACCCCCTGATGACGGCGATGGTGCTGCCCCTGCGGGCAGGCGTCGCACCGGCACAACCGGCCTGGGCGAGCCAGGACGCCGCCGGTGCATCGTTCGAGCGCATGCTGGCCCATCTGCCGGCCACCCACAGCCCGGCCCGCCCGGCCGCCCAGGCCGACGATCCGCTGGTGGCCGCGCTGGTCGAGCCGCTGCGCGAATCTGCGACCACGGTCGGTCCGCATCGGCTCCACCAATGGGCCCAGGCTGCGCGTTGACCGGCGCGCTCACCGCTGCGACGTCGAACCCATAACGTCGAACCCATAACGCAGTCCTAACGCAGAGCTAACCGGCCGACAACGGCTGCACGGCGATGCCGAAGCATGAAGAATCCCCGGGCCGTTGTCGGTCCGGTTCAGCGACTGTTAGGCTGGACGCTGACGCAACCGATGGAGCCGACGATGACCGCAGAACAGCAAGCCCGCGACATGCTGGAACGCATGGGCGTGGAAGGCGCGCAGAACTTCAGCGCTGGTGACCTGGTGGAACTAGCGAACCTGATCGCGGAGCGCAATCATTTGGCGACGGTTGTCGAGTTCATCGGCACCGCAGAGAGCGGCGGCGAGTTGTTCCCTGTTGGGCCTGCCGATGTCGAGTATGCGGCCGACGGGAACACCGGCCTGCGGTACGTTGGACCCTGGCGTTTCTTGGATGGACAGGGAGACACATTCCTCGCTGCCGTCGAGGATGCAATGCAAAAAGCCTAACGCCCTGACTCCTACAAACGAGGCACTCGGCCCGGCCGCAGTCCAGCCCCCAGGGGCAACAGGCGGGCACCGTTGAACCCTCAGCAGGAGATCACCATGCAGTTCCATCACGTTTTCGCCTCGGCCGTCATGGCCGCCCTGTCGTGCGCCGCCCAGGCCAGCGAAGGGCCGACCGTCGCGTTCGACCGCATGCTCCAGCATGCGCCCGCCCGGGGCACGGTGAGTGCGCCGCAGCAGGCAACCGATGCCATGGCCCTCGCATTCGAGGTGGCGCTGCGCCGCACGGGCTCCACGCGCGTGGCGACCGCTCCTGTGCTTGTGCAAGGAGTGGCGCAGCAAGCCCCGGCCGATGCCTTCGATCGGCTGTTGAACCATCGCGCCACCAGCGCGCACCCGGATGCGCCGGCTGGAACCGACGCGCTGATGACTTTCCTGGTCGATCGCATCGGCAAGGTCGCTTCCGCCGGTACCTTCGGCCAGCCGCAGACCCGCACGACCATGCTGCGCGCGACCCACTGATCGCGGCCAGAAGTCATGCGCAGGCCGGGCGGGCTCTGACGGCCCGGGCCCTGCGCCGTGCCATCGGCCGGATAATCGGCCGATGGGGCAGAAGTCGGGCGCCGTCGAATTGAGATTGGGCTCCAGCCCGAGGCTGGAGATGCCCGATGGCCGATGCATCGAACTGGCACCCCGCGACGCCGCGATGCTCACCTGGCTGGCCCTCGAAGGGCCCACCGCGCGGGTGCGGTTGACGCAACTGCTCTGGCCCGACAGCGAGCCGGCAGCGGCCCGCAACGCATTGCGCCAACGCCTGTTCCAGCTCAAGCGCAACCTGGGCTTCGAGCTCGTGACCGGCCAGGCCACGCTGGCGCTGGCGGAGGGCCTGGTGCACGACCTCGATGAGGCCGACGACGTGCTCGGCGGCGTCGAGACCGGCCTGGGCGGGGCGTTCGACGAGTGGCTCGCGGTGCAGCGCGGTCGCC
>JABWBN010000240.1 GCA_013360485.1 Burkholderiaceae bacterium | reverse complement strand
GTGCGGTCGCGCAGGCCGCCGCCGGCGCGATCGCGATCCTCGGCGTCAAGCCGACGCGGCCGGAGACCGGCTACGGCTACATCCGCACCGACGGCATCGCGCCCGACCTGCGCGTCGTGCGCTTCGTCGAGAAGCCCGATGCCGACACCGCGCAGCGCTACATCGACGCCGGCGGCTATTCATGGAACGCCGGCATGTTCGTGCTGCGCGCGTCGGCCTGGATGGCCGCGCTCGAGCGCTTCCGGCCCGACATCGCTGCGGCCTGTCGCGCGGCGTTTGCCGCGCGCGGCACCGATGCGAAGTTCGTGCGCCCGGGCCGCGACGAGTTCGCGGGCGTGCCGGCCGAGTCGGTGGACTACGCGGTGATGGAGCAGTGCCCCGGCGTGCTCGACATCCGCATGCAGGAGTTGGACGCCGGCTGGAACGACCTTGGCGCCTGGGACGCGGTGTGGCAGGTGTTGCCGAAGGACGGCGACGGCAACGCCACCGTCGGCGACACGCTCGTCGCCGACAGCCACAACACGCTCGTGCATGCGACGAGTCGGCTGGTCAGCGTCGTCGGCCTGGATGACGCCGTCGTCGTCGAGACGCCCGACGCGGTGCTCGTCGCCAGCCGCGAGAAGAGCCAGGACGTGAAGACGATCGTCGCGCGGCTTGGCCAGTCGCAGCGCGGCGAGCAGACCCTTCACCGCAAGGTGCACCGCCCGTGGGGCTGGTACGACAGCATCGACCACGGCCCGCGCCACCAGGTCAAGCGCATCATGGTCAAGCCGGGCGCCTCCTTGAGCCTGCAGATGCACCACCACCGCGCCGAGCACTGGATCGTCGTCAGCGGCACCGCCGAAGTGACCAACGGCGACAAGGTGATCATGCTCAGCGAGAACCAGAGCACCTACATCCCGCTGGGCGAGAAGCACCGCCTGCGCAACCCGGGCAAAGTGCCGCTCGAGATCATCGAGGTGCAGTCGGGCAGTTACCTGGGCGAAGACGATATTGTTCGCTACGAAGACACCTACGGAAGGCGCTAAATTCGCGCCTCGCGGCCGCACTTGCGCGGCCGCGAGGCATGCATGACGATCCTTGTCACCGGCGGCGCCGGCTTCATCGGCAGCAACTTCGTGCTCGACTGGCTGGCCGCCGACGGTGAGCCGGTCGTCAACCTCGACGCGCTGACCTACGCGGGCAACCTGCACAACCTGGCGTCGCTCTCCGGCGATGCGCGCCACGTCTTCGTCAAGGGCGACATCGGCGACCGCGCGCTCGTCGACCGGCTGCTTGCCGAGCACCGGCCGCGCGCCATCGTCAACTTCGCTGCCGAGAGCCACGTCGACCGCAGCATCCTCGGCCCCGGCGCGTTCATCAAGACCAACGTCGAAGGCACCTTCACGTTGCTCGAAGCGGCGCGCGTGCATCTGCAGTCGCTCGACCTCGCCGCTCGCGAGAGCTTCCGCTTCCTGCACGTCAGCACCGACGAGGTCTACGGCAGCCTGCCCCCCGGCGCGCCGGCCTTCACCGAAGAACACGTGTACGAGCCGAACAGCCCGTACTCGGCGAGCAAGGCCGCCAGCGACCACCTCGTGCGCGCCTGGCACCACACCTACGGGCTGCCGGTGCTCACCACCAACTGCAGCAACAACTACGGGCCGTTCCACTTCCCGGAGAAGCTGATCCCGCTGGTCATCGTCAACGCGCTCGCCGGCAAGCCGCTGCCGGTGTACGGCGACGGCCAGCAGATCCGCGACTGGCTCTACGTCGGCGACCACTGCGCGGCCATCCGCACCGTGCTCGCGCGCGGCCGCCTCGGCGAGACGTACAACGTCGGCGGCTGGAACGAGAAGGCGAACATCGAGATCGTCAAGACCATCTGCGCGCTGCTCGACGAACTGCGCCCCGACGCCGCCGGCCCGCGCGCGCGGCTGATCACGCACGTGAAGGACCGCCCGGGGCACGACCGCCGTTATGCGATCGACGCGCGCAAGATCGAGCGTGAACTCGGCTGGCGGCCGGCCGAGACGTTCGAGACCGGCATCCGCAAGACGGTGCAGTGGTACCTCGACCATGCCGACTGGGTGGCGCAGGTGCAAAGCGGCGCTTATCGCGAATGGCTCGACGCCAACTACGGCGCGCGCTCCGCGTCGTGACAACGATGGGTACCCGATGAGCATCCGCATCCTTCTGCTGGGCAAGAACGGCCAGGTCGGCTGGGAGCTGCAGCGCGCGCTCGCGCCGCTCGGCGAGCTGGTCGCCTGCGACTTCGATTCACCGGGCGAGTTGCGCGCCGACTTCACGCAGCCCGAGACGCTGCGCGCGCTGGTGTGGCGCGTGCAGCCGGTGGTGATCGTCAATGCCGCCGCGCACACCGCGGTCGACAAGGCCGAGGCCGAGCCCGACCTGGCGCACCAGCTCAACGCCACCGCGCCGGCGGTGCTGGCCGACGAGGCCGAGGCCTGTGGTGCGCTGCTCGTTCACTACAGCACCGACTACGTCTTCGACGGCAGCGGCGTCGAGGCGCGCGAGGAAGACGACGCGACCGGGCCGCTGAACGTCTACGGCCGTAGCAAGCTCGAAGGCGAGCGCCTGATCCGCATGAGCGGCTGCCAGCACCTGATCCTGCGCACGAGCTGGGTCTACGCGGCGCGCGGCGGCAATTTCGCGCGCACGATGCTCAGACTCGCCGCGGAACGCGAGGAGATGAAGGTCGTCAACGACCAGATCGGCGCGCCGACCGGTGCCGACCTGCTGGCCGACGTCACGGCCCACGCCATTCGGCACCTGGCGCAGCACCCCCAGGACGGCGGCCTGTACCATTGCGTGGCGGCAGGCGAGACCAACTGGAATTTGTATGCAAAAGAGGTTCTAGCGCTTGCTGCACAAGCGCAGCCAGCTATCAAATTGAAAGCAACTGACGTCGCCCCCGTGCCCACCAGTGCCTTCCCCACGCCCGCAGCGCGGCCGCACAACTCGCGCCTGAACACGGCCCGCCTGCAAGCCACCTTCGGCCTGCGGTTGCCGCACTGGCGCGATGGGGTGGCACGCATGCTCACCGAAATCCTTTGAAGCACAGACCATGACAGCAGTACGCAGCGCGGCCCGCAAGGGCATCATCCTCGCCGGGGGCTCCGGCACCCGCCTGCACCCGGCCACTCTGGCGATCAGCAAGCAATTGCTGCCGGTGTACGACAAACCCATGATCTACTACCCGCTCAGCACCCTCATGCTGGCGGGTATCCGTGACATCCTCGTCATCAGCACGCCGCAGGATACGCCCCGCTTTGCCCAGTTGCTGGGTGACGGCAGCCAGTGGGGCATCAACCTGCAATATGCCGTGCAACCCAGCCCCGATGGTTTGGCGCAGGCCTTCATCATTGGCGAGCAGTTTCTGGGCGATTCACCCAGCGCGCTGGTGCTGGGCGACAACATCTTCCACGGGCACGACTTCCACGAACTGCTGGACAGCGCCACCCAGCGCACCGACGGCGCCAGCGTGTTTGCCTACCATGTGCACGACCCCGAGCGCTACGGCGTGGCCGAGTTCGATACCCAGGGCAAGGTGCTTTCGCTCGAAGAAAAACCGGCTTCGCCCAAATCCAGCTATGCGGTCACCGGGCTGTACTTCTATGACAACCAGGTGGTGGAGCTGGCCAAGGGCCTCAAGCCTTCGCCCCGTGGTGAGCTGGAAATCACCGACCTCAACCGTCTGTACCTGGAGCAGGGTCAGCTCAATGTCGAAATCATGGGCCGGGGCTATGCCTGGCTGGACACCGGAACGCATGAAAGCCTGCTGGAGGCCAGCCAGTTCATCGCCACGCTGGAGCACCGCCAGGGTCTCAAGATTGCCTGCCCCGAGGAAATCGCATGGCGCGGCCAGTGGATCGACAGTGAGCAGCTCCAGCGCCTGGCACAGCCCTTGTCCAAAAACGGCTATGGCCAGTATCTGCTGCGCCTGCTCCAGGAAAAAATTTACTGAACCCGCCATGCAAGCCACCCGCCTCGCCATTCCCGATGTCATGCTGATCGAGCCCAAGGTGTTCGGTGACACGCGGGGTTTCTTTTTCGAGAGTTTCAACCAGCGCGCCTTCAACGACGCCACGGGCACCAGCCACCAGTTTGTGCAGGACAACCACAGCCGCAGCACCCAGGGGGTGTTGCGCGGGCTGCATTTTCAGGTGTCTCCCAAGGCGCAGGGCAAGCTGGTGCGCGTGGTGCGGGGTGCGGTGTTCGATGTGGCGGTGGATATCCGCCGCAGCTCACCCACCTTCGGAAAATGGGTGGGGGAGGAGTTGAGCGCCGACAACCACCGCCAGCTCTGGGTGCCGCCCGGGTTTGCGCACGGGTTTGTTGTGCTTAGTGATACAGCAGAGTTTTTGTACAAGACCACCGACTACTATGCACCGGAGCACGAACGGTGCATCGCATGGGACGATGCTACGCTGGCGATCGATTGGCGCGTCGACGGGCGGCCAAGCCTGTCGGTCAAGGATGCCCACGGAAAAGCGTTGGAGAATGCTGAGCTATTCCCCTGATCTTTCTTTTCCCTATGGCGGTGATTGAGCCGTGACTTTTCGCATCGACTCGTAAAGCCTGTCGGACCCATACTGCTTGTTGCTCGGGTCGAACGAAAACAGGTTGTGGTTGCGCGCCACGAGTTTGCCATTCCATCGTGGTTCCAGAAAGAACGAAAGGAACTCTGCGCCTTGCGTCGCATGCTGACTGAGCATGCGTTGAACAGCAGGGGCATTCATCGCCTTGAGCGGATGAAACTCTGTCACACCATAGCCGCGGTGCGAGGTTTTGGCATACCACCGGGTAAAAGTGTCGCCATAAGCGGCGTCGCCGTAGAGACTTACGCCCAACCGGATGTCGCCTATCGGTTGTAGCGAGGCCTGAATGGCATATTTATTCGCATCCCAGCCAGGGTTGGTGAAAGGGACGATCTGGTGCGTGTAGTGTGGCGTGTCTGCAAGGCAAGACTGATTCACCACTCCATCGAAGAACTTCAGGTAATCCACGACCTGCTGCCCACGGAACGCATGCCAAAGGGGCACGAGCGGGTTGAAGTAGTACGCTGATTGATCGGTCGGAAAATCGATGTGCGTCCGCAACGTGACATCGGCTGGTGCAAAAGCCGGTAGTTGCCTTTGCGGCATGGCTTTGGGTGTTGTCTGAAACCGGTCCATGAGGGCGATGTGCCGTGTTCCCAATCGCGTCAATTGACCAGGCCTCTGTTCAAGCAGCACATCAATGCGGTGCAAGCCCGTGGGCAGACGTCGGAAGTCCAAATCCAGACGCCAGCCGGTGTTGGCGTCGCCGAACTCTGGTTTGGCTGCCAACACATCCTGCCGTCCCTGGTTAACCTGGGTTTTGCCTACGAACGTGCCATTGCGATACACATGTACCCATGCTGACGGAGCCCCGGCAGGCTGTTTTAGATAGACCCACCCAGCAACAGGCAGGGTGCCGTGCGCAAACGAGTCGATGTGCTCGGCGAAACGCCGTAAAGGTTCGGTACGAATATCGCGTGACGGCGGCTGTATTTCTTCGAAAGATGTGTAATCCGTTCCCAGGACGCGGTTGAGCTGCTCAATGCGCAGAAACTCCTTTTTCAGGAACTTTCGAAAGCTTTCCGATGATTGCGGGCTGTAGTCTGTGACCCGATACGGTGTGGAAAACCCCATGCCCGCTTCGAAGTCAGGAAAAAGGTGGTGCAGTTCGCCCAGCAGCGTCCAGGTAGACCAAGCGTCGCAGATGGTGTGATGGAAGGTGATCAACAGCACATGGTCACGGTTCGGCCCGCTCACGGCTCGACTGAGCTCGCCGAAGTC
>JABWBN010000032.1 GCA_013360485.1 Burkholderiaceae bacterium | reverse complement strand
AGCATCTGTAGGCCTCTCGGCCAGACCCTTCTCAGGGCCCAGCACCTCTTCCTTCAGACACCCACGCTTATCGGCTGTTGATTGTTAAAGAACGGTTGCGACCGGCTTGGCTCGCTGCTGATTAGCGATCAGCGAAGAGATGAGATTATGGCAGCTTTTTTGCGGCGCTGTCAACACCCCGTCTCACATTGCGTCGAAGCTCGATGGTGTCGGGCTTCGACGCGGAGGGCATCTTGCAGCGACCGCGGGCCGCCCCCGTCTTCGGGATGATCCGACAAGGGAGTCATGAGTCATCGAAGAGCAGAGCCTGCGATTATCGCGGGCTCTTCGCCACTTCGTCAAGCCTGCCTTAGCGAAGCTTTGACCGGAACGCGGCGGCTCACGCGTGCTGTGGCTGGCGGCGCTCGGCGCCACGCTGAGACGCGGTGGAAGGTGGTAGCCAGCGGCTCACGTCGAGCCTCGCCCACGTCGCGGCGGGTCTCACCGAGGCTTCAGTGCCCCCCGGTTGAGGCTATACGGGCAGGCCCGCGGGCCGTATCCCTGCGTGCTGAAGTTCTTGCCGCCACGCCAGGGCGGGCTGTTCAGACTGTGTCGCCGCGTCTAGCATGCGTCGCAACTTCTGCGTGTCGGAGCGAAGGATCCGCTGCTTCACCGCCGAGATCTGCGCAGGATGCATCGAAAAGCTGCGCAGACCCATGGCCAGGAGCAATTCCGTGAACGCGACGTCGCCGGCCATCTCGCCGCAGATGCTGACGGGCTTGGCCGCGAGTCGACTGGCCTCGATCACCTCCTGAATGAGCCGCAGAACGGCTGGGTGCCAGGAGTCGTAGAGATGGGCCACGGTTTCGTCCGCGCGGTCGATGGCCAGCGTGTACTGAATGAGGTCGTTGGTGCCGATGGAAACGAAGTCGAAGTGTCGAAGCAGCCACGAGGTCATCATTGCCGCGGCGGGCACTTCGATCATTGCGCCCAGTTCGACGGGTGTGAACGGCTGACCCGAATCCTGCAGTTGCTCGCGTGCACGGGTCAGGGCATCGGTGATCAGGCGTACCTCGGTGCGGTGGGCCACCATGGGAACGAGGATGCGCACCTTGCCGTAGGCACTCGCGCGCAGGATGGCCCTGAGTTGCTGGCGAAACATCGCTGGCTCCGACAGGCTCCAGCGTATGGCGCGCAAGCCCAACGCAGGATTCAGCACATGTTCGTGGCGCAACTCGTTGATCGACATGCGATCGAGTGGCTTGTCCGCACCAATGTCCACCGTGCGTATCGTGACGGGCAGACCGTGCATGGCCTGCACAGCACTGCGGTAAGCCTCGAACTGCTCATCTTCATCGGGAAGATCGGCGCCCCTGTTCATGAACAGGAACTCCGTCCTGAAAAGACCGACCCCGACAGCCCCCGCTTCCAGCGCATGAGCCGCATCACCGGGCAACTCGATGTTGGCATGGAGCTCGATCGCTTCGCCGTCGAGCGTGACCGATGGCGTGTGCCGCAGGCGGTCCAGTCGGGCGCGCTCGAGCTCGCTCTGGCGCTGACGAAAGCGGTACTCCTCCAGGACGATGGGTGACGGATTGATCAGGACGACGCCGGCATCGCCGTCGATGATGAGCCAGTCGTCCTGACGAATCAGACGGCTCGCCTCCCGCGCCCCGACCACGGCCGGGATATCCATGCTGCGCGCCACGATGGCCGTATGCGAGGTGCGCCCACCGACGTCCGTAACGAAGCCTGTGAAGACACTACCCTTGAACTGGAGCATGTCCGCGGGCGCGATGTCGTTTGCCACCAGAACGAGCGGGTCTTCGCCACCGAAGTCGCGCACCCCCGACGAGCGAGCTGCGAGGTTGGGCTCGGCCCTGGACAGCGCACGCAACAGCCGCTCGGCCACCTGCTCGATGTCAGCCTTGCGCTCGCGCAGGTAGTCATCCTCCATCTCGTCAAACTGCCTCGCGAGCACCTCGGTCTGCGCGGTCACGGCCCACTCGGCGTTGTAATGCCTTTCCAGAACCCACTGCTTGGTTGCGTCGGCCAGGACCTCATCCCGCAACAGCATCAAGTGCACGTCGAGCAACGCGTCGAGTTCAGGCGGAGCGTCGGTCGGCAGTTCGTGCTTCAGGGCATCGATCTCGTTCACGACGACGTCGCGTGCGTGCCGAAGCCGCGTGATCTCGTCGGGCACGGACGCGGGGTCGACGAAATAGTGCGCCACATCGACGCGGCTGGATGCGACCAGAACTGCGCGACCGATCGCGACGCCGCGTGAAACCGGCAAACCGAAGACCTGGATGCTCAACGGACCTCCTGTGATCGCCTGCCGCAAGGGCGCAGGCCCGTGGACGCGCGCCGTCTGGTCACTGTCCTTCGCCGAACTTTTCCTCGATGATTGCCCGAATAGCCGCCATCGCTGCGTCCTCGTCGGGGCCATCGGTCTCGATCGTGATCTCGGCGCCCATACCCGCGGCGAGCATCATCACCCCCATGATGCTTTTGGCGTTGATGCGTCGCCCGTTTCGCGACAGGTGCACCTCGCTCTTGAAGCCACCCGCAAGCTTCGTGAGCTTGGCCGACGCACGCGCGTGCAGGCCGAGCTTATTGCTGATGGTGATGTTGCTTGAGATCATTTGAGGGCAGGTTTGTCTGATTCTGCGGGCGCGTTGGGGCCAACTGGATGACGCCTTGGGTCGCGCCAGCCATCGCCAGCGCGCATAGCCGCTCCAGCGGTTCGTTGCGGTAGCTCAGCGCCCGCCAAAGCATCGGGACATTGGCGCCGGTGATCACACGCGTATTGGGGCGCTCGGCAAGACGTTGGGCGACGTTGCACGGTGTTGCGCCGAACACGTCTGCCAGTACCAGGACCTCCTGCCCCTCGAGTGGGTTGAGCACTTCACGGAGCTGGTCGTCGACGGCCTCACAGGACTGCGCAGGTTGAACATCGATGGCGATCACTTCCGCCGCTGCCTCGGGGTAGACGTGCGAGGCCACCGATCTGAAGGCGCTGGCCAGCGGCACGTGGGCGATGACAAGCAAGCGTGGCATGTTCAAGGGACGAAGCGTCGAGCGATTATCTCGTCGGATCGGACTGCGATGCGCCGCGCCGATGGACGACGAACCAGCCGAATGATGCGATACACCCCACCAGGAAGGCCCCAAATGCCGCACGATAAGCCGCTGTCGTGCTCCATCCACTGGCCTGTAGCAGATCGATCAGCAATCCCAGGCCCCATTGGACGGCGAACACGCCAGCGAAGAGGATCAAGTTATACGCCGACAACGCGCGCCCGGCGAGGGCTGCAGGGAACGCCTGGCCCAGTGCGGGCTGGCTCAACGACACCACGCTGGTGCATACGCACCACAGCGCCCACCACGCGGTTGCTGCCCCCTCGCCCAGCCATACGATGGCTGCCAGTACCAGGCAACCCGGCCACCACGCAGCGGCCATCACGCGTTCACCGGACCAGCCAACGCGAAGCAGGCGTGGGATGGCGATGCCCCAGCAGAGAAAGGTCAGCAGCATGCTGGTATTGACCGCAAACAGCCCGACCGCAGCGGCCGAAGGGCTGTAGCCTGCAACCTGGGTCAGCCATGGGCCGATCCAGAGCGTCTGCATCGCCACCAGCCCGCCATAGGCGAAGAACCCCATCGGCGCCAATGCGATGAACGACGGGTGCGCGAACACTTGTGCGTAGCCGGTGCGAGCGTTCGCGGCGCCAGTTGATGCGCCGGCCTCGGCGCGGTGCGGCCTGTCCCGCGGGACCGCTCGCGCGACCACGCCCATAGCAACCAACACTGCAAAGGCCAGACCCAGAAACAGTCCACGCCACCCCGTGTGCGGCAGCAACCACTGCACGGGCAACGTTGATGCCAGCATGCCGAACGAGCCGGTCATCAGCATCCAGGCGTTGGCACGCAGCTGGAGTTCGGGTGCAAAGTGATGGCGAAAGGCCGTCAGGGGTGCCATCAGACAACCGGCCACACCGACGCCGATGAACAACCGCGCCAGCAGCAGTTGAGGCAGCGTCTTGGCGGCGGCGAACGCCACACTGCCCGCGACAGCGACGCCGAGCAGCATGATGAGCACCCGCCTTGGGCCAAATCGGTCCAGCGCAATGCCCAGCGGAAGCTGCATGGCCGCAAATCCGACGAAGTACGCCCCTGCCAAGAGACCCAGTTGCGCTGCGCCCAGCGCAAGCTCCTGGCTGAACACCGGCGCGAGCGTCGCCGTGATTGCTCGTACGAGCGCAGACAGAAAGTAAGCGCTCGCAAACGCCAGAAGCATGACGACTGCTGCGCGTCGCGGAATCAACGCCGAATCGCCCACGCCCGAATCCGGTGGTCGAAGGCGGCCGGCTGCACTCATCGCCGGGCCTCGGTGGCGGGCCCCGTCGACCCTGGGCCGCTCACGCCGAACACGACGATCACGGCCGCACCTCGATCGAGCGCAGGAATGTCCGAACGTGCTCGTCGTTGAGCGCCGGCCCGCCAACCGTGCCTTGAGCCACGACGGTTCCGTGCGAAAAGACCATCAAGTGCGATTCGTGGGCGCGTCCGTCGCCCAGCTGGCCGGCAAGGCGCCACGAACGGGCTTGCGGCTGAGGGGTCATGCCGGGAACGGTCGAAGGTTGGTCATCGACGACGCGACCGTCGATGTTGCCCTTTCCGGCCTGCAGCATGGCCTGCAGCGCAGGCTCGACCTTCGCCGGGTCGCCGATGTCGGCATGACCCAGAGCGAAGACCAGACCCTCGGCCTGGCAGGCGTAGATGCGCAACGCCACCTGCCGACCCGCCAACTCGACCTGTCGCTCATGGCCGGCAGGGCGGCACGGGAACTGCGCCTTCAGGGCAGTGCCTTCCGCTCGGAATTCGCGCCAGTTGAGCGCAGGCGCGCAGGCCTGCGCGGCAATTGTCGAGGCGAGGAGGATGGCAAGTGTGATTCGGCTCATTGCGTCATTATCCTGGGGGGTGCCGGCCTGTATCGAAGCGTGAAATACTGCTCGAGTCGCAAACACCCCCCATACGCCCGGGATCGACACCAAGAGGTGCACGAGCGGACCATCGACAGGTTTTCTCGACTTCAACAGGCCCCCCCCGGGCCCGCAGGATCACGGATGAACTCGACCGACCCGCCCGTCGCCGACATGCTGCGCAGCGTGCTGGGCCTCGTGGCGTCCGAAACCGCGGCACCGCTGACGCGGGCCCTCGATCGCGCGCACGAACTGCGGCAGGGCGTACGGCCGGGCCAGATGGAACTGCAGGCGCTTTGCGAGGACCTTGCCGCGGCGCGCAGGGCCGGCATGGTTGGCCAGCAGATTGCCCGACTTGCGTGCGGTGAGTTCCGTGTAGCGGAAGAACCGGTGGACTTGGCGCTGGCCCTCAACCAACTGCTGGCCGATCATCGTGTCGCGGCCGGTCCGATGGCGGTGGAATTTCGCGAGCAGGTCAAGCCAGCCACGGTCATGGCCGACCTGAGCCTCGTTGGCACGCTGATCCAGTCGCTGCTGGCGTGGTGCAGCGAATGCTCGACGTCGGCAGTGGCCATGCGCCTGGCCCCCCGCGAAGGCGCACCGCAGGCCCTGCTGGTGTGCCGGTTCAACCGCCGCGCGCGCCCCGAGGAGCAGCCCGAGCCCCTGAGTTGGTACCTGATGCGAAGCGCGGCGCAGGCACTGGGCGCGCGACTGAGCATCGAGGTCGAGGCCCACACGACCGTCGTCCTGCTCTTCGATCGTCTGGTGACAACCGCGCCGGTGGATCGCCGATCGGCCGCAGATGCCAGCCGCCTGGCCGGTAGCCAGGTGCTGGTGCTGGCGCCCGACCGGGACGTCAGGCAGCACGTACGGCAGGCCATTCAGGGCCTGGACCTGATCGTCGATTACGTGAATTCGGTCGATGCCGCGCGCCAGTTCTGCGAAGACGGACTGCCTCAAGCTGTGGTCTACGCCTCAGCGCTCGGGGGTGCCACGCTGGAACGGTGGAGGAAATCGTTGAACGAGCGTGGTGGCACGCCGCCATTCATCGAGATCGATCCAGACGCCCATGGATTCGAGCCGCTGGGCGATCAAGACCGGGCCGCGGCCCGCGTCGGCATGGAGGGACTGGCGCAGAGCCTGCCGGCAGCCTTGGCGCTGGAGCTGTCGCGCCGGCGGTAACGTTGCATCGGCCGATCCGTCGATCCACACTGCAAGCGCGCCTATGCGGGCCCCATTACACTGGTTCGCCAACGACAACCGGCAGGTTTCAACACTGGCAACCCAGGCCGCGCAGTTGCGCCCGCGCTGAGCGATCGGCGGCTCACGCGCGAACGGCTGTCTGTCCCTGTCGTGCCTTATGAAGCCATCGATACGCGTTTCCGTCATCGGCGCCATCGTCGCCACCGTCGCAGTTGCGGCATGGTTTGCGCTGGGCGCTGGCTCGTCTCGTGACAGTGCTCCGGCGGTCGACTACACGCTGTTGGACGGCACCCGGGGCAACATCTCGCGCCTGAAGGGCCAGGTGGTACTGGTGAACTTCTGGGCGACGAGTTGCACGACCTGCGTCAAAGAGATGCCGCAGATCGTCGACACGTACCAGCGGTACCGCAACCGAGGGTTCCAGACGCTGGCCGTTGCCATGGAGTACGACCCGCCAGCTTACGTCGCGAGCTTCGCGCGAACACGAGCCTTGCCCTTCGGAGTAGCGATCGACAACACCGGCGAGATCGCGCGCCAGTTCGGCCAGGTTCGCGTCACGCCCACGACAGTCCTCATCAACAAGCGGGGCGAAGTCGTCAAGCGCTACGTCGGCGAGCCCGACTTCCCCGCCCTGCACGCGCTGGTCGAGCAGCTCCTGTCCGAGAGTTGACGCCTGCAGCGGCGGCCGGCTGCCGCCGGTGCTCAGACCGCGCCGCTGACGCCCGCGTGCGCCGCCTGCTGGTCGGCGTGATAGCTGGAACGCACGAGTGCACCGACCGCAGCATGGCTGAAACCCATGTCGCGCGCCGCAGCCTCGAACAACTGGAAGGTGTCCGGATGCACATAGCGCCGCACCGGTAGGTGGTGGCCGGAAGGGGCAAGGTACTGCCCGATGGTCAGCATGTCGATGCCGTGCTCGCGCATGTCGCGCATGACGTCGAGGATTTCGTCGTCGGTCTCGCCCAGGCCCACCATCAGACCGCTCTTGGTCGGGACACCCGGGTGCAGCGCCTTGAACTTCTGCAAGAGGCGCAGGCTGAACCCATAGTCGCTGCCCGGTCGCGCTTCCTTGTAGAGGCGCGGCACCGTCTCGAGGTTGTGGTTCATCACATCGGGTGGCGCTTCGCGCAGGATCTCGAGCGCCCGGTCGTCGCGGCCGCGGAAGTCGGGCGTGAGGATCTCGATCCGGGTGGTCGGCGCGTGTTGCCGCACCTGGCGGATGCACTCGACGAAGTGGCCGGCACCGCCGTCACGCAGGTCGTCGCGATCGACGCTGGTGATGACCACGTACTTCAGGCGCAGCGCGGCAATGGTGCGCGCCAGGTTCTCCGGCTCACGCTCGTCCAGCGGGTCGGGTCGACCGTGGCCGACATCGCAGAACGGGCAGCGGCGGGTGCACTTGTCGCCCATGATCATGAAGGTGGCGGTGCCATGTCCGAAGCATTCGCCGATGTTCGGGCAAGAGGCCTCTTCGCACACCGTGTGCAACTGGTGCTCGCGCAGGATCTGCTTGATTTCGTAGTAGCGGGTGGTGGGTGAACCGGCCTTGACGCGGATCCAGTCAGGCTTTTTCAGCGTCTCGGCGGCCACCACCTTGATGGGAATGCGGGCGGTCTTGGCCTGGGCCTTTTGCTTGGCGGTTGCGTCGTAGGCCGGGCCGGCCTGGGGAGTGTGGACGACCTTGTCGGTGGCCATGTTCGTGAACCTGCGGTGTGCGGCAACCCGGGCGGGCCGCCGCTTGCTCAAGGTGTGTGGCGAGGGCTCAGCTGGGCGGCCAGGCTGTGGCCGAGTTGCTCGGCGACGGTGCGCCAGTCGGCGTGGACGCCCAGTGTAGCCAAGTCGATCGACCGCAGACCCGCGTAGCCACAGGGGTTGATGCGTTCGTAGGGGCTCAGATCCATGGCGACGTTGAGTGCCACGCCGTGGTACGAGCAGTGCCTGCTGACCTTGATGCCGAGCGCAGCGATCTTGCCCAGGCCCCGAAAGGGGTCACCCGGGGGGCTGGGCCCGGCCAGGGTGGCATGGCCGTGAGGATCGTCCATCCTCACGTAGATCCCCGGTGCGCCCGCAACCCGGTGACCGGTTACTCCATGGGCCTGGAGCACGCGCAGTACCGCCTGCTCGATGCGAAAGACATACTCTTTCACGTAGATGCCCAGGCGCTGCAGATCGATCAGCGGATAGGCCACCACCTGCCCTGGGCCATGGTAGGTGACCTGCCCGCCACGGTTGGTGGCGACAACCGGAACGTCGCCGGGCTGCAGCACGTGCTCGGCCTTGCCGGCCACGCCCTGGGTGTAGACCGGCTCGTGCTCGACCATCCAGATCTCGTCGGGCGTGTCCGGGCCACGCGTCTCGTTATAGGCGCGCATGGCTTGCTCGGTTTGGACGTAGGGGCTGCGACCCAGCATGCGCACCAGGGGCATCCCGACCGGCTGACTCATGTGTGCCGCGTCCTCACAGCACGACCTTCACCATCGGGTGCGTGCTCAGGGTGCGATAGAGCTCGTCGAGCTGGTCGCGGCTGGTGGCCGTGATGGTGATGGTCAACCCGAGGTAGCGCCCGCCGCTGCTGGGCCGCTGCTCGATCGCCGCAGAGTCAAACGTTGGGTCGAACTGACGCGCGATCACCGCGATGGCCTCGATGAACCCATCTGCCTTGTGTCCCATCACCTTGATGGGGAACCGGCAGGGATACTGGATCAGCGACTGTTCGGGCGGAATGTCTGGCATGGTGGAACGTCGGCGTGCATTGCGGGCGGCGGCAACTCAGGTGCACTGGTCGAGCTTGGCACGCTGATAGGCCTCGTAGAGCCGTGCATAAACGGGCCCCGGTCGACCCCGCAGCGCGCCATGTCCGACGAGCTCGCCATCGATACGGGTCACGGGCAGCACTTCGCGGCCAGCCGATGTGAGCAGCACCTCATCGGCCGTTCGCAAGTCATCCTCGGACAGCGGCCGCAGGTTGTGCGCAATGCCGCACTCCTCGCAGAGTTCGGCCATCAGCGCCATGCGCACGCCCTCGAGGAGATGCTCACTCCTGGGTGGCCCCAGAAGCGCGCCCTCGTGGACGACCCAGACGTTGCTGCTCGAGCCTTCGGTGATCCAGCCGTCGCGCAGCAAGATGGTTTCGGCAGCGCCATGATCGGCGGCGACCTGGCGGGCCAGCACGTTGCCCAGCAGCGAAGTGCTCTTGATGTCGCCGCGCTCCCAGCGGAAGTCGCGTGCGGTGACGCAGGCGACGCCGTGGTGGCGCTGCTCGGCGCTGGGCGGGCGCATGGCGTTGGTCATCGCGAACACCGTTGGCGCCAGCCCCTGCACCATCGTGTGCTCGCGCGGCGCGACGCCGCGGGTGACCTGCAGGTACAGCATCTGGTCGTCGGCGGGATGGGCATCGACCAGTTCCCGCAGCAGCGTGAGCCAGCCGGCGCGGTCGTGTGGATTCGGGATGCGCAGCTTGGACAGGCTGCGCTCCAGCCGCGTCATGTGGTCATCGAACCGGAACAGGCGTCGGCCGTACACCGGCACCGCCTCGTAGACACCATCGCCGAAAAGAAATCCGCGGTCGAGTACGGACACCTGCGCGTCGCGCAGCGGCAGGGTGCGACCATTGAGGTGGCACAGGGTGTCGGGCAGGGTCGGCATGGCTGGCCTTTCGGACGGCACCACGATGCGTGGCATCGGTGGTCAGCTTAGCCCAAGCACCGCCTCAGGGGTACACCGCGGGTCACTTGATCCACAGACGCAGCGCGTCCCAGGCGCGGCCCAGCAGACCCGCCTGCTCCACCGGCGCCAGCACCACCAGCGGCACCGTCGCCACCGGAACCCCGCCCTGCGTGGTGACCTTCAGCGATCCCACGCGCTGGCCCTGTGCGAGCGGCGCGACCAATGGATCGGTGCGCTCCAGCGATGTCTTGAGCTTGTCGCCCTCGCCCCGAGGGACAGCCACCACCAACCCTTGGGCCGCACCCAGGCTGGCCGTGGGCTGGCGTCCCTTCCACACCGGCACGGTGGTCGCGGCTTTCCCGGGCTCGAACAGCCGCACAGCGTCCCACGCAACGTATCCCCAGTTCAGGAGCTTCTGGCTTTCGCTGGCCCGCGCCTCGCGCGAGGCCGTTCCCATCACCACGCTCAGCAGGCGGCGCTTGCCGCTGGGCATGTCGCGCTGAGCGCTGGCCACTAAGCAGTAGCCGGCTGCGTCGGTGTACCCGGTCTTCATGCCGTCGACCGTGGGGTCGCGCCCGAGCAGCATGTTGCGGTTGTCCTGGCGGATCTGGTTGTAGGTGTACGCGCGCAGCGAGTAGTAGGTGGCGTAGTACTGAGGAAAATCGCGCAGGACATGAGCGGCAATGATCGCCAGGTCGCGCGCGCTGCTGTAGTGCCCGGGTTCGGTCAGGCCTGTCACGTTGCGGAACTGCGTGTTCTTCAAGCCCCATGCCAGGGCCTGGCGGTTCATCAGCCCCACGAACACGTCCAGCGATCCGGCAACACCTTCTGCCAAGGCCACGGCAGCGTCATTGCCCGAGACCGCGATCATGCCGCGCAGCAGCTCGTCGACCTTGGGCGTCATCGTGGTGTCGATGAACATGAGCGAGCCGCCGCCCTTGCGCTCTGCCCACGCCCGCTGTGACACCGGCAGCGTCTGCTCGAGCGTGATCTTGCCGGCACGGATCGCGTCGAACACCAGCCACGCGGTCATGAGCTTCGTCAGTGAGGCCGGGTCGGCCTGAACATCGGCCTGCCGCTCGGCCAGCACCTGATCGGTCGTCACATCGAGCAAGAAGTAGGAGCGCGCTGCCAGCTCGGGCGGCTGCGGCGCCTGCGCGCGCACAGCGCTGGACATCAGCCCGATCGCCAGGATCAGCACGAGGGCAAGAAGACGGTTCATGGATGGAACGACAGTGGACATGTGAAAGGACAATGGTTTTGAACCGCGGGTCGCGGCACCCCGGTTCAGCGGTGCCAGGCCTGGATGACCTGCGTCTTCAGCTGCGTGAGCTGGCCGTGAAAGAAGTGGCCGACGCCGGGCAGGACGATGACGGGCAAAGCCTGAGGGCGCGCCCAGTCCAGCGTGGACTGCAGCGGCACGACATCGTCGGCCTCGCCGTGCACGACGATGGTATCGGCAGGCACCGGTGGCAATGCGTAACGGCTGGTTGCCGGACCGACCAGTACCAGCCGCTCGACGGGTTCAGCCCCGGCCAGACGCTGCGCCGCTCTGGCGGCCACATAGCCACCGAACGAGAAGCCGCCCAAGGCCAGCGGACAACCCGGTTCGCGCGTGGCGGCGATGACCGCCAGCGCGTCTTCGGTTTCACCGCGACCATCGTCCCATCGGCCCGCAGAGCCGCCGACACCGCGAAAGTTGAACCTCACGGCCCGATAGCCCAGCTGGACGAAAGCGCGCGCCAATGTCTGCACCACCTTGTTGTCCATGGTGCCGCCATGCAACGGATGCGGATGGCACAACACGGCAACCCCGCGCACGGGGGTGCCATCGCCACCTTCAGACAGGACGCATTCGATCGCGCCCGCCGGGCCCTGCACCTCGAGCCGTCGGGTATGCAGCAGCATCGCGCGGTTTCAGCGGCCCACGTCCGGCGGCAGCACCAATCGCTGGACCACCTGACCATCGCGCAGGTGGCTGCGCACGATTTCGTCGATGTCGTCGTGGTCCACGTACGTGTACCAGGTCCCCTGCGGGTAGACCACGGCCACCGGCGCCCCTGCGCAGCGATCCAGGCAGCCCGCCTTGTTCACGCGCACGCCACCGGGGCCTGCCAGACCGGCCGCCTTGACCTGCGCCTTGCAGTGCTCGAACGCCTGCTGCGCGCCTTGCGCGGCGCAGCAGGCCTCGCCGTTCTCGCGCTGGTTCAGGCAGAAGAAGATGTGGTGCTTGTAGTAGCTCATCGCCCGGCCATTGTAGGCAGCCCGCCCGATGGCGATGGGTCAGAACGGCAGCCCGACATAGTTCTCGGCCAGTGCGGTGAGCGCGGCCGGCGATCCGATCAGGTACTCCAGCTCGGCAT
The DNA here is from genome assembly GCA_013360485.1 of Burkholderiaceae bacterium. Taxonomy (GTDB): domain Bacteria; phylum Pseudomonadota; class Gammaproteobacteria; order Burkholderiales; family Burkholderiaceae_C; genus Pseudaquabacterium. The sequence continues at coordinate 14,062 of JABWBN010000032.1, read as the reverse complement.
GCTGCATCCGCTCGGCAAAGCTGCCCTGGTCCGGAAAGTGGTGCATCAGCTGCGTCATCCACCACGAGAAGCGCTCGGCCTTCCACACACGCGACAACGCCCGCGCCGAGTAGTGCTCGATGCCGCTGCCGTCGCCACGGTAATGCGCGTCCAGCGCCTCCCAGAGGTAGGCGACGTCACTGGCCGCGAGATTGAGCCCCTTGGCGCCCGTCGGCGGCACGATGTGCGCCGCATCGCCGGCCAGGAACAACCGCCCGAAGCGCATGGGCTCGGCCACGAAGCTGCGCAGCGGTGCGATGCTCTTCTCGAGCGACGGGCCCGTCACGAGCGAGGCCGCCGAGGCTGCCGGCAGGCGCGCCGCCATTTCGGCCCAGAACGCATCGTCGCTCCAGTTTTCCACGCGGTCCTGCAGCGAGCACTGAAGGTAGTAGCGGCTGCGCGTGCGGCTGCGCTGGCTGCACAGCGCGAAGCCGCGTTCATGCCGCACGTAGATCAGCTCGTGTGAAACGGGCGGCACGTCTGCGAGCAGCCCGAGCCAGCCGAACGGGTAGACCTTCTCGTGCAGTTTGATGCGCTCGGTCGGAACACTGGCGCGGCACACGCCGTGGAAGCCGTCACAGCCGGCAATGAAGTCGCAGCTGATCTCGTGGCGCTGGCCCGCGTGCACATAGGTCACGCGTGGCTGCGTGCCGTCCCAGCCCTCCAGCGCCACGTCTTCGGCTTCGTAGACGGTTCGCAGCCCCGCCTGCTGCCGCGCATGCATCAGGTCGCGGGTCAAGTCGGTCTGGCCGTAGACCATGACGCGCCGACCGGTCAGCGCATGCAGATCGACGCGATGCCGTTGGCCGTCGAAGCACAGGTCGAATCCATCGTGCGGCAGACCGGCACTGTCCATGTGGTCGGCCACGCCAGCCTGGCGCACCAGGTCGACCGTGGTCTGCTCGAGCACACCGGCCCGAATGCGCCCGAGCACGTATTCCGGGGTGTGCCGCTCGAGCAACACGGCGTCGACGCCTGAGCGGGCGAGCAACTGCCCGAGGAGCAGTCCGGATGGGCCGCCACCCACGATCACAACCTGCGCACGTTCCATACCTGGACTCACCAAATGGTTTTGACAGGCATCAAAGCGTAGGCGCGAGCCTGGGGTGGTTCAATGCACAAAGGCCCCCACGTCTTGCACTTTTCGAACCTGATTCATGCCTCCCGTCCGCGCTCGCGGCGTCGCGCTGCCCGTCTACGCCCTGTATGGTGAGCCAGGGCTACCGCCACTGGTCGACCAACTCCACTGCGAAACCATTGCCCAACGCAGCAGGCTGCATGGCTGGGAGATCCAAGCCCACCGCCACGAACACCTGTTTCAAATTCTGCACCTGGACGAAGGACGGATGCAGGTGCAACTGGAATTCGGTGACAGCCGGCGGCGGCCAACCGTGGAGCTGGACGGGCCCGCGACGGTCTGCGTGCCGGCGCTGGTACCGCATGGCTTCCGATTCGATGACCAGGTCCAGGGGACGGTGATCACCGTCTTCGAGCCCCACCTGGAACGGTTGTTGGGCGCCGCGACCGATCTGCGCGACCATCTGTGCACCGCACGTGTACACCCATGGGCCGCCGACGACCCCGCTCGCCGGCCTCTTGGGGAGCTCATCAGGCAGCTCAGCACCGAGTACCACGCCGCTCAACCCTGGCGCGCGGCGGCGCTGGATGCCGCGCTGCTGGCGGTGCTGGTGCATCTGGCCCGCCCGCAACGCGAAGCAGCTGCCGCGCCGGCGCCTCGGCGTCGCCGCGCCGAGCACCATGTGCGACGCCTGCGTGCGCTGATTGAAGAGCGCTTTCGGCAGCAACCACCGTTGGCCGCACTGGCTCGTGAGCTCGGCATTTCGCCCACGCACCTCAACCGCGCAGCGCAGGAGGTGCTGGGGCACTCGGCACTGGGTGTGCTGCACCGGAGGTTGCTCCTGGAGGCCCAACGCGACCTGACCTACACCAGTCTGTCGGTCAAGCAGATCGCCTGGAGCCTGGGCTTTGCCGACGCGGCCTACTTCACCCGCTTCTTTCAGCGGCTGGCCGGCAGGACGCCGACGCAGTGGCGGGACGCGCTGCCCGAACACCGCGAACCGGACTGATCGGTCGCTCGGGCAGCCGACAGCGTCGCCAGTCGGCGCGCAGCGCCTGTAGGGTGATCTGGACGGCCACTGTGCAGCGCCCTTGGCCGCCGAGACGTACCGCACGACACTCCTGTGGGCGGCACCACCGGCGTGGCGCCGGATTGCGATCGTGGGGTCAAGTTCCCGCTCGCAGGTGCCGATGTTGGGTTGTCGGTGGCTGCGCGCCACCTCAGCCGACTACTGCACGCCGATCATGTCCTCGACCACCATCGACATCGACAAGTTGCAGGTGGGGATGTTCATCCACCTGGACTTGGGCTGGTGGGCCCATCCCTTTGCCTTGTCCAGCTTCCAGATCCACTCGGCCGAGCAGATCGCCCAGATCCGCCAGCTGGGATTGCGCCAGGTGCGCTGGAGCCCTCAGCGCAGCCATCTGGCCGATCCGGCGCCATCGGGCACAGCTCCAACGCCAGACAACGACGGAGCCCCCGACCAAAGCCCCGGAACGACGGCCGAACCCGTCGATTCGGCGGCGCGCCGCCGCGCGGCGCTGGCGCAGCAACGGCGCGCTGAGCGCGTGTGCGCACAACAGTATGCCGAAGCCGGCCACGCCTGGAAGGCCGCAGTCGAGAAGGTGCTCGATGTGCCAGCGATGTCGCTCCAGACCACGCAGGCACTCACGCGGTCGCTGCTCGACAAGATGCTGGTCGATGGCGAGCTGTGCATCCGTGTGCTGGCCGACGCGCCGGGCGATCGGGCGGCGGCACATGCCCTGAACGTCACCGTGATCTCGCTGTTGATGGGCCGCTGCTTCGGGTTCGCCGACGACGAGATGATGAATCTGGGCGTCGGCTCGCTGCTGCATGACGTCGGCAAGCTGGAGTTGCCCGACCGGCTACGGTTGCCCGACGGGCAGTTCACGCCGGCCGAGAACAACCTGTATCGCGAACATGTTGCCCATGGCCTCAAACACGGCCAGCGCATGGGTCTGCCGGACGGTGCGCTGTCGGTGATCGCCCAGCACCACGAACTGGCCGATGGCAGTGGCTTCCCGCAGCGACTGGCCGTCGAACGCATCACCGTACCGGCGCGCATCGTCGCACTGGTCAACCGCTACGACAACCTGTGCAACCCCGCGGTGCCCTCGCATGCGCTCACGCCGCACGAGGCACTGAGCCTGATCTTCGCGCAAGCCCGGTCGAAGTTCGATGCATCGATGCTCAATGCCTTCATCCGCATGATGGGGGTGTACCCGCCAGGCTCGGTGGTGCAACTGACCGATGACCGCTACGCCTGCGTCATCAGCGCCAACGCCTCGCGCCCGCTCAAGCCGCGCGTACTGGTGTGCGACGCCGGCATACCGGCCGACGAAGCGTTGCTGGTGAACCTGGAGGACACCCCCGACCTGGGTATCCGCCGCAGCCTCAAGCCGGCCCAGTTGCCCGTGGTTGCGCAGAACTATCTCGGCTCCGGGCAGCGCGTGGTGTATTTCTTCGAGCCCGCGCTTGCGCCCCCTGACCGTCTCGACGAGGACGAAGCGGCGTGACCGACGACACCGGATCGGTCGTCCAGCCCAACTGGCGCGACGTGCTGCAGGCCTTGCCGGATGCGGCCTGGCTGGTCGACGCACGCACCCAGCAGATCGTGCGTGCGAACGAGCGCACGCTCGACTTGCTCGGCGTGGAGCCCGAGCGCCTGCACGGCGTCAGTGCCTGCCTGACCGTGGCCACGCCCGAAGACCTTGCCTACTGGGACGATGTGCGCGCTGGTCGCTACGCCAGCCTGTCGTCCGACACGGTGCTCGTCAATGCGGCGGGCCATCTGCTGCATGTCACACGAAGCATCCGCCCCGTGGGACCACGCGGTGCCCCCAGCCACCTGCTGGTCACCGTGCGCGATCGCTCGGGCGAGCAGCAACAGCAGCAGGAGCGCGAAGCACTGCTGTCCGAACTGCAGGCCACGCTCGAGTCGACGGCGGACGGCATCCTGGTAACCGACCTGGCCGGGCGCATCACGGCCTTCAACCGACGCTTTGCACAGATGTGGGGCATGCCGGAATCGCTGCTGGTCGAGCGCAACGACGCCGCCGTGGCCGACTGGATGCGGCGCAGCGTCGTCGACACCGAAGGCTACGAGCGCCGGATGGCGCAGGTTCGCGAGGCCACCCTGATGCGGGCGACCGAACGCATCGTGCTCTTGTCGGGGCAGGTGTTCGAATGCGTCACCCAGCCCCAGTGCCACCAGGGCCGGCCGCGCGGACGCGTCTGGTCCTACCGGGATTTCACCGCGCTGGAAGGTGCCAGCCAACGCATCAGCCAACTCAGCACGACCGACGTGCTGACCGGCCTGTACAACCGCCGCCAACTCGGTGGCGTGATCGTCGAGTCGATCCGGCTGGCACGGCAGCAAGGCCACACGCTGGCGTTGCTGGTGCTGGATTTGGACCGGTTCAAGCAGATCAACGATGGCCTGGGTCATGAAATCGGCGATCGGGTGCTGCGGGACACCGCCGAGCGGCTGAAGTCCTGCCTGCGCCAGGGCGACCAAGTGGCACGCATCGGCGGTGACCAGTTCGCGCTGGTGGTGCAGCGTGTCGACAGCCGCGGTGCCGAGAGCGCCGCCCGACGGGTGCTCGATGCCATCGCCCGGCCCTGTGCCGTGGACGGTTTGCAGTTCACGCTGACCTGCAGCGTGGGCATCGCGCTGTTTCCGGTGGACGGCGAAGACGAGGACACGCTGGTGCGCAATGCCGAGACAGCCATGCAGCGCGCCAAGCAGGGTGGCCGCGGCGGCTTCCGATTCCACCAGCCGCACCACGACGCCGACCTGCGCCAGCGCATGCGGCTGGACCACGCGATGCGCCAGGCACTGGCGAGCAACCGCTTCCGCCTGAAGTACCAGCCGCAGGTGGACCTGGCCACGGGCCAGGTGATCGGCGCCGAAGCCCTGATCCGCTGGCGCGATCCGGAGCTGGGTGACGTATCGCCGGGTGAGTTCATCCCGGTGGCCGAGGACTCGGGCTTCATCGTGCCGATCGGGGACTGGGTGATGTCGCAAGCGGCTCGACAGGCCGCACGCTGGCACCAGCAGGGCCTGGACCTGCCGATGTCGGTAAACGTGTCGGCGCTGCAATTCCGCCAGGCGGACTTCATCGACCGCGTGGCACGGGTGCTGCGCGACAACAAGTTGCCGGGCTCGGCGCTGGAGCTCGAGCTCACCGAGTCCATCCTGGTGCACGACGCCGACGAGGCCTTGCAGCGGCTGTCGCAGCTGTCGCAGCTGGGCGTGCGGCTGGCGATCGACGACTTCGGCATCGGCTACTCCAGCATGAGCTATCTCAAGCGCTTCCCCATCGAGCGCCTGAAGATCGATCGCAGCTTCATCCAGGGCTTGCCCCACGACGCCAGCGACGTGGGCATCGTGCGCGCCATCGTCCAGCTGTCGCACGCGCTGGGTATGCGGGTGGTGGCCGAAGGCGTCGAATCGGAGCCGCAGCGTGCGTTCCTGGCCGAGGCGGGGTGCCATCAGTTCCAGGGTTACCTGTACGCACCTGCGCTCGATGCGATCAGCTTCGAGGAACGCATCCGCGGCGAGCCACGCTCGCGCCGCACCGTGCTCAGCCTGGTCGGTCGCTGAGCCACAATCGCCTGAGTGCGACCGCGTCGGCAGCCCAGTCGGGCTGCCTGTACGCGCCGGCCTCGTGGACGCGATTGCCCATGCTCTACAAGTTCAAATGCAAGGCCACCGGCGACCTGATCATGCTGGGTCCCAATGGCGACGCTTTCCTGCGCGCGGCCGGGCGTGAGCCCGCACCGCGCGGCATCATCGAGGCCCGCGACATGCCCGCCGTGCTGGCCGCCATCGAGCACGCCATCGCGGCCGACGAAGCGCGGCGTGCCGAGGCCGAACGCGAAGCGCTGGCTGATGGTGAACCGTTGCCCCCCCGCGAAGGCGTGACGCCGCGCCAACGCCTGTGGCCAATGGTGGAAATGCTGCGACGCGCATGGGCCGAGAACCAACCCATCGTCTGGGGTGCATGAGCCACTCCGGGCACCACCTGCAAGGAGCAAGCGATGAGACTCTGGAGCGACAGCTGGCCCAATGGCGAACCCATCCCCGAGCGCTACGCCGCCGGTCGCCTGACCGGCGAAGGCGTGGGGTTTTCGGACAACGTCAACCCGCACCTGGCATGGCGCGCCCTGCCGCCGGACACCCGCTCGCTGGCGCTGATCTGCCACGACTTCGACGTACCCAGCCGCGGCGACGATGTCAACCAACCCGATCGGGAAGTGCCGGCAGACCTGCCGCGAGTCGACTTCTTCCACTGGGTGCTGGTCGATCTGCCGCCCACGCTGGCGCAAATCTCCGAGGGTGAGTTCTCACGCGGCTTCACCGCTCGCGGCAAGCCAGGGCCCGCCTCGCTGCACGGCGCGCGCCAAGGCGTCAACGACTACACCGGATGGTTCGCCGGCGATGCCGAAATGGCAGGCTCGTACTTCGGCTACGACGGCCCGTTCCCGCCGTTCAACGACTCGCTGGTGCACCACTACGTGTTCACGCTCTATGCGCTGGCGGTTCCGCGGCTGGAACTGGATGGTTCCTTCACCGGTGCGCAGGTGCGCCAGGCCATGGCGCCGCATGTACTGGGTTCGGCCACGCACTCGGGCACCTACACGCTCAACCGGCGCCTGCGGCAGACCACTTGAACGAGGTCACGCGCATCGTCGCCATTCGACATGGCGAGACCGACTGGAACGCGCAGTCGCGCCTGCAAGGGCAGCTCGACATCCCCTTGAACCCGCATGGACGCCGCCAGGCCGCACGCCTGGCCGACGCGTTGCGGCACGAGGCGCTGATCGCCGTGATCAGCAGCGACCTGGGCCGTGCCCATGCCACGGCTGCCGCCTTCAGCGAGCCGCTCGGCCTGCCGCTGAGGCTGGAGCCTGGCCTGCGCGAACGCGGGTTCGGGATGCTCGAAGGCAAGACCTACGAAGAGATCGACCAGCTGTGGCCGGAGCATGCGCGGCGCTGGCGCGAACGCGACATCGAGTTCACCCCGCCGGGCGGTGAGTCGCTGCGGGACTTCCAGCAGCGCGTGGTGGCCGCTGCACGGGCACTGGCCACCTCATACGGCGGCGGCACCATCGCGCTCGTGACCCATGGCGGGGTGCTGGACTGCTTGTACCGCGCGGCGCAGGGCATCGACCTGCAAGCGCACCGCACCTGGCAGCTGGGCAACGCAGCCATCAACCGCCTGCTGCACAGCCCGCAAGGCCTGGCCGTGGTGGGTTGGAACGATCGGTCCCATCTCGAGGGCATCGTTCGCGACGAGTCGCAGCCCTGAACGGCCGACGGCCCGGGCGGCAGCATCGAAGCAGCCTGGCCCCTCGCGGGGGCCAGGCTGCAGACGATCAGCGGGAGATGTCGCGCCAGGAGTTCTTGCGCGGGTTGGGCGGCTTCACCACCGAGACGTCCTTGTTCTCGACCGAGCTGTCGTTGAAGCGTGTCCAACGGAACATCTTGTCGCCCGACTGCACGATCAGTGGGTGGGTGGCGTTGGCCGAGGTCGACAGCACCTCCACCTCGCCGTAGCCCGACATCACGTTGATGATGTAGCCGTAAGACGACTGGTCGCAGCTCGCGCCGCTCGCCACGTTCGCGTTGACGAACAGGCGGCCGAGCACATACTTGGGATCGGTGTTGACCATCTGGCCCACCGGCAGGTCGACGCGCCAGCCGTTGGAAGCGTTCCAGTCCACCGTGCCGGTGATTTCGCCAGTACCCCCGTCGATCGTGAGTGCCGTAGTGGACGCCCGGATGTCGCCGATGGTGGAGCCGGTGTCCTTGATGGCGTAGATCGTCTGCACCTGAGTGGTACCGAAGTCGGTGATGTCGAGCAGGCGACCGGTGCCGATCATGACCACCGGCGCCCCGGCGATCTTGGTCAGTTGCGGCGGCGTCGTCACCGGCTGGCGGTTGCCACCGGGATCCTTCAGCACCGTCAAGAGCGACGTCGTGCCATCGGTCAGGTCGAACTTCCAGACATTGCCCAGCAGATCGCCGCCATACACATAGCGGATCGTGCCGTCGTTCTCACGGAAGCCCGTGAGCTGCGCCAGACCGGACTCGGCACCCAGCGCGCCGGATGTCGTCGTGAAGGTCTTGATCAGCGAACCGGTCGCGGCGTTGAGCATCCACATGCGGCCCTTGCCATCGCCGATCACTTCACCGTTGTCGTACCCCGAGGTCAACAGCACCACATAGCCGTCCGACGACGAGTTGATGACCACCGGTCGACCCACCGAATAGCCGACATAGGGCGCCTGCGCAGCATGCGCCGGGCCTGGGAAGGTCCACATCACCTTGGCGGCAGCGCCACCTTCGGTCAAGCCCTTCGGCGCGGTCACGTCGATCGAGTAGAAGCTGCGTCCCGCAGCACCCATGCCGCCGACGAGCATGCGCGTGGTGTCGGTGTAGTTGCCGATCACGGGGGTGGCGTCGAGCTTGGTCTTGAAGCCGTACTCGCGCTGCACGGTCTTGCCGATGCCGCTCAAGCCTGCATACGGCACGAAGGCCCACTCTTCGTTGCCGGTCATGGTGTCGAACGCGTGCAACATGCCCTCGCCCGACGCCAGGAACACGGTGCCCGAGGCGATGTCGACGGCCGGCTCGGCGTTGATCACCGATCCGATCAGGCTGGTGCGCAGCCGGAACTTGGTGCCTTCGCCGTCGCGCTTGCCACGCAAGTAGTCGATCACCTCGTCGTTGCTGAAGCTTCCCGCATCGGGATTGACGATCGAACCGACCGAGCCGGATGTGAAGCCGATGCCGCTGGTGCCGTTGGAGGTGATGATCACCCGCGACGTCCAGGCGCGCGCGCCCAGTATGTCGGCCGCTTTCCAGTTGGCGGTGGTCGAGATGTCGCCTGTGTCCTTGTCCACATTGTTGGCGGTCAGGTCGCCGATCCAGCCCGCGGGGTTGTAACTGGCCAGGTAGGCCTGGCCGTCACCCGCATTGAGGTTGACCGTACTCACCGCCACCGCGCTCTGCGCACCCACCTGCGCCTTGATGTCCAGCAGGCCCTTCTGGATGCCGATGACCGTGCTGTCAATGTCGGTGGCCAGGTACATCTGACCGCGGCCATTGACGGTGGCATGCCAGAGATCGTCGATCATCGTGGCGGTGTTGCTCACCGGTGCAGGCCACGTCGGATGCGGCAGCGTGAACGCATCCGTGCGCGCCGGCCATACCGTCCCCTTCATGCCCAGCGTCAGCGCATAGGTGTTGACGTGCAGATCGGTGTTGGTATCCGGGTTATCGACCGCGGTCGGTCCGGGTGGCACCTTGCCCGCGACCAGGGGCGACGTCACAGCACGCAGCCGCGTAGTGAAGTAGCCCAAGGACTGGTCTGCCAATGAACCGGTGGCGATGGTCTGGTAAGGCGTGGTGCCGCCGAACGTGGCCTGGCTGTAGGCGGGCGGCGAAATCGTCCCGTCATTGGCAAAGCCGTCCGTGATGATGAACGCGGCATTGCGCTGACAGGCGTACTGGATGACGTTGGTGTTGGTGTCGAACTGGTCGCGGATGTACTTGAAGTTGCCATGCGTGGGCGTGCCGCCGTTGCCGTCGTTCTTGTAGAAGTACGACGACACCGCCAACCCGTTCTTCGAAGCCACGGAACTGTCGGCATCGAAGATGGTGGACGAGGTCAGCGACACCGGCGCATTGAAGGCGATCACGCCATAGCGCAGCCCGGTCATCGTCTCGAGCACGTTGCCCATGGCCGCCGCCAGCATCAAGCGGCGCTTGCGGTAGTAGGTGAACCAGTTGGCGAAGTTCTGGATCGCGTCGTCGTACAGGGCGGCGGTGGCGTAGTTGGCCGGCTTGATCTCATAGCGCTTGAGGGTGGCGGCGTCCCACGAACTCACGCAGGTCGTGCCGTCGACGACGCAGGCCTCCTTCTTCCAGTACGTCGCAGGGAAGTACGACACCGTGGCCTTGCAATAGCGCACACTGCGCGGGACCGTGTACTCTGCGGCCAACGGACCGGCACCGGGACCCCCGCTGTAGCAGGTGATGTTCGCGGCGCCTACCGGCATCTTCATCCCGGAGGTGAAGGTGAACTTGGCTTCGTTGTTCGAGTCGACCCGGTTGCTCGTCAGATCCATCGTCGTCGTGCCGGCCACCGGGTGCAGGCGGGCGGCGTTCTTCGGCGAATTGCCATAGGTACGCAATGCGCCATCCACGTAGGCAGGCGCCCACGGCTCGTACTTGCGGTCGGGGTTGTAGTAGAGCGGGTTGTACTCGAAGGCTCGGGTCCAGGCGAGTTGCGGCGTGGGCGGAATGGCATAACCACGCTTGGTATCCGGCTCGCCGTACGCCCGCCCGCCTGAGTTCACGCCGGTGGGCAGGCCCGGGAACAGGTAGAACATCTGCCAGTCGCCGGAGTTGGAACCGTTGCGCGGCACGCCCCCGGGATACAGGTTGTCAGTTCCGACACTGCCCGACGTGTTGCCGTACACCCAGGCCTGATGGGTGCCGTCGATCATGACCTCGGCGTCCATCGAGCCGGAATCGTCCATGCCGAACAGCACGTTGGGCTTGGCCAGCACGGATGCCTTCAGCGGTTGCTCGGCCATGTTGGTCGCAACGGCATGCGCAGTAGCGTGATAGAGGAGGCCACCCAGCGCGAGGGTAGAGGCAGCCAGCTTGAGCAGGGGATGCATGAGGGTCTCCCGTGGAAACGTGTGGTGTACGCGGCTCAGGAACGGCTGGCGAGGGTCTGCATCCAGGTCTGGGTGCCCTTGCCGCCGCCGGTTTCGGTCACGCGCACGGTGACGCGGAACTGGCGCGAGCGCACGAGGTAGTTGTCACCGGCGTCGTGGCCGTAGTTGGCCGGCGTATTCTTGTCGTCCTTGTTGATCTTGACGAGACATTCGCGGTCGGAGTTGATCAACGCAGCCACCGTGCACATGCGGTCTACCGCATACGTGACGGTGAAGCGCCCGACATTGACCGTCGGCGTGGTCGACCAGTCGATGGCCGGGATGCCGTTGGCATCGACCGGCAGCATCGTCGCGGAGTACCAAGTCCCGGAATTGGCGTTCTCGTTGGCCAGTGCGATCAGCGCCGCCTGGGCGGTGTTCAGGCCCACTTCCGAGGCCTGCACCGACGCCTCCTTTACCGCAACGTTGCCGCTGACGAGGATGCTGGATTCCGTGATGCGCGCCAGCGCAAGGCCACCCAACAGCATGACGGTCATCAACAGCAGCACCACGACCATCGTGACGCCGCGCTGGCGGGAGAGTGGCACGCGCTTCATGACTGGATTCCGTAAATGACGTTGCGCATGGGAACGACCACGATCTGGGTGCGGTAGCGATAGCACTGCCAGTCGACCACGTCGGGTTCGATGACGTTGCCGAAGAGCTGCGGCTTGGCGGCGCTGGCCTCGCAGACGCCGGTCACGTCGTTGACCTTTTCCGGCTGCGGGCTGCGCACGACGATGCCCACGCGTATCGCCCGAACGCGGCGCATGTTGGTGTCATCGATGGTGGCCCAGGCGCCAGTGGGTTCCTCCCAGGTTTCGAGCGTGGTGCTGCCAGTCGCCACCGACGACGCACCGTATTCGACCCGAAAGCCGATCACGTTGCGCATCAGCACGGCCGAGGCCCCTGTGATGCGTCGTGTGAGCGTCAGGTCGGTACCGACGAGGCTGTAGGTGTTCCAGGTGAGATCGCCGATCAGCGTGACGACCGCGTCGTCGCTGAACACCGGTGGCGTGGCAAAGGTGGTCGAGTTGTAATCCGCGGCGCCGCCGAACGTGACGACCTGCTTGGCCGTGGGCGTGGGCGCGACCGTGGCCGTGACGCGTCGGACCAGGCAAGGGGTTCCGGCGGCATCCGGCGACATCAACACGGCCTGCCCTGCGGTCACGGGCAGCAAGGTGTCCATCGTCGCTGTCGTGCCCGTCGACGGCGCCGCCAGCTTGACGGCTGCACCGCCCGTCACGGCATTGGCGTAGACCACCTCGAGTCGGTCATTGGCTCCCACTCGAACGGCGCGAACCGGCGCAAACGCCGCTCCATCGCTGACTGGAGTCCCGGCCACGCCGAAGTTGAGCGTGTTGCAGACGTAGTTTCCATTGCCGAAGAACCCGAGACCCGCCGCCGCCACATCGTTCTTGAGCGCGGCCAGCGACGATGCGGCGCTGAGGCTGCCGCCGGAAACGCCGACTCCCTGACGCTGCGACGCCATGAAGACCTGAGCCGTGATGCCGGCGGCCAGGCTGACCATCAGTCCGATGACCAACGCGACCATCAACTCGACGATGGACAAACCGCGCGCCGGGCGGCCGGAGCGACCAAGATGGAGGACCGTGTGCACAGGCATGGCGTTCACCTGATGTCGCTGATGACCGTATGGGTGCGCGTCTCGGCGCTGTCTTTGCCTTCCCAGGTGATGGTGACGGTCATCTGGTTGGCTGCGATCACGCTGGTGGCCGTGGGCGAACCGGGAAGTGCAGCCAGCACGCGGGCGCCCCACGCATCGGTGCTGGCGCGCGCCACCGGCGACGCGCACGCACCCGCGGCCGGCAGCGTGTAGCAACCGGAGTTGAGGTTGTCGACCAGCATGGTGTTGAGCAGTTCGTCGGCAAACGCCGTGGCATCCACGCGGTGCTGGGCTTCGGTTCCCTGCGCCACCAGCTTGGTCTGGAACCCAGTGAGCGCCAGCATTCCGAAGGCCAGGATGGCCAGTGCGATCAACGCGTCGAGCAACGTGAACCCCCGGGCAATTGGGGCTGGTGTCAGGCCGTTCATGGGCAACTCAGCTTGTTGGGGCAGATGCGCACGCCACCGCCGGCGTCGATGCGCAAGCCTGGGCAGCGGACTTCGGTCGAGCAGGTGCTGCCGGAGTAGGTGATGTCGGATGCAGCCGACGTGCCAAACGGCGTGGGCATTCCGGCACTGCCGAAGTTGACGGCGAAGTCATCGGCCACGAGATTGGGATTCAGCGCAGCGGTGCGCAGCACCACGGGGGCAACACCGGTGTTGTCGACCACCTGCACCGTGCCAGCGGCCAGCGTGATGGTGACCGTGCCGTTGCGCTTGATGGCCTCGCTCTGCGCAAACAGCGCTTCCCCGAGCAGGCTGTTGGCCCCTTCGCGCAAGCGCGAGTTGGTGAGGAACTCAGCCATGTGCGGTGCCGCCACGACCGCGAGCAACGCCGCGATCGCGATGGTGATCACCAACTCGATGAGCGTGAACCCGCGTCGGTGCATCACTTGTCGTCGCATACGCTACCCCGAATGCTCCAGCAATTGCCAGGCGGCACGCCCTTGGGGTGCGCCGTGGTTGCACGAACACCCTGGTTGTTGATGGTGTAGGAATAGCCACTCATCGGACCGGACCCTGTGGCCGTGGCTGTGTAGGTCTGCCCGCCCGAGGCACAAGTGATGGTGAAGTTGGCCGCCGTCGGCAAGGTGGGCGTGCAGCCTGCAGCGCCGTAGCTGCCGCTGTCCTGGTACGCCTGCTCCATGCGCGCGGCGTAGGCGTTCAGGGCATCCAGGCCCGCCGGCACGCGTGACCGCTGGATATACGCGTTGTACGAAGGCAACGCGATGGCGGCAAGGATCGAGACGATGGCCACCGCAATCATCACCTCGACGATCGTAAAGCCGCGCTGGCGAATCGAAGACATCGCAGATATCCTGGTCGAGAGCGCCATCTGCCCATGGCGCCATTGGGAACGACGGGCGCTGATTGGCGCCATGGGTGGGTTTCTATCGCTGGCAGGGGCGGGCTGTCACGGCCGTTCGGCGGAAACGGGCGGTCGATGCCACCGTTGCCGACGAACGGTCGGCCGGCGGCGCCGAACGGGACACCGGCCGGCGGTGCTTGTGCTCGCGGCGGCCTGCTGGTCGATCAGCCCGGCTCGCCGTCGAACAGGCCGAC
>JABWBN010000031.1 GCA_013360485.1 Burkholderiaceae bacterium | reverse complement strand
GGCGAGCCTGCGAGGGTTCGCGCTGGCCTGGGACCGGGTGCGGGCGCTGTTGGCTGACGCGAACGCTGGGCCAGTCACTGCCTCGCCTGTGCTGGGCGGTCCTGCCGGCCGGGCCTCGTGTGGCAACGCCGTGCAGCGCCCGGCATCGCCACTGCCCCAGCCATGGGCCGAGCGCTTCGCACCCGCTGTTCACACGCTGCTGGCGCAAGGGGTGGAGCGGCTGCGCGAGTACCAGGATGAGACCTATGCGCAGCTCTACCTGGAACGGGTCCGGGCCGTCCACCAGGCCGAATTGGCGGCCGATCCGCAGGCGCACACGGGTCACGCCGTGACGCGTGAGACGGCGCGGTGGCTGGCACTGTGGATGGCGTTCGACGACATCGCCCGAGTGGCCCAGCTCAAGGCAGCAGCCACGCGGTTCGAGCGCGTGCGGCGCGAGGTCGGCGCGGACCCTGAGGACCTGCTGCGCGTCCGCGATCACTTCCGCCCCGGTGTGCCCGAGATCGCAGCGCTGCTGCCTTCCGCATGGGCCGAGCGCGTTCGGCGTTGGGACGCACAGCGCGTCCAATCGGGCCGGCCGTCGTGGGGCTGGGCGATACGCCTGCCCAGCCACACGGTGGCCGGGTTGACCGTGTTGCGCCTGCTGGCATCGTTGCGCCACGTGCGCCCGCACGGCAGCCGCTGGACCGAGGAGCAACGGCTCATCGAGCGATGGCTCGGCGCCGTGGGCGAAGGCGTGCGCGAGCAACCCAGCCTGGGCCTGGAACTGGCCCGATGCGGTCGATTGGTCAAGGGCTACGGCACGACCCACGCACGCGGCATGGGCCATCTGCTGCGCATCCTGGACCATCTCTCGCACGACGTGCTGGCCGTGTGCAGTGCCCGCGAAGCGGCGCTGGCCGACGACTGCGGTCGTATCGTACCACCGCCCGCACCTGTCGCGCCCTCGGCGCCGAAAGCCCAGACCCTGCACTTCGTGCCGCGGCGCAAAGCCACCGTCGATCCATCCGAGCAAGACATCGGCCCGCATCCGCGGTGAGCCGACGCTGCGTCGGTTTGTCCTGGTCTATGCAGAGCGCATCCACATGCACAGGCAAGACCACGTCTGCTGCGCGGCGCAGGTACTTCAATAGCGCAGACGCAGGGGTGAATCCGGTGTCGGGCAGCTTTGCCCGTCCAGTAGTCAGCGGGCCCAGCTTGCCTGGCGGGCGCATGAGGATCGACGGCGGCCGGATCAAGGCTGTTCTGGGAGCCGATGACCCGCTGCCAGCGGCGGCAGCCGCGCGCCGTCTCGATCTGGCAGGGCGCCATGTCTATCCCGGGCTCATCGCGGCCAACACGTCCCTCGGCCTGGTCGAGGTCAACTCGGTTCGCGCCACCCTCGACACCACCGAGACCGGCGCCGTCAATCCCCATGCCCGCGCGGTGGTGGCGGTCAATGCCGACAGTGAGCTCATCCCGGTGGCCCGAGCCAACGGCGTGCTCGCCGCGCTCACGGTACCGCTGGCCGGTCGCCGGGGCTTGATCAGCGGAACCTCTGCACTGATTCAGCTGGACGGCTGGAACTGGCAGGACATGGCGCTGGTGCCCGAGGTTGGGCTGCATGTGCACTTGCCCTCGATGCGCCTGACCCGGCACGCGTTGCCGTCCTTGTCAGAGCCCATGCTCGACGAGTTGCGTCTCAGCACGAGCCGGCGCCTGCGGCTGCTGGACGACTCCTTCGAATCGGCACGGGCCTACAGCAGGCTGCGGCAGTCTGACCCGAATGCCCCGTGGGATGCGCGCTGGGAGGCCATGCGGCCGGTGTTCGAGCAGCAGCGGCCGGTGTTCGTGCATGCCGACGAGCTCGCTCAGATCCGCCACGCCCTCGGTCTGGCCGAGCGCTTCGAACTGCGTCTGGTGATCGTGGGCGGTGCGGACGCCTGGCGGATGCCGGAACTGCTGCGCCAGCGAGGCGTGCCGCATTGAGCGGCTGTTCGTGCAAGGGCGGGAAGTCGATCCTGGCAACCGCCAACGCCGCCTCGAGCGCAAGTACGAGCAGCGCTACCGATCCGGTCCCAGCGCCACCCGATGAGCGCACCTGTACATGTCCACCACTGCGCGGGCTGACCGGTGCGTCAGACACGATCCCATTGCAATCCAGCCACGATCACCTCACCACTTACACTGAGGGACGAAACGCACAAGGAAGCGCATATGGCGGTCGCGACGAGTCGGGTGGCGCGCACGGGCTGGATGGCGGCCGTTGCATTGGCTGCCGCATGGATGGCGACCCCGGCGATGGCCGAGGACTACCTCGATACAGCTGCCAAGTCAGCCTGCGAGTGCGCCGAACGCGTGCCAGGAACAGCGACCGCCAACGAGGTCAAGATGCATGCTGGGGTCTGCATGATTCGCGCCGTCGTTCCTTTCAAGGAGCAGTTGCGCGCCGATCATGGTGTCGACCTCGACAGCCCCCGCAAGGACGGCGAACGGCTCGGCGCACTCGTAGGCGCTCGCATGACCCAGCATTGCCCGGCCCTGATGGTTCGCCTGGCGCGGGCGGCGGCACCCGGCGATGCCGGTCAGACTGTGGAACTGACTGTCGAGGGCACGGTCACCCGTGTCGAAAGGGAGCCGTTCGTCATCCTGACCGTACAGGACGGCGAGGGACGGACGGTGAAGCTGTGGTGGCTGCAGTCGGTGCCCTCGGGCATCGATTTCGTGAACACCTACGAATCGCTGGCCGGTCGCCATTTGAAGGTGAGCTACCAGCCCCGCGACTTCTTCGACCCCCGGATCAGCGACTACCGCAAGTTCAACGTGATCTCGCGCATCTGGTAACTTCCGGGGGCGGCACGCCTGGCGGGGCGCGCCTCGGCGCCTTACTGCGTGTCGGCCTCGGCGGGCTCGTCACCGGCTTCGTCAACGCTGCGATCGAAATCACGCGCCGTGCCGCCCTGACCGGGCAGCACAGGCTTGTCCAGGGGGCGGCAGACCCGGCGGTGCAGGCGCTCCAGGCGTTGCGAATGCTCCACCCGGGCCAGCACGGCCTGGGGGTCGAGCAGCAGGGCGAACGGGTTCGCAGGGGTTTGCAGGGTCGACATGGCCAGCTCCTTCGCGGATCGGTGATCACACTTTAGGAGCCCCAGCCGCGCAAGTGAAGTCAGCCCGCAGGCAGAAACAGTGTCAGATTTCCGCTGACACGGCGCCGCGAGCGCTCGGCGCCGAGTCGTTCCGGTACCACCCGGGTCACTCGGGCGCCGAGGCAGCCCGTGCAGCCAGCATGGCGGCCAGCGGTTCGCGCCCGCCGAGTTTGGCGAACGCGGCGGCATCGAGTTGCCGATCGTTGTGCAGGCGAGCGTCAGCGCCACGTTGCAGAAGCAGGTGCACGGTCGCCTCGCTGCCATAGCGCGACGCCATCATCAGCGCGGTGGTTCCATTGGGTGAGCGCGCGTCGATGCGGGCGCCGGCGTCCAGCAGCCAGCGCGACAACTCGGGCGGACCGCCCGTGGCCGCATAGTGCAGCGGCGACCAGCCCTCGCGGTCGATGCGCGCACCGTGCTCGGCCAACCGGCGGGCCCACTCGGTGCGCCCCTTGAGCGCGGCCATCATCAGCGCAGTCTCGCCCGCGGCGTTGGCCAAGTCAGGCTCCAACGTCGGCGACCGCAGCAAGACCTCGGCCACGCGCTCGGAACCTTCGCGCATGCACAGCAACAGTGCCGGCTGCCCGTCCTCATTGCGCGAATTGGGATCGAACCCGCGCTGGAGCAGGCGCTCGACGGTTGTGGCGTCGTCGACCGTCACAGCCTTGAAGAAGTCCTCGTAGGCGCCGGCGTGCGCGGCAGAAAAAGCCAGGGCCAGAACAAGTTGAAATAATATCTTAAAGTAGATTATGCGATTCATGGCCGCACCTTCGAGTCATGTCGCTGGCGGTTCAAGGTCAGGCAACACAGGCTTTGGATCGGCAACTGGCAGCGCGAACAGGCGCCGCGCATTCGCACTGGTTGCCTCGGCCACGATGTCCAGCGGGAGGTTCTTGACTTGCGCAATGACCTGCGCCACATGGGGCACCCACGCCGGCGAGTTGGTCTTACCTCGATGGGGAACCGGGGCGAGGTAGGGGCTGTCGGTCTCGATCAGGCAACGCTCCAGCGGAACGAAGCGGGCCACGGCGCGCAAGTCCTCGGCGTTGCGGAACGACACGATGCCGGAAAACGAGACGTCGAAGCCCAGGTCGAGCGCACCACGGGCCGTTTCCAGCGTGTCGGTGAAGCAATGGAACACGCCGCCTGCATCACAGGGGCCCTCTTCGCGCAGTATGCGCAGGGTGTCGTTGGCGGCGCTGCGCGTGTGCACCACCAGCGGGCGGGAACTGGCCTTCGCGGCGCGGATGTGCACCCGGAACCGTTCACGTTGCCAGTGCATTTGCTCGATGCTTCGGCCGGCGAGTCGGTAGTAGTCGAGCCCTGTCTCGCCGATGGCCACCACGCGCGGCAACTGGGCACGCTCCACGAGGTCGGTCACTTCGGGTTCGCGCACGCCCTCGTTGTCGGGGTGGACGCCGACCGTCGACCACAGTTCGGGGCATCGCAGAGCCAGGCCGTGAACCGTCGGGAACTCCTCCAGCGTGGTGCAGATGACGACTGCCTGGACGACGCGGGCGCGCGCCATGTCCAGGCGGATGCGCTCGATGTCGCCGAGCAGTTCGGGAAACGACAGATGGCAATGCGAATCGATGTACATCGGCGCATCGTAGCCGGCGGGCACGGTCATGCCGATCGAGGCCGGCGGTGCCCGTTCCTGAGGCAGGGCCGGGCCGGGAAGCCGCAATCAGCGATTCGCAGGGAGCTCAGACGGTTTGCGTCGGCTTGGACGACGAAATCAGCGTGCCCAGGATCTCTTCGATCTTGATCTTGAGGAGCCGGGTCTTTTCGTCGGCCGGGAAACGAACGCCCACGCCCTGCGTGCGCCCGCCAGAGGCGTTGGCCGGCGTGATCCACGCGACCTTGCCGGCCACGGGGTAGCGCTGGGGGTCGTCGGGCAGCGACAGCAGCAGGTAGATGTCTTCGCCCAGCCTGTACTCGCGTGTGGTGGGCACGAACAGCCCGCCGTCGGCCAGCAGCGGGATGTAGGCGGCATAAAGCGCGCTCTTTTCCCGGAACACAAGCTGGATCACGCTGGGCCGCGCGCCAGCGGGCGGTGGCGCGCCGGGCGTGGCGGGGCGTGGCGTGGGCGCGTTCATCGATTTGAGTGTAGCGAAGGGCGGCCGCCACGGGTACCAGCCTCGTCGTGACGCGGCCACAGGGATGCGGCTTGTGTCACGAGGGACTCGATCAACAATGCGGCATTCCAGGGGTGTTCGTCGTGCCGTGCCACGCGCCGGAGCCCACGCTGCCAGTGCGCCAGCGCATCCAGGCTGGGTGGTGCCGGCCACTTCGCCGCAGTGATGAAGCGCGCGGGTGCGCCGAACGAGCGCACTTGCAGATCGTGCGCCAGCTTGAACAGCACGTCGACCACACGCACGACACTGCGCCCGAGCAGCGGACGGGCGTCGCCGCGTGCCACGGCCATCGGCAACGCGCCGATCCAGTCGGCATCCAGCCCTTCGGCGGCCAGTTCCAGCGCCAGCAGCGGGCTGCCGCCTGCCAGCGCCAGCGTGGCCTCGGGATGCGCCAGCCCCCTGCCCTGCAGCCACGTGCGTGCCCTGGCGGGGTCGGGCGATCCCAGGTGCAGGCGCTGGCAACGGCTGCGCACCGTCGGCAGCAGGCGCTCGGGGTCGGTCGTGGTCAACCACAGCCGCATGCCGCCGGCGGGTTCTTCGAGGGTCTTGAGCAGCGCATTGGCCGATGCCGTGTTGAGCTGATCGGCCGGATGAATGATGAGCGCCTTGCCGCGTCCGCGCCCTGCGGTGCGGTGCGACCAGTCGATCGCCTGCCGCACGGCGTCGACGCGGATCTCGCGGCTGGGCTTGGCATCGCTGCGCCCAGCACCCTCGTCGTCACCCTGCCAACCCAGCGCCACTCGCAGCGCGTCGGGCACGAGGATGTGGAGGTCGGGATGGGCGCGCTGGCTCACGAGGTGGCAGCTCCCGCATGCGCCGCACGGCGCTTGCCCGGGCTTTTCGCACAGCCAGGCTTGCGCCAGCAGACCGGCGAACTCGAGGTGGCCGACACCCGCCGCACCGTGGATGAGCATGGCATGGCTGCGGTCGAACGCGCGCGCGGTCGCCAAGGGCTCGGCCAACCACGGCAGCGGCCAATGGTCGCCCGTGCGGCCCAGGAGCATCGATTCGGTACGAACGGCGGTGGCCATGTGCGCTAGGCCCGTGGTGGCACGGGGCTAAGTGCGGCCGCACCTGAGACATTGACAGCACCGGTGAAGGCCGCGCAGTTGGCCACGGCGTTCTGCACGTCAGCCCAGACTCGCTCGCGCGGTTGATCAGCATCGATGCGCGCAAACCGCCCCGGGGCGCCTGCGCAGCGCCGTGCATAGCCCTGCCGAACCTGGTCGAAGAAGGCCAGCGTCTCGCGTTCCAGGCGATCTGCAGGGCGAGCGGCGGCACGGCGCCGGGCGGCTTCGTCGGCCGGCAGATCAAACCACAGGGTGAGATCGGGCTGCCGGCCCTGCTGCACCCAGCCCTCGAGCATGCTCAACACGTCCAGGTCGAAACCGCGACCGCCGCCCTGATAGGCGAACGTGGCATCGGTAAAGCGGTCGCACAGCACGGTAGCGCCGCGGGCGAGGGCCGGCTCGATCAACCGGCACAGGTGGTCTCGCCGCGCAGCGAAGACGAGCAATGCCTCCGTGAGCGCATCCATGTCGCGCTCCAGGAACAGGGCGCGCAGCGACTCGGCCAACGGGGTGCCGCCGGGCTCGCGCGTGAGCACCACTTCGTGCCCCTGCTCGCGCAGCCAGGCCGCCAGCGCATCGACCTGAGAAGACTTCCCAGCGCCATCGATGCCTTCGACGGTGATGAAGCATCCCGATCGGATCACGGGTCGACCTTTGGTAGTCATGGGCGCTTGCGCTGATACGTGTTCACGGCCCGATTGTGCGATGCGAGATCGTCGCTGAAGACGCTGCTGCCATCACCGCGAGCCACGAAGTACAGCGCGCGGGTGGGCTCGGGACGCACCGCCGCACGCAGCGCCGCCATCCCCGGCATCGCGATCGGGGTGGGTGGCAGGCCGGCGCGCATGTAGGTGTTGTACGGGCCATCGGTCTGCAGGTCGCGCTTGCGCAGGTTGCCGTCGAAGGAGACCCCGAGGCCATAGATGACCGTTGGATCGGTCTGCAGCGGCATTCCGATGCGCAGCCGGTTGGCGAACACGCCGGCGATGCGGCCGCGGTCTTCGGGCCGGCCGGTTTCCTTTTCGACGATGGAGGCGAGGATGAGTGCCTCGTCAGCCGTCTTCAAGGGCAGATCGGGTGCACGTTCGGCCCAAACCGCCTCCAGGCGCGCGCGCATCGCGGCATGCGCGCGGCGCAGCACGGTGATGTCGCTGACACCGCGGCTGTAGGCGTAGGTATCGGGAAAGAACCGCCCTTCGGGCGACACACCGCCCTGCCCCAGCGCCTCCATCAACCGCGTGTCGTTCCAGTCGCGGGTGGTGGGCACCAGGTGAGGCGCCTGGGCCAGCGCCAAGCGCAGCTGCCGGAAGGTCCAACCTTCGATCAGACGCACGCGCTCGTAAGCTTCGTCGCCCTGAACCATTTTGTCGAGCAACTGCCGCGGCGAGACCGGCGCCGAGAGCGCATAGCTGCCCGCCCGGATGAGTCGGGCCTGGCCCGACCAGCGAAACCACTCGTACAGCAAGACAGGATGGGTCTGCACGCCCGCAGCCACCCAGGACTGCGCAACCTCGCGCGGCGAGGCACCCGGCTCGATCGAGAGCTCGACAGGCGCCGATGCCAACGGCAGCGGGCGCTGCAGCCACCAGGCCACCGAGGCGACGGCCGCCAGCGAGGCAAGGCAGACAGCCAGCAACAGGCGTCGCAACAGCTTCATGCGGGGTCGGGCTTGGCCTGCGACGCAAAGCCTGCCGAGCGGTGGTGTGATGGGGCGCCGATGATAATCGGGCCCATGAGTGATACGACTGTTGACGTGGGGCCAGGAGGCTCCATCCGCTTGTCAGATTGGGGTGTCATCTGCGCCCGCGGCGCGGAGGCCGCGCAATTCCTGCATGGGCAGCTCACGCAGGACATCGCGAACCTGGGCGCTGGCCAGGCCAGGCTGGCCGGCTACTGTTCCCCAAAGGGGCGGCTGCTGGGGACGCTGCTGGTCTGGACCCCGGCGCCTGAGGAACTGCTGCTGGCCTGCAGTGCCGACGTTCTGCCGGCACTGCTCAAACGCCTGTCGATGTTCGTGCTGCGCGCCAAGTGCAGGCTCGGCGACGCCAGCGCCGAATTCGCGATCCACGGCTTGTGCGGCCCGGCGGCACGCTCGTGGCTTGGCGACGGCGCGCCTTCGGCGCCATGGTCATGCGGGTCGACCGGTGCCGGCCAGGTCATCCGCCTGCCGGACGTCGCCGATACACCGCGCTACCTGCTGCTGCAACCTGCTGACGCACCGGCGCCTGCGCTGCCCGCGTTGCCTGCGCATGCGTGGGCAGCCCTTGAAGTCCTGAGCGGGGTGCCACGGGTGACCACCGCGACGGTCGAACAGTTCGTGCCGCAGATGGTCAACCTCGATCTGGTGGGCGGCGTGCACTTCCAGAAGGGCTGCTATCCGGGGCAGGAGATCGTGGCCCGCAGCCAGTACCGAGGCACGCTCAAGCGCCGCGCCCGGCTGTTCGCCAGTGACGCACCCCTGCGGCCCGGCCAGGAGATTTACCACGACGCCGACCCGCAGCAGCCCGCCGGCATGGTGGTGCTCGCCGCGCCACTGCAGCCCGAACCCGACGCGGTTCGCCATGTGGCTCTGGTGGAAGTGAAGCTGGCGGCACTGGAGGGGGGGCACTTGCATGCCGGGGCGATCGATGCGCCCACGCTGCAGCCACTGGCCATGCCTTACACGGTGCCCCTGGAACCGGCCTGAGCCAAGCGCTACAGATTGCGCACCATCTCCACGTGTGGGATGCCCGCCTCGTCGAACACGGGCCCTCGCGGGGTGAATCCGGCGAGCGAGTAGAACGGCGCGGCTGACAGCTGCGCATGCAGCAGCGCCTCGCGGTCGCCACGAGCCCGGGCGGCGTTCATCAGCGCATCGAGTACGGCGCGGCCGATTCCGCTGCCCCGCATGCCTGGCAGCACGGCCATGCGGCCGATCTTCGCCACGCCAGGTACATGTTCGAGCAACCGACCGGTGGCCAGCGCGCGGCCGAATCGGTTGTAGGCCACCGCATGCAGGCACACGGCATCGGCTGCGTCCCACTCCATGTCGGCCGGGATCTTCTGCTCCTGAACGAACACCTGCGTGCGGATCGCGCTGGCCTCGCGCCCGAGCTCGTCCCAGGGGCCGACGCGCACATCGGTCATCGGCTTGCCGGTTTCGTGCGCATGCAGCACATCCCGCAGTTCCTGGGGCACCGGCCGTGAGGCGCTGCCGGATGGGTCGGCGAACACGTAGACCAACTCGCCGCCGACAAGCAGCTCGTTGCCGCGCCAGATCGCGCCATCGAAAACGATGGACGAGGTGCCGATCCGGGCCGTGCGGATCCCCACCTCCAGCAGGTCATCGTATCGGGCCGAGGCGTGGTACTCGAGCGCGGCCTTGCGCATGAACAGGTCGCCATCGAGGTAGGCCATGGTTTCGGTATAGGGCAAGGCCATGGCCCGCCAATACCCGGCCACCGCCGTGTCGAAATACGTCAGGTAGTGGGCGTTGAACACCACTCGCTGCATGTCCACTTCGGCCCAGCGCACCCTTAGGCGCTCGGCGTGGCGGTAACTGGTTCGATCGCTCATGAGGTCTCCTGCGGCGGGTGGGGCAGACCCCAGGCCGTGCGCAACGCCTGCGCGGCGGCAGCCTGGGCGACGCTTGCTTCCTTGAGTACGCGACCCATCTTGATGAAATCGTGGGTGAGTCCGCGAAACAGCTCGAGCGTAACCGGGACGCCGCAAGCGCGCAGGCGGTCGGCATAGGCCATGCCCTCGTCGACCAATGGGTCGCACTCGGCCAGGATCACGCAGGCCGGCGCCACGCCGTCGACGTCGTCGGCCTCCAGGGGAGCGAAGCGCCAGTCGCGGCGATGATGGATGTCGATGTAGTGATCGAAGAACCACTGCACGTCGGCCGCCTCGAGCAGGAAGCCGTTGGCGAACAGGCGATGCGATGGCGTATCGGCGTGCGCCGCCGTGCCGGGTGTGATGAGCAACTGCAGCGCCAGGGGCAGGCCGATGTCACGCGCATGCAGGGCGCAGGTGGCGGCAAGCGTGCCACCCGCCGAGTCACCGCCCACGGCCAGACGCGTTCCATCCAGTCCCAGCGCTGGGCCCTGCGCGTGCAGCCAGCGCATCGCTGCCCAGCAGTCCTGCACTGCCGTTGGAAACCGATGCTCCGGGGCAAGCCGATACTCCAGGGATACCACCGCCACGCCGCTGCGGCGCGCGAGTTGCCGGCACAGGCTGTCGTGGGTTTCGACGCCGCCAATGACGAATCCACCGCCGTGCAGGTACAGCAACACTGGCGACATCGCTGCAGCTGTGGGTCGGTACAACCGGGCGGCCAGCGGTGTGGCATCCGCCGCTGGAATGTGGATGTCGCGCACCTGCGGCAGCGCCGCGCGGGGTGGCTCCAGCACCTCCGCTGCTGCCAGATAGTTCGCGCGAGCCTGCTCGGGGGTCTGGGCATGGAAGGGTGTGCGGCGCGCCCGGTGGATGCGCTCGAGCAAACCCGCCATGGAGGGTGTGAGCAAGCGGGTTGTCACGGCGGTGATGGCTCCTGGAATGGCGCGCAAGCATACTGTGCAGCTGCGCAGCCGGTGGTCGCACTCTGGGGCCACACCTGCCAACACCCGCCGACAGACCACCGCTACGAGGCAAGGTGACCAACATGGCCCGGATCCTGTACCTGACCCAGATCGAGATCGACCACGGCGCCATCGGTTGCCTGGACGCCGAGTGCGAGCGCGTGGGCATGCGCCGGCCGCTGGTGGTCACCGATCCCGGCGTGCGCGCCGCTGGCGTGCTCGATCGAGCCTTGGCAGCTCTGGGCAGCCGCGAACATGCGGTCTTCGCCCAAACCCCCGGCAACCCGACGGAGTCGGCCGTGCGCGCCGCGGTCGACGCCTATCGCGAGGGCGGTTGCGACGGCTTGGTCGCCGTCGGCGGGGGCTCCAGCATCGACCTGGCCAAAGGCGCCGCGATCCTGGCCACCCATGACGGGCCGCTGCAGCACTACGCCACCATCGAAGGCGGTAGCCCGCGCATCACCGAAGCGGTCTCGCCGCTGATCGCCGTGCCCACGACGGCTGGCACCGGCAGCGAGGTGGCGCGCGGCGCGATACTGATCGTCGACGACGGGCGCAAGCTGGGATTTCACAGCTGGCACTTGATGCCCAAGGCGGCGATCCTCGATCCCGACCTGACCCTGGGGCTGCCGCCCGGGCTGACCGCCGCCACCGGCATGGATGCCATTGCGCACTGCATGGAGACCTTCATGTCCGCAGCGGTGAATCCGCCCGCCGATGGCATCGCGCTGGACGGCCTGGAGCGCGGTTGGGCGCACGTCGAGCGCGCCACCCGCAACGGCGCCGACCGCGAGGCGCGCTGGAACATGATGAGTGCCAGCATGCAAGGTGCAATGGCCTTCCAGAAAGGGCTGGGCTGCGTGCACTCGCTCAGTCACAGCCTGGGCGGCGTGAACCCGGCGTTGCACCACGGCACGCTCAACGCCATGTTCCTGCCTGCCGTTGTGCGGTTCAATGCCGCGGCCGAGTCGATGCAGCGTGACCGCCGGCTGCAGCGCATGGCCCATGCGATCGGGCTTGTGCGCTGCGACAACTCAGGAATCGACCTGGCCGATGCGTTGCGCGAGCTCAACGCCCGGTTGGGGCTGCCCACGGGTCTGGCCGCGATGGGCGTCACCCCTGACATGTTCGAGCGCGTGATCGATGGCGCCATGGCCGACCATTGCCACAAGACCAACCCCAGGCTCGCCACGCGTGAGGACTACCTGGCGATGCTGCACGCCAGTCTGTGAGTCCTCGGCCCGCCGCTACACCTCTGGGCCGGCCGGATCGTCCCCGGCGAGCTTGAGCTGCACCGCCAGACGGCTCTGGTACGCCTCGGCAACGAACGGATCGCTCACGCCGTAGACGCCGTGGCCATCGCGAACCAACAGGTTTGCGTCGAGCAAGGCGTTGGCAGCTGGCTGAACCTCGTCCAGCGTGACCGTGCGACCGAGCTCCTTGCCGTACTCCTCCAGCGTGGCTTCAGAGAACACGCGCCGCACGCCACTGCCCCCACTGCGCACGACCCTGCCGAAAACGGCCTGTGCCAATGGACTCAACTGGTCCAGACGGGCAAGATCCAACGCGGCCGCCGATTGCCGGATGGCTTCGGTGATGGCGCGCAGGTCGGCGTCTGGATCCTGCCCATCTGGTACGCCTTGCAGCGCCAGCAGGGCCTTCATCAGCTCTTCGGGCCTGCGGCCCAGCCGCTGAAAGCTCTCGAAGGCGGCCATAAGCGACGGTTCGCGGCGCCCCAGCGCAGACTCGGCCAATAGCCATTTGACGAAGTCTTCGTCCAGCAGCGGGAAGTCCTGCGAAAGTGCGCCGTTGAATGCCTGATTGCCTTTGATCGTGAGCTCGCGCACGCGAGCGCGGTGCGAGCCCGTACCCAG
Organism: Burkholderiaceae bacterium; assembly: GCA_013360485.1. GTDB lineage: Bacteria > Pseudomonadota > Gammaproteobacteria > Burkholderiales > Burkholderiaceae_C > Pseudaquabacterium. The sequence continues at coordinate 32,354 of JABWBN010000031.1, read as the reverse complement.
GAACAGGAAATGGCCTGGCGGGTTCGGGCGGGTATTGATCGCGTCGCGTGCCGCTTTGAGGGCCAGCAGCATGGCATGACCATCTTCAGAGCCCAGCGCATGCTGGACCTCGTCGACGATGACCACCACGTCGGTCCTGCCCAGTTCGACCAACGCCGTGAACACGTCGGCCAACGTCACGCCATCTGGTTTGCCCACGTCGCTCACGCTGAACCCGAGCTTGAAGCCGGCGGCACCCAGGTCCAGCCCCTTGACGCGCTTGAGCAGCCCCAGTGCCCTTGAGTCGGCAGACTGCAACTCGGCCAGCTTCTTGCGCACTTCTGCGAGCAGCAGGTCAGTGGGCTTGGCGTTGGTGTTCGACCAGAGGTCGACGTACACGACGATGGCCCCCAGGTTCTCGAGAGCCGGAACGAGGTCGCCGCGCAGAAAGGTGGTCTTGCCGATGCGACGCAGCCCGCCCAGGAACAGGCCGGACCGAACGCTGACTTGGAGGCCCTTTGGCCGAAGCAGCTGTTCGGCCATGTCAAGGGCCAGCGTGGGGCGGTGAAATGTCATGGTCAGATGACTTTAATTCGTTTGCATAATTATGATAACACAATAAATCACATCAAACTCCGGGTTGGCCGCGGCGACGCTGCCCGACGCGCCGATTGCAAAGGCGCCCCAGCGTTCGGCACGCGCTCGTGCAGTCCGTCGGGCATCCATGCAGGTCGTCGCATCGGGTGCGCGGACCGTGAAGCGCCTTGATATGGTGTGCTACATCAGCAACACACCGGATCAGCGACATGCAGACCTGGGACCACAAGCTGCCGATCTACCAGCAACTGGCCGACCATCTGGCGGCCCGCCTTCTGGACGGCGAACTGACCGAGGGCGAGCCGATGCCGTCGGTGCGCAGTCTGGCCAGCCGGTACCTCATCAACCCGTTGACCGTCTCGCGCGCGATACAGGCGCTCGGGGACGAGGGCTTGGTCGAAACCCGGCGCGGACTGGGCATCTACATACGGCCGGGTGCCCGTGAGCGGCTGCGAAGTGCAGCCCGCGAGCGATTCCTGCGCGAAGAGTGGCCCGAACTGCGCAGCCGACTGCGTCGCCTGGGCATCGCTGCCGATCAACTCCAATGGGAGGAATGATGGAAACCTTGATCCAGGCAGGAGGCCTGACCCTGCGCTACGGTCGCAAGACGGCCCTCGACGACGTGTCCTTCAGCGTGCCCAAGGGCCGTGTGGTGGGCCTGCTGGGGCACAACGGGGCAGGCAAGACTTCGCTGATGAAGGCGCTGGTGGGGCTGCTGCCCTGTACCGGCAACCTCGCCGTGCTGGGCCTTGCGCCGATGGCCGACCGGGTGCGCCTGCTCGAGCAGCTGAGCTACATACCCGATGTCGCCATCCTGCCACGCTGGGCGCGGGTGGAGCAACTCATCACGCTGATGTCGGGGTTGCACCCGCGCTTCTCGGCCGAGCGCGCGCGCGCCCTGCTCAAGCGGACGAGCGTGAAACCCTCGGACAAGGTCAAGACGCTGTCCAAGGGCATGGTGGCCCAGGTGCACTTGGCGCTGATGGCCGCGGTCGATGCCCGGCTGATGATCCTCGACGAGCCGACGCTGGGGCTGGACGTGCTCTCACGCAAGGCGTTCTACGAAATGCTGATCGACGAGTGGTGCGACGGTGAGCGCAGCGTGCTGGTGTCGACCCATCAGGTGGAGGAAATCGAGTCGCTGCTGTCGGACGTGCTGATGCTCAACGAAGGCAAGCTCGTGCTCTCGATCAGCCTGGAAGAAGTCGACCGGCGCTTCGTGGCGCTCAGCCACGACCCGGCGCAAGCCGAAGCGATCGCCGCGGCGCACCCGCTGTTGCGCTATCGCGTGCAGGGCGGAACCGCTGCGCTTTTCGATGGTCCCCCGCCGGAGCACGTGCAGGCTCTGGGCCAGCGCGTGCGCCCGAGCCTGGTGGATCTGTTCGTGGCGCTGACGCGCGCCCCCGAAATGAACCGCACCCAAGGCTGAAGGAGGCGCAACGATGAATCGCTTCAAAACCCTGCTCGAGCGCGAATGGATGCAGCACCAGCGCGGCTTCGTGATCGTGATGCTCGCGCCCAGCCTGTTGCTCCTGGCGGCGGCGATGTTCGGTCAGGTGCACCTCGATCTGCACAGCGATGGCGACACGCAGGTGGAGCGCGTGCCTGACGCCGGGTTGTTGGCGGTGCTGGCGATTGCCGGATTGGCCGTGGGCACCATGATGCTGGCCTGGATGTCGGCGCTGTTCCAGGCGCCCGGCCTGGCGCGGCGCGACCAACAGGATCGCTCCATCGAATTCTGGATGTCACTGCCTCTCGGCCACGGCAAGAGCGTCGCGGCAACCTTGCTGATGCACCTGGTCCTGATGCCCTGGGCTGCACTGGCCATCGGTCTGGCCGGTGGTCTGTTGGTCTCCGTGGTGTTCGTGACCAGGGCCTGGGATCTGGGCGCCTGGTTCGCCCTGCCCTGGGCCTTGATCCTGGGCACCTCCGTGCTCTTCTTTGCGCGCCTGATGCTCGGCCTGCTGTTGTGCACGCTGTGGCTGAGCCCGTTGATCCTCATGACCATGGCCGCGTCGGCATGGCTGAAGCGGTGGGGGGTACCGGTGGTCGCTGCCATCATCGGAGGCGGCGGACTGTTCGCCGAGAAGGTCTACGGCTCGCGGGTGATGTGGGAAACCCTCAGGGCCTTGTTCGAGCATGCCGGGCGTGCCCTGATCGGAGCCGATCGCGCGCCCGGCCAGGGGGGCATCAGAATCGGGCCTGAGTCGCAACTGACCGAGATGCTGCCGACGCTGCCCGCTTGGCTGCTACACGATGCGGGTCACGCGATCCTGCGACTGGCATCACCCGCGTTTGCGCTGGTCATCCTGATCGGCGCCGCAGGCTTCGCGCTGCTGGTGCTGCAACGGCGACGCGCGGCGATGTGACACGTGGTGAAGAAGTGCGCCCCTTGCCGGGCGCACCAACGATAACGGCGCCCGTGGGCGCCGTTATCGTTCGCGAGCAGAGCTCGCGACCGGTAGGTCAGGGGAAGAAGGGCCCGCTGCGGCTCTTCTGCGTCCTGGCTCAACCGTGCTTCTTGTCGAAGAACTGCTCGTCTTCTGTCGAGCCCTTGAGCGCCGCGGTCGATGCCTGAGCCTCGATGGTGGTGGTCACGGCGTCGAAGTAGCCGGTACCGACTTCGCGCTGGTGCTTCACGGCAGTGAAACCGCGCTCGGCCGCCGCGAATTCCTTCTGCTGCAACTCGACGAAGGCGGTCATGTTGCTGCGGGCGTAGCCGTAGGCCAGGTCGAACATGCTGTAGTTCAGGCTGTGGAAGCCGGCCAGCGTGATGAACTGGAACTTGTAGCCCATGGCACCGAGTTCGCGCTGGAACTTGGCGATGGTGGCGTCGTCGAGGTTCTTCTTCCAGTTGAAGCTGGGCGAGCAGTTGTAGGCCAGCAGCTTGCCGGGGAACTTGGCGTGGATGGCGTCGGCGAACTTCTTGGCGAAGGCCAGGTCCGGCGTGCCGGTTTCGCACCAGATCAGGTCGGCGTACTCAGCGTAGGCCAGGCCACGGCTGATGGCCTGCTCCAAGCCGTTCTTGCTGCGGTAGAAGCCTTCAACCGTGCGCTCGCCGGTGAAGAAGGGCTTGTCGTTGTCGTCGATGTCGCTGGTCACCAGGTCGGCGGCCTCGGCGTCTGTGCGGGCCAGCAGCACGGTGGGCACGCCCATCACATCAGCGGCCAGACGGGCCGCCACCAGTTTGCTCACCGCCTCGCGGGTGGGCACCAGCACCTTGCCACCCATGTGGCCGCACTTCTTGGCTGCGGCGAGCTGATCCTCGAAGTGCACGCCGGCGGCGCCCGCTTCGATCATGGCCTTCATCAATTCGAAGGCGTTGAGCACGCCACCGAAGCCGGCCTCGGCGTCAGCCACGATCGGAGCAAAGAAGTCGACGTCGTTCTTGCCCTCGCTCCACTGGATCTGGTCGGCGCGGGTGAAGGTGTTGTTGATGCGCTTGACGACCTTGGGCACCGAGTCCACCGCGTAGAGGGACTGGTCGGGGTACATCTCGCCACCGCTGTTGGCATCGCCGGCGACCTGCCAGCCCGACAGGTAGATGGCCTTCAGGCCCGCCTTCACCTGCTGCATCGCCTGGTTGCCGGTCAGCGCACCCAGCGAGTTGACGAACGGCTCGGTGTTGATCAAGTTCCACAGCTTTTCGGCGCCGCGCTTGGCCAGCGTGTGTTCGACCTGCAGCGAGCCGCGCAGGCGCACGACATCGGCGGCCGTGTAGCCGCGCTTGATGCCCTTCCAGCGTGGGTTCTCGGCCCACTCCTTCTCGAGGGCGGCGATCTGCTGTTCGCGGGTCAGTTGAGTCATGAGGTGCTCCAGGGTTGACGATCGGAAAGGACGATGGGCATAGCGTAATGGGGTGGGATGAGGCTGTGAACACTTATGTCTTATAGAAGACTAAAAAGTTTATCTTGTGAAATCAACAAGTTACCAGATTGATTGCATGATGCGAAATCGACTTGATCACAATGAAAAACGGTGCTGCGCCGCAGCAGCGGCAAATCCCACATTGCGAAATGACATTTTCCCATTGTGAAATGGCGCCAACCCGGAGAAGGACCGTGGCGGCGCGGGTGGCGCCTACAGCCTGGGGTGAACCCACACACTTGACCGACCGCAAATCCAGCCTTGGGTTCGCGGATCAATATGCCTTGCCAATCGGGGGGGTCCAGTGATGAACGCGTTCGACAACCGCAGGCTCAGGATCACACAACGCGAACCACTCCACGCGGCCGCTTCAGTTGAGTTCGACGCGCTCGACCGCACACACGCGCGCATGCTCGCCACGCTGGCTGACCTCGAGCGGCTCATGGACCATCTCGAAGCCCACGGCATCGACGACCAGGCACGCGCCGACGCCGCGATGGTGTGTGAGTTCTTCGCCAGCACGGCGCGCGATCACCACGCCACCGAAGAGCAGCAGGTGTTTCCGCAACTGCTGCGCCAGGCTGACGCCGACCTGATGCAATGCGTCGAGCGGCTCCAACAAGACCACGGCTGGCTCGAGGAAGACTGGATCGAACTCGAGCCGCAGTTGCAGGCTGTGGCCCGCGGCTACAGCTGGTACGACCTCGACACCCTGCGCCATGCGGTGGACGTGTTTGCCACGCTCTATCAGGAGCACATCGCACTCGAGGAGAACGTGGTCTATCCTGCCGCCCGACGGTTGGGCGCGGTTCCGGCTCGCGGTGCGGAAGCAGGAGCGACGCCGACACCCTGAGCCGCTGCGGCCACATTCACAGCGGCAGTGAGGTCGTCTTCTTGACGGTGCGCAGCACCAGCATCGAGTTCGAACGTTCCACGCCGGGCAGGCGCATGAGCACTTGGGTGTGGAAGCGCTCCAGGTCTTCGGCGTCCCGGTAGCTGAAGCGGATCAAGTAGTCGTTCGAGCCCGCCACGTAGTAGCAGTCCAGGATCTCCGGCTCGTCGCGAACGGCTTGCTCGAATGCCTTAAGCAGGCCATCGTTCATGGACTCCAGGTTGATGATGGAAAAGCAGGTGCCGTGCTGACCCAGCACTTTGGCATTGAGCAGCGCAACGTACTGCGCGATCACGCCATCTTCTTCCAGCTGCTTGACCCGCCGCAGGCAGGCTGAGGGCGACAAGTGCACTCGCTCGGCGAGCTGCACGTTCGATAGCCGACCGTTCTCCTGCAAGGCGGACAGAATGGCGCGATCGATTGCATCGAGTTGCGGCTTATGACCCTCAGATCGCATGAAATTCGAATGCAGCGGTTGTTTGTGCAACTATATTGCAACTTGCAGGGTCAGCCCGCCCCTAGCGCGCAAGCACATTGCGTGAGCGTCCGTCTAGACTGCTCAATACTGTCGGTTCACACTGCGAACCGCCCGCAGCCACCCAAGGAGCCGCGATGAGCCCGACACTCGATGCCTACTGGATGCCGTTCACCGCGAACCGGCAGTTCAAGAAGTCACCGCGCATGCTGGCCAAAGCCTCGGGCATGCACTTCTGGACCGACGACGGGCGTCAGATCCTCGACACGATTGCCGGGCTGTGGTGCGTGAATGCCGGTCACGCCCGTCCGAAGATCGTCCAGGCCATCGCCGAGCAGGCGGCGCAACTCGACTACGCGCCGCCGTTCCAGATGGCCCACCCGAAGGCGTTCGCGCTGGCCGAGCGCGTCGCCGCGCTGGCGCCTGCGGAGCTCAACAAGGTGTTCTTCACCAACTCGGGTTCGGAGTCGGTGGACACCGCGCTGAAGATGGCCCTGGCCTACCACCGCGTTCGCGGCGAGGGGCACCGAACGCGTCTGATCGGTCGCGAGCGGGGCTACCACGGTGTGAACTTCGGCGGCATCTCGGTGGGTGGCATGGTGGCCAACCGCAAGATGTTCGGCGCCATGCTCGCGGGCGTCGACCATATCCGGCACACGCACGACCCAACCCGCAACAGCTACACGGTGGGCCAACCCGAGCACGGCGCCGAGTTCGCCGATGATCTCGAGCGCTTGTGCGCGCTGCACGACCCTTCGACCATCGCCGCGGTGATCGTCGAACCGGTGGCGGGCTCGACCGGTGTCCTGATTCCGCCCAAGGGCTACCTGAATCGCCTGCGCGAGATCTGCGATCGCCACGGCATTCTTCTGATCTTCGACGAGGTCATCACCGGCTTTGGCCGCACCGGCCAGCCGTTTGCCGCGCAGACGTTCGGCGTGACGCCCGACATGATCCTGATGGCCAAGGGCCTGACCAACGGTTGCGTGCCGATGGGAGCCGTCGCGGTGCGTCAGTCGATTCACGACGCCTTCATGACCGGCCCCGAGCACCTGATCGAGTTCTTCCACGGTTACACGTATTCGTCGCACCCACTGGCCTGCGCCGCTGGCCTGGCCACGCTCGAAACCTACGCCGAAGAGGGCCTGCTCACGCGGGCGCAGCAGATGCAGGGCTACTTTGCAGAGGCCTTGCACTCACTGCGGGGCCTGCCGAACGTGATCGACATCCGCAACATAGGTCTCGTTGGCGGTGTCGAGCTGGCACCCCTGCCAGGCGAGCCGGCCAAGCGTGCCTTCAATGTCTTTCTCGACTGTTACGACAAGGGCGTGCTGATCCGCACCACAGGCGACACGCTGGCGTTCTCGCCACCGCTGATCATCGAACGGGCGCAGATCGACCAACTCATCGAAACCGTTCGCGGCGCCATCCAGCGCGCGGCCTGAGCCCGCAGGTTCATGCACTTCCTCAGCGCCGACCAGGAACTGACGAGGCACTCCTACTACACCGCCACGGCGGTGCGGTCGGCGGCCTACCCACCGCTGCAAGGCGATGCCTCGTGCGATGTCGCCATCGTCGGTGGCGGTCTGGCTGGCCTGAGCGCTGCGCTTGAACTGGCCGAGCGTGGCTACTCGGTACGGCTGCTCGAGGCGCGTGAAGTAGGCTATGGCGCCAGTGGCCGCAATGGCGGTCAGGCCATCCACGGGCTGGCCTGCGACATCGACGAGGTGGAGTCGCAACTGGGCGCCCAGGACGCCCGTCGCGTGTTCGACATGTCGATCGAAGCGCTCGACCTCATTCGCAGCCGTTGCCGCCGCTACGACATCGCTTGCGACTGGCGCGACGGTTTCCTGGGGGTGGCGGTCAATGAGCGCAAGGCCGCTTCGTTGGTCGAGGGTGCCCGCCATCTGGCTGACCGATACGGCTATCCGATGACCATCGTCGCGCGCGATCAGGTGCGGCAGTGGATCGACAGCCCCCGCTATGTGGCCGCCGTGCACGACGCACGCTCCGGCCATCTGCATCCGCTGAAGTACACGCTGGGTCTGGCACGGGCGGCGGCGCATGCCGGCGTGCGCATCCACGAGGGCACCACGGTCACCGGCCTCACGCACACGCCCACGCCGGTCTTGAACACCGACCGCGGGCGGGTCAGCGCGCGCCAGGTGCTGCTGGCGGGCAACGTCTACCTGCAAGGCATAGCCCGCCACCTTGAGCGCCGCATCATGCCGGTGGGCACCTACATCGTGGCCAGCGAGCCCGTGGGTGCCGAGCTTGCACGCCAGCTCGTCCCGTCGGGATCGGCCGTGTGCGACAACAACTTCGTGCTCGACTATTTCCGCTTCGCCGCCGACAGCCGGCTGCTCTATGGTGGCCGCGTGAGTTACAGCACGGCCACGCCCATGAACCTGGCCCAGAGCATGCGCAAGCGCATGGTCGAGACGTTCCCGCAGTTGCAGGGTGCCGAGGTCACGCACGCCTGGGGTGGCTTCGTGGACATCTCGATGAACCGAGCACCGGATTTCGGCCGGCTGCCCGATGCACCGCAGATCTACTACCTTCAAGGCTTCTCGGGCCACGGGTTGGCGCTCACGGGCCTGGCGGGCAAGCTGGTGGCCGAAGCGATGAATGGTGACGCGGCGCGGTTCGACACCTTTGCGCGCATTCGGCATCGTCCCTTCCCGGGGGGGCCATTGCTTCGTACGCCCGCGCTGGTGCTCGGCATGGCCTGGTATCGCTTGAAGGACGCGTTGGCATGACGATGAGAAAGCCCGTCGTGCTGGTGCCGGCCTGCCATCGCATGCTGGGGGACCATCCGTTTCATGTAGTCGGACGCAAGTATGTGGACGCCGTGCGCCTGGCCGGTGCCTTGCCCTTGGTGGTGCCCCAGGCCATGCCTGACGAGATCGACGCGCTGCTGGACATGGCGCACGGTGTGCTGCTCACAGGTTCGCCGTCCAATGTGCATCCGAGCCACTACGGCCAGGAGGTGCACAACCCGGCACTTCCACTCGATCCGCAGCGCGATGCCTGGACGTTGCCGCTGGTGCCGAAGGTGATTGAGCGCGGCATGCCGTTGTTCGCGATATGCCGTGGCGCGCAGGAGGCGAACGTCGCGCTCGGTGGATCGCTCCACCAGGCGGTGCACGAGCTTGATCCGTACGACGATCACCGAGCCGGCGATGATCTTCCGGCAGAGCAGGCCTACGCGCCGGCACATGAGGTCGAGGTGGTTGCAGGTGGTCTGCTGAGCGAGGTGCTGGACCGGCGCCGTTTCGAGGTGAACTCGCTGCATGGGCAGGCCGTCAACCAGCTCGCACCGGGTCTTCGGGTTGAGGCGCGCGCGCATGATGGACTCGTCGAGGCGTTTTCGGTCATCGAGGCCAAGGGCTTCAACCTGTGCGTGCAATGGCATCCCGAGTGGCAGGCGGCATCGAATCCGGTTTCGATGCAGATGCTGCAGGCCTTTGGGCAGGCCTGCCGCGCGTATCGCGATCGGCACCGCAGCCCCATACCCTAGTGCCGCCCATTCGGCCGTGACCCAAATGCCGGCGCCGACCGACGGCGGCGCCCGCAGCCAACAACCGAATACCGGGTGATCCCATGACGAACCGAGACAACTTCAGTTTCAGCGAGCTCGAACAGTGGCTCAACGAACGCCGCGTGACCGAGATCGAGTGCCTGGTGCCCGACCTCACCGGCGTGGCGCGCGGCAAGATCCTGCCACGCGAGAAATTCACCGAAGACCGCGGCATGCGGCTGCCAGAGGCAGTGGTGGCCATGGGCGTGACGGGGGAGTTTCCCGAGGAGGGACCCTACTACGACGTCATCAGCCCGACCGACCTCGACATGCACCTGCGGCCCGATCCGTCGACGGTGCGCATCGTGCCTTGGGCGGCCGATCCGACCGCCCAGGTGATTCACGATTGCTACGACAAGCACAACCAACTGGTGCCGTTCGCGCCGCGATCGGTGCTGCGCCGGGTATGCGACTTGTATGCCGCCAGGGGTTGGAATCCGGTGGTTGCGCCCGAACTCGAGTTCTACCTGGTGGCCCGGAATACCGATCCCGACATGCCGCTGAAACCACCGATCGGGCGCAGCGGCAGAGCCGAAACGTCGCGCCAGGCCTATTCGATCGATGCGGTCAACGAGTTCGATCCGCTGTTCGAAGATGTCTACGACTACTGCGAGAAGATGGGCCTGAATGTCGACACGCTCATCCACGAGGTGGGCGCGGGCCAGATGGAGATCAACTTCTTCCATGATCATCCGTTGGGACTGGCCGACGAGGTGTTCCTCTTCAAGCGCACTGTGCGAGAGGCGGCGCTGCGCCACGACATGTTCGCCACCTTCATGGCCAAGCCCATCGCCGGCGAACCGGGCAGTGCCATGCACATCCACCAAAGCGTGACCGACCTCGCCACCGGCCGCAACCTGTTCAGCAACGCAGATGGCACGCCGAGCCAGGAGTTCTACTGGTTCATCGGCGGGCTGCAGCGCTACATACCTGCGGCCATGGCGCTGTTTGCCCCCTATGTAAACAGCTACCGGCGCCTGGCACGCTTCACGGCCGCGCCCATCAACATCCAGTGGGGAACGGACAACCGCACCGTCGGCATCCGCTCACCGGTTGCCCCCCCCGCAGCACGCCGCATCGAGAACCGCGTCATCGGTGCCGACGCCAACCCGTATGTCGCGCTCGCCGCCACCATGGCCTGCGGCTACATCGGGATCGACAAGCGCATCGACCCCGCCCCCGAGTGCAAGGGCGACGCGTACCTGGGTGACTTCCAGTTGCCGCGCAGCCTGGGCGAAGCGCTGTCGTTGCTGCGCGAGGAAACGGACCTGCACGAAGTGCTGGGCGAGGCCTTCATCACGGTCTACACCGAGGTCAAGGAAATCGAGTTCGCCGAATTCATGAAGGTCATCTCGCCCTGGGAGCGCGAACACCTGCTGCTGCATGTCTAGTCCCTCGTACGACAGGCCGGTCGCCGGATAGGCCAGACACCGCAGCACGAGCATTCAACCGATCACTCCATCACCATGAGCACCAACCGCACAACCGCGCAGTGGCAGGCCGTCGATTCGGCCCACTTCCTGCATCCGTTCACCGACTTTCAGGCGCTGGCCCGCAAAGGCTCGCGCATCATCGAGCGCGCCGAAGGCATCTACCTGTGGGACAGCGAGGGCCACAAGATCCTCGATGCCATGTCCGGCCTGTGGTGCGTGAACGTCGGCTACGGCCAGCGCGCCCTCATCGATGCCGCCACCCGGCAGCTGCAGGAACTGCCGTTCTACAACGCGTTCTTCCAGACGGCCACACCGCCGGCCATCGAACTGGCGGAACTCCTGTCGGAGGTCACCCCCCCGCAGTTCAACCATGTGTTCTTCACCGGCTCGGGGTCGGAGGGCAACGACACCATCGTTCGCATGGTCCGGCGTTACTGGGACATCCTGGGCCAGCCCGAGCGCCAGGTGATCATCAGCCGGCAGAACGCCTACCACGGCTCGACGATGGCAGGCGCCTCGCTCGGTGGCATGAGCGGCATGCATGCCCAGGGCGGGTTGCCCATACCCGGCATCGAGCACATCGGCCAGCCCTACCGGGTGGAACATGGCCGAGGCATGAGCCACGATGAATTCGGCTTGGTGGCGGCGCGCTGGCTGGAGGACAAGATCCTGGCCATCGGCGCGCAGAAGGTGGCAGCGTTCATCGGCGAGCCCGTGCAGGGCGCAGGCGGCGTGATCATCCCGCCTGCCACCTACTGGCCGGAGATCCAGCGCATCTGCGACAAGTACGGCATCCTGCTCGTCAGCGATGAGGTCATTTGCGGATTCGGACGCACTGGACGCTGGTTCGGCTGCGAGACCTTTGGCACCCGGCCCGACTTGATGACGTTCGCCAAGGGCGTCACCAGCGGCTACATCCCGCTGGGCGGCGTGATGGTGGGCGACCGGGTTGCCAAGGTGCTGATCGAGCAAGGCGGGGAGTTCGAGCATGGCTACACCTACTCGGGCCACCCGGTGGCCTGCGCGGTGGCCCTGGCGAACATCAAGCTCGTGCGCGAGCTCGGGCTCGTGCAGCGTGTGCACGACGACGTCGGGCCCTATCTCGCGCGGTGCTACGAGAGCCTTCGCGATCATCCCTTGGTGGGAACGGCCGAGACCTGTGGCCTGATGGGCGCGCTGCTGCTGGTCAAGGACAAGGCGACGCTCGCCCCGTTCGACCCGTCGCTGTCCATTGGCATGGTCTGTCGGGGGCACTGCTTTGCCAACGGTCTCATCATGCGCGCGGTGGGCAACCGCATGATCATCGCGCCCCCTCTGGTGATCACCCGCGCGCAGATCGACGAGATGATGGCGCTCATCCGCCGCTGCCTCGACCTGACACTGGCCGACGCCCAGCGTGAGGGTTGGCTTGCATGAATCGTTGCGGCTGGACGATGCGGCAGGTGCCGTGGCCACCACCCCCTTGCTTCCCCCGATGAACAGGTCTGCGGGCCTGCTTAGACTTGGTTGTTTTTGCTCCCTTCTTAGAACGCACCATTCCGGAGGTTGACCCATGAAGCTGCTGTCCCGTCGATCGCTCGCGTTGGCGAGCCTGGCCCTGGCGCTGGGTTCCGGCGCCCTGGCCCAGGAGGAGGAGAAAGTCCTCAACGTCTACAACTGGTCCGACTACATCGGCGAGGAGACCATCCGCAACTTCGAGAAGGAAACGGGCATCAAGGTCCGCTACGACAATTTCGACAACAACGAGATTGTCCACGCCAAGCTGGTGGCCGGCAGGAGCGGCTATGACGTTGTGGTGCCCTCCTCCAACTGGGCCAAGCTCCAGATCGACGGCGGCCTGCTCGCCAAGATCGAGAAGAACCGGATACCGAACTACAAGAACCTCGACCCGGGCGTCCAGGCGCAGCTCGCGCGGCTGGACCCCGGAAACGAGTTCATGGTGAACTGGTTGTGGGGATTCACGACTGTCGGCATCAACGTCGAGAAGGTGAAAACCGCGCTGGGAAGCACCACCATGCCAGCCAATGCCTGGGACCTGATCTTCAAGCCGGAGTACATCTCCAAGCTCAAGTCCTGTGGGGTCTCGTTCCTCGATTCGTCTTCTGAGGTTGTTCCTGCTGCTCTGCACTATCTGGGCAAACCCCCTTTCAGCAAGGAGCGCGCTGACTACTCTGCAGCGGCCAGCCTGCTCAAGGCGGTACGTCCGCACGTGACGCTGTTCAGCTCGTCTGGCTACATCAACGACATGGCCAATGGTTCCATTTGCCTGGCACTGGGTTGGTCCGGAGACATCAACATTGCACGGCAGCGGGCCATTGATGGCAAGACAGGGCAGAACATCCAGGCGCTGATCCCATCAACTGGCGGTCTGCTCTTCTTCGATGTGATGGTGATACCCGCCGATGCGCCGCACCCTGGCAACGCCCACAAGTTCATCAACTACATCCTGCGCGGCGATGTGCATGCGAGCCTGACCAACAAGGTTTTCTACGCCAATCCCAATCTGGAGTCCAAGAAGCACATCAAGCCCGAGGTGGCGAGCAACCCCACGGTCTTCCTGCCTGAGGCCGACCTGAAGAAGATGATTCCCGCACCGGAACTGAGCAGCGCTCCGCGCGGCCCGTTGTGGCCGCCGGATGCGCCCGAGGAGGAGTCGAAGGGTCATGCCTGTCAACGGATCCAGCACCGGCGCTACCACGCCAGTAGCACCTGAGCAGTCGTCGTTCCTGCAGATTCAGGATGTGGTCAAGGAGTTCAACGGCTACTTGGCCGTGAATCACGTCAGCCTGGATATCGCCAAGGGTGAGATCTTCGCGCTGCTCGGATCGTCCGGCTGCGGCAAGACGACGCTGCTGCGCATGTTGGCGGGCTTCGAAACGCCCACCTCCGGACGCATCGTGCTCAACGGGCGCGACCTCGCAGGCCTGCCGCCGTATGAGCGCCCGTTGAACATGATGTTCCAGTCGTACGCGCTGTTCCCGCACCTGACTGTGTGGGACAACATTGCCTTCGGACTGCGACGCGACGGCCTGCCGCGCGATCGGGTTGCGGACCGCGTGGATGCGATGCTCAAGCTCGTGCAGCTGGGCAAGTTCGCCCAGCGCAAGCCGCACCAGTTGTCGGGTGGTCAGCAGCAGCGGGTGGCGCTGGCCCGCAGCCTGGCCAAGCAGCCGCAGTTGCTGTTACTCGACGAGCCCCTCGGTGCTCTCGACAAGAAGTTGCGCGAAGAGACGCAGATCGAACTGGTCAACATCATCGAGCAGGTGGGCGTGACCTGCGTCATGGTCACCCATGACCAGGAGGAGGCGATGACCATGGCCTCGCGCATCGCGATCATGAGCGAGGGCCGCTTCCTGCAAGTGGGCGCGCCGTCAGAGATCTACGAAACGCCCGCCACCCGATTCGTGGCCGACTTCATCGGCAACGTGAATCTGGTGCAAGGCACCGTGGAGGTCGACGAACCGGACCATGTCGTCATCGACTCAGCCGATTGCAAGCACTACGTCGGACACGGCATCACGGGCCACGTCGGCATGCCAGTCACGGTTGCGCTGCGGCCCGAGAAAATCCATGTCTCGCGCCACAAGCCAGCCGACGACTACAACAGCGCCTGCGGCCGCATCAAGGAGCTGTCGTACTTTGGCAGCTTCACCGTTTATCACGTCGAGCTCGCCAGCGGCGCACGGCTGAAGATCAGCCAGGCCAACACGGCGCGCCACAAGGAAGATGAGCTCACCTGGGGCGACGAGGTCTGGGCGCACTGGTCGCGCTCGGCCCACGTGGTGCTCACCCAGTGAACAGCGGCGGACACCGATAGCCATGAACGCCTGGAACCGCCTGCAACCCTGGCTGCGCCGCGGCCGAACCTGGGTCATCGCCCTGCCCTACGGCTGGTTGCTGGCGTTCTTCCTTCTTCCGTTCCTGATCCTGTTGAAGATCAGCGTTTCGGAAATGGAGACGGTGAACTTCAAGGACCTGATCACCTACAAGGACGGTCTGCTGCAGCTCACCCTGAAGCTGTCGAACTACGTGTTCATGTCAGAGGACACGCTGTATCTGGATGCCTATGTACGCAGCGTCCGATATGCGGCTGCCACCACGGCACTGTGCTTGTGGGTTGGGTACCCATTCGCCTACTTCATGGCTCGGGCCAAGCCCACCGTTCAGCCCGCCTTGCTCATGCTGGTGATGCTTCCCTTCTGGACATCGTTCCTGTTGCGTGTCTACGCCTGGAAAGGTCTGCTGTCCGAGAATGGCTGGGTTGCCGAGGTGCTGATCGGAAGCGGGTTTGACCAGCTGTTGGCCGCAACAGGATTGATCGCTGCCCCTGGCAAGCTGATGCACACGCCGTTTTCGCTGGTACTGGGCATGACCTATACCTACCTGCCGTTCATGATCCTCCCGCTGTACGGCAACCTGGCCAAGATGGACCTGCGCTTGCTCGAGGCGGCTGCCGACCTAGGTGCGTCGCCCTGGCTGGCATTTTGGAAGGTGACGGTGCCGCTGTCCAAGGCAGGGATCGTCGCCGGATCGATGCTGGTGTTCATTCCCTGTGTCGGTGAGTTTGTCATTCCCGAATTGCTCGGCGGCCCCGAGACACTGATGATCGGCCGCGTTCTCTGGGACGAGTTCTTCCAGAACAACGACTGGCCGATGGCCTCGGCCGTGGCTGTGGTGATGATCCTGCTGATCATCGTGCCGCTCGCACTGTTCAACAAGTACCAGGCCGAGTCGCAGGAGCGTGCCCGATGACCGGCAGCGCCTTCAACCGTTGGTTCGCCAAGGGCTGGCTTGCGGCGGGCTACGCATTCCTGTACCTGCCCATCGTGGCGCTGGTGATTTTCTCCTTCAACGACTCGCCGCTGCCCAACGTGTGGCGCGGCTTCACGCTCAAGTGGTATGCGGCACTGGCACAAGACCGCGAGATGCTCGCTGGACTTTGGCTGAGCCTGAAGATCGCATTCCTGACTGCCTGCGGATCGGTCGTGCTGGGCACGTTTGCCGCGTTCGCGCTCGTCAAGTACCGCCGCTTCACAGGGCGCACCATGTTCAGCGGCATGGTCAGCGCGCCGCTGGTCATGCCCGAAGTGGTGGTCGGGCTGTCGCTGCTGTTGATGCTGGTTTCGATCCAGCGCGCAACGCAGTCGGCTTTCGGTTGGGGATTCCCTGAGCGCGGAGTGCTGACCATTTGGTTGGGCCACCTGCTGCTGGGCATGGCCTACGCCACAGTCGTGGTGCAGGCTCGGCTGCAGGAGGTGAACCCGCAACTGGAAGAGGCTGCAATGGACCTTGGAGCCCGGCCGCACCAAGTGTTCGGTCTGGTCACGCTGCCCATGATCGCGCAGAGCCTCATGTCGGCCTGGTTGCTCACATTCACGCTGTCGCTCGACGATGTCGTGCTCTCGGCCTTTCTCTCGGGTCCGGGTTCCACGACCATGCCGCTGGTCATCTTCTCCAGGGCACGCCTGGGCCTGAATCCGAGCGTCAATGCTGTGGCCACCATCATCGTTGCCGTGGTCAGCGTCGGCGTCATTGCCGCCAGCTACTGGATCGCGCGTGCCGAGCGCAGGCGCGGACTCGAGCTGGCTGCCGCCGCGCGCAATTGAACCCGTGGACTCGATACCCGTACGACCCTAAACCCACACCGAACAATTCACACGCAAGAGGAGCACGACCCCATGAAGCCGATCCGTCACACCCTCCTGGCCGTCGCGCTGGCCGCTGCGTTTCCGGCGCTGGCCCAGAGCAATGCCGATATCCTCAAGGAACTGCAGCAGCTCAAGGCCAAGGTCACCGAGCTCGAAGCCAAGCTCAAGGCGCAGGAAGGCAAGGCACCGGCCGGCTCCGCCCAATGGGGCATGACCCCGGAGCAAGCACGCGAACTCAACCGGGTGGCGGTGAAGGCCGAAGCCATGGAGGATGCGGTCGAGGCGCAGGGGCTGAAGATGCTGACGATCAGCGGCTATGCCGATCCGACCTACATCTACAACGCGCGCCAACGTCGCGGTGGATTCCAGTTCATCAACAACGTCGGCGACGACGGCTACAACTACGACAACTCCTACTTCGGGGCTGTCGCTCTCGACTTCCAGAAAGAGACCGACAGTGGCACGCGCTGGCGGCTGACGCTCGTACCCAACCGAGGCACCGATTCGGTCATCGGCAATGGCGGTGTGGTTCATGAGGCTTCGATCTCGGTGCCTCTGAGCGACCTGCAAACACGCTTCATCGCTGGACATCTTCCCGACTGGTCCGGCTATGAGTATCTGCAACCGACGCTGAACAAGCTGATCACGCACAACCTGCTGTTCGACTTCACCCTCCCGACCAGCTACACCGGTGCAGGCATGGACATCACCCGGGGCAAGTGGTGGATCAGGGGTGCACTGGCCAACATGAATGCCAGCCGGCGACAGGCGAACGAGGCTGCACCGGCGGTGACATATCGGGTCGACTACTCGCGCGGCGAGTTCCAGGGGTTCGGCTTTGCTGGTGTGCACGGCAAGGCCGCCAACTTCCGTGCCGACGATGTCAACCCGGTGACCGGAGAGGACTACGACACCCGCGACACACGACTCGACCTGTTCGAGTTCGATGCCTACTTCATCCGCGGCGACTTCACGTGGCAAGGACAACTCAGCTATGGCCGACAGCGCGCTGCTGCCATCAATGCCCACCCCGAGACAGGTGAGCTTCGCGACTCCAGCTGGACGGGTCTGTCCACCTTGCTGGCCTATCGGGTGACGCCCCGCCTGGAGGCCATCGGTCGACTCGATCACATCCGCAACCGAAAGAATGGTGGCGGGCTCCTGGGGTACACCTTTGCCGATGATCGCAACGGCCTGGGTCCGGACCCGACCCTGGGCTGCGATGTCGAATGGATCGACGCATGTGACAAGGGCGCCAATCGCAGTGCACTGTCTCTCGGCCTGAGCTATCTGCTGGACCTCAACACCACATTGAAGGCCGAGTACCGTATCGATAGGGCCAACCTGCCCGTGTTCCTGGACATCCGCACCGGCGAATACCGACGCAGCAATTCGTTGTTCGGCGCTTCGGTCGTCGTCAGTTTCTGATCTCGCGCCCCGGGGATAAGCCTCCCCGTTGTCTGATCCATCCGCCGCCGGCCAACCGTGCTGGTGGCGGCTACCGCATTCATTGAAGGAGTTACCGTGGCTCATCCCCCTATCGATTGGCACGCGCGTGCGCGCGAGATTCGCGTCGACGGTCGCGCCGTGATCGAAGGCGAGCGCCGAGATGCGCTGAACGGCGAAACGTTCGCCTGCATCTCGCCCATCAATGGCCAGAGCCTCGGCGAAATCGCCCGCGGCCGCCAACCCGATATCGACGCTGCCGTGGCCAGCGCCCGGGCAGCGTTCGATGACGGCCGCTGGGCCCACAAGCCGCCGGCCGTGCGCAAACGCCTCCTGCAGCGGTTCGCCGAGAAGATCCTCGCCGCCAAGGACGAGCTTGCACTGCTCGAAACGCTGGACATGGGCAAGCCCATACAGTATGCGCTGTCGGTGGACGTACCCTCGACCGCGCGATGCATCCAGTGGTACGCCGAGGCGACCGACAAGATCTACGACGAGATCGCGCCCACGCCGCGCAGCGCGCTCGCCTTGATCACGCGCGAGCCAGTGGGCGTCGTCGGCGTCGTCGTGCCCTGGAACTACCCGATGATCATGGCCGCCTGGAAGCTCGGGCCGGCGCTGGCGGCGGGCAACTCGGTGGTGCTCAAGCCCAGCGAAAAGAGCCCCCTGACGGCGCTGCGCCTGGCCGAGTTGGCGGTCGAGGCGGGCATACCGCCAGGCGTGTTCAACGTGGTGCCCGGCTATGGCCACGAGGCCGGCGAAGCATTGGCGCTGCACATGCAGGTCGACGCCATCGGGTTCACCGGATCCACGCGCACGGGGCGGCGCATGCTCGAGTACGCAGGCCGATCCAACCTCAAGCGCGTGTTCAACGAGTTGGGTGGGAAGTCTGCGTTCGTCGTGTTCGACGACTTCTCCGACATCGATCGTGCTGCTGCAACCGTGGCGGGCAGCATGTTTTTCAACCAGGGCGAAAGCTGCAACGCGCCCTCGCGGGTGCTGGTGCATGAGCGTGTGGCCGACGCGTTTGTCGAACGCGTGGTGGCGCAAGCGCCGAAGTACCAGCCTGCCGATCCCTTGGATGCAACCACCGTGATGGGTGCCCTGGTCGACGATACGCAACTGCGTACCGTGCTCGGATACATCGACGCCGGCCAGGCCGAGGGCGCCCGTTGCGCAGCCGGTGGCCGGCAGGCGCGAACCGCCTCTGGCGGCTACTACGTCGAGCCAACGGTGTTCGACGGTGTCACGAACCAGATGAAGATCGCGCGCGAGGAAATCTTCGGCCCGGTGATGGGCGTGATTCGCTTCCGCACCGAGGACGAGGCCATTGCCATCGCCAACGACAGCAGCTACGGCTTGCAGGCCAGCGTCTGGAGCGAGAACATCAATCGTGCCCACCGCGTGGCCCGGGCGCTGCGGGCCGGCACGGTGCATGTGAATCAGTATGACGAGGACGACATCACGGTGCCGTTCGGTGGCTACAAGCAAAGCGGCAATGGCCGGGACAAGTCGCTGCACGCCTTCGACAAGTACACGGAGCTCAAGACCACCTGGTTGCGCATCGACTGAACTGGCGCGTGCACACTTCACGCCATCCACCCACTGAACGAAGGTTGCCATGAAGGACCTGCGCGAGAAACTGGCGTCTGCCGGCGTGCACACATTGCTGGCGCAGTTCACCGACATCCATGGCGTGGCCAAAGGCAAGTACGTGCCACTGGCGCATCTGGACGACCTGCTCACCGACGGCGCCGTTTTCAGCGGCCCGTCGATCGAGGGAACGGGCTTGCCGCGCACGGGTGCGCGGTCCGAGTACTGGGCGCGCGGGTACGCCAGCACGGCCGTTGTGCTGCCCTGGCTGCCAGGACATGCGCGCATCGTCTGCGATGGCTGGGTTGCGGGCGAGCCCTTCGAGGCCTGCCCACGGCAGGTGCTCAAGCGGGCCTGCACCAAGCTGGCCCAGCGGGGCTGGCACCTGCGCACCGGGATCGAGCCCGAGTTCTTCCTGCTCAAGCAGGAGGCCGGGCGATGGCTGCCCGCCGACGACCTCGACCGGCTGGACAAACCCAGCTACGACTTGAAGTCGCTGCCGCGCCAGCGTGCGTTCCTGCGTGAGCTCGAGCTGGCATTGCAGGCCTGCGGCCTGGATGTGCTGCAACTCGATCATGAGGATGCACACGGGCAATTCGAAGTCAACTTCGGATTCGATGAAGCCGTGGCCAGCGCCGACCATCTGATGCTCTTCAAGATGGCCGCGCACGCCCTGGCAGAGTCGCAAGGCATGGTGTTTTCGATGATGCCCAAGCCCTTTGCCAACCAGCCCGGCAGTGGCCTGCACTTCCACGTCTCGCTGTGGAAAGGAACGGGCGACGACGCCTCGAACCTGTTCGTGCCGCATGCGCCCGATGGTGCTGCACTGCCCCAGGCGGGCTTGTCGCCGCTGGGCCGGCAGTTCGTGGCCGGCGTCTTGGCCCACGCGCCCGCGCTCTGCGCCCTCGCCGCTCCCACCGTCAACAGCTACAAGCGCCTGGTCGCCAGTGACGTCCTGTCGGGAACCAGCTGGGCCCCCGCCTACATTGCCCACGGTTCCAATAACCGGACGGCCCTGGTTCGCACGCTGCCGGGGCGCTTCGAGTGGCGGTTGCCCGATGCCAGCGCCAACCCCTACCTGGCCACGGCGGGCCTGATCGCGGCAGGCCTCGACGGCATCGAACGCGCGCTTGAGTGCCCGCCACCTCAAGACGTCGACCTGTTTGCGCTGACCCTGGGCGAGATTCGCGGGCGGGGCATCCCCTTGCTGCCGCAGAGCCTGGACCAGGCGCTCGATGCCCTGGAGCGCGACAGCGTGATCACGGCCATACTGGGCCACGAGCTCGCCAGTCAGTTCCTTCAGCTCAAGCGACGCGAGTGGCTGGACTACCGGTTGCAGGTCAGCGACTGGGAGTTGCGGCGCTACGCGGCGATGTTCTGACGCCGCGACCGCATGCATCGACCCGTTCCCTGGGCGGCCTATGCCTGCCTGGCCGGCAGCATGGCGCTGGTCGGCAGCTACGTCGGCCTGTCACGCCTGTTGGTGGCCTGCTTCCCGGTGTTCCTCCTGGCCTGGCTGAGGTTCGGTATCGCCGCACTGGCCATGCCGCACTGGCTGCCGCGGTCAGCCGGCGAGCCGCACTTGACCTCGCACGAGCGCCGACTTCTCTTTCTCGAGAGCTTTCTGGGCAACTTTCTGTTCTCGATCTGCATGCTGTTCGGCGTATCGCTGACCTCGGCGGTGTTCGCCGGTGTCGTGATGGCGGCAATACCTGTCGCCGTGGCGGTGCTGTCGAGAGTGTTCCTCGGCGAACGCATGACGCCACGCGCCATGGCCGGCACGGCCTGCGCAGTGGCCGGTATTGCTGCGCTCGCCTGGGTCAAGCCTCACGGCGGCGTTTCAGGGGCGGTTGCCGCTCCGTTGGCCGGTGACTGGCCATCCTGGGTCGGCCCGGCCCTGCTCGTGTGCGCGATGCTTTGCGAGGCCAGCTATGTGGTGATCGGAAAACGACTCACGGCGCAGGTCTCGCCCCGTCGCATCAGTGCGCTCATCAACCTCTGGGGATTCGCGCTCGTCACGCCGCTGGGGCTCTGGCAAGCCGTCTCGTTCGACTTCGGGGCTGTGGCGCGTGGCACATGGGTGCTGCTGGTGTTCTACGCCATCGCGGCCAGCGTCGTGACGGTCTGGTTGTGGATGAAGGGCCTGGCGCGGGTGCCGGCACAGCAAGCCGGCGTGTTCACGGTGCTGCTGCCGATCAGCGCAGCACTGGTGGGCGTCGTTCTGCTGGCCGAGCCCTTCGGTCCCGCTCACCTGGCGGCCTTCGCGCTGGCGCTCGCGGGCCTCTTGCTGGCAACCTGGCCCACACGGGACCGCGTGCTCAACCGAAGTGCGTGAGCTCCTCACGGTGTCCGAATCCCCGTGAGTTGTCGAGCAGGTAGAGGCGGTCCGGAACGAGCCGGTACCAGCGCACCCGTGCCAGGGCCTCTGCGATGGCCAACGGCGCGCGCGCGGGATGCGCGATGAGCGGGAACTTCTGCGCGTATTGCCGCTGGGCCCGCTCACGGTCGCGCCCCTCGAGTTCCGCACACAACCCCTCCAGTTGAACGCCCCGGATCTCGGCCCAGTCGGTGCAGTTGTCCTGTATGGCCGCCGACACACGCGGATGCTGACTCAGGTTGACCGCATGACGGCTGCGCGGCGAGGACAGGAAGTACAGCCCGGTCTCATCGCCTGCGTAGAACACTGCCGCCGCCCAGGGCCCCTGCGCTCCCTGCGTGGCCAACGCGGCCACATGGTGCTCGTGCAGGTAGCGGCGAATCCGATCGCGCAGTTCGTTGCCGCTCACGTCGTGCTGCCGTCTGGGCCAGTTTCCGCCGCTGGAGCCAGCTCGGACCCCGTACTGGTGCCCTCGTGCAAGCGCTTGAGTCGGTAGGCCAGTTGGGGCCGCGTGATGCCCAGCAGACGTGCCGCCGACGACAGGTTGCCCCGCGCCTTGTCGACAGCGGTTTCGAGCAGCATGGACTCGACCTGGTCGAGCGTCATCACGCCATTGAGTACCGCCTCGCACAAGCCGCGCCCGGCGTCCCAGCGCCTGATGTCCAGGTCACCGTTGACATCGAGGCCGAACTCGCGCGGGTGCTCCACGCTGTACGACGTGAACAGGTGGTTCACCTCGATGCGGCTGCCCGCAGGCGCGAGTATCACACCGCGCTCGACCATGTTCTGCAGTTCGCGAACGTTTCCCGGCCAGGGGTGCGTCAGCAATGCTCGCTTGGCCTTGTCCGTGAAGCCTCGCAACTTCTTGCCATGCACGGCCGAGTACTTTTCGAGGAATCGCTTGGCCAGTACGGACACATCTTCCTTGCGCTCGCGCAGCGGCGGTATGCTCACTTGGTAGGCGTTGAGCCGGTAGTACAGATCGGGGCGGAATCGGCCTTCCTTCACGCGCTGCAGCAGGTCCACATTGGTGGCGGCGACCAATCTGATGTTGACGCGCCGCACCTTCTGGTCACCCAGGCGCTCGATCTCGCCCTCCTGAAGCACGCGCAGCAGCTTCACCTGTGCCGACAGCGGCAGGTCGCCGATCTCGTCGAGGAACAACGTGCCGCCGTTCGCCCGCTCGAACCGGCCCGGGCGGGACACCAGCGCGCCGGTGTAAGCGCCCTTTTCCACACCGAAGAGCTCCGACTCCAGCAGCTCGGGTGGTATCGCGCCGCAGTTGATGGCCACGAACGGCTCGCCGCGTCGCGGACCCATGCCGTGCAGCGCGCGCGCGAAGAGTTCCTTGCCCACCCCGGTTTCACCCAGCAGCAGCACCGTGATCTGGCTGCCCGCCGCCTGGCGCAGCAGGTCGTAGGCGGCCTGGAAGCCCGGCGAACGGCCCACCATGTCCTCGGGCAGCTTCTGCTGTTCATCGATCGTGGCGCGAAGCAGACCCACCTGCGACTGCAAGTCGATCAACTGATCGGCGATCGACTCAGGCGCCAGGAAGCGCATGTGCTCCGCGGCATCTTCCCACTCCTCCACCGGCTTGCCGATGATGCGGCAACCGTTGTCGCCCATTCCGACGCATTCGACTTCCTTGTAGAGGATGGGCCTACCCATGAACGCCGACGTATAGCCGCAGGCATAGCCGATCTGCGTCCAGCACACCGGCTCGGAGTGGATGCCGTAGTAGTGGCGGTGCCATTGGCCCTCCCAGGAGTTCTCCCAGAGGAATTCGCCGTAGAACTTGCCGCCTGGCCGGTCGATCTCGACCCGGACCGGCGTCACCCGCACGATGCCCTCGAGCGTGTGCAACTGCGGCCCGGTCATGAATGCCTCGAGGTCGCTCGCGTTCTCGGCACGACTGCGCGCGAGTTCGGCATCGCGCAGGCCTGATGCGTAGCCCATGCGGGTGAGCAAGCCCTGCGCGCGCTCCATGCCCAGGGTGTCGATCAGTTCTTTGCGCAACGTGGCCTGCGCTTCGGCGTGCACGAGCAGCATGCGGTGCTCGTGCAGCCAGATCTGTCCGGTCTCGGGGCAGAAATGCACCTGGGCGCGCAGGTCGTGCCCGTCGGTGCGGGGAACGCTGCGCAGCTTCGCCACGGTCACCCTTAGAAGTCTTGCGGAACCTGGTTTTGTAGGCGGCGCTTCACCGCCTGGCGCTGATGCACGTCAATGCGTGGGGTGGTCGCGGGTAGATCCCTAGTGCGACTCCCAGCCGAGGCGGCTGAACACCCGACACGGTGCTTCTCACCAATTGATGAAGTCACCGGTTTTGGTGAACGACCAGTTGACGAATTGATCACGTGTCGCCCAACGTGGCCAGCGCAGCGACACGCGGCGCAGCGGGTCGTGCGCGCCGATGCAGCGACGTCGTTGTCGAGGAGCGCGCGTCGGTCGACAGGCTCGTTCCACGCCTCGGTCGGCTCTCGGCGGTCGGGTATGGCACGCCTTATGCAGATGCAGGTGTGCGTTGCCCGGTCGCGGGTTCCTGATTCGAATCGGGACCAACCATGAGAAGACCGGGCCCCACCACAGACAAGGACGAGGCAAGCCATGAAGTTCCCGGTTCCGCACGACGTGAAGGCCAAGACCATACCCGGCACTGAAGGCTGGGAGCGCATGTATCCGTACCAGTACCAGTTCGTCACCGACGATCCGGTGCGCAACCAGTACGAGAAGGAGATGTTCTGGTTCTACGACGGCCTGCACTATCCCGAGCCGCTGTATCCGTTCGACACGATCTGGGACGAAGCCTGGTACCTCGCACTGTCGCAGTACAACAACCGCATCTTCATGGTTCCGCCGGTGCGCGGCGTGGATCACCGCATCATCAACGGCTACGTCTACATCTCGCCGGTGCCGGTGAAGGACCCTGAGGAGATCGGCAGCCGCGTGCCGCACTTCATGGAGCGAGCGGGGCACTACTACAAGAACTGGGACGACCTCGAGGCCAAGTGGAAGGTCAAGATGGAGGCCACGATCCGCGAACTCGAGAAGCTCGAGATTCCGCGGCTGGCGGACATGGAAGACATATCGGTGGTCACCGGCGCCCTGGGTGAGTCCAAGGGCTACCACCTGCTGAAGAACTACGACGACCTGATCAACCTGGGCATCAAGTGCTGGCAGTACCACTTCGAGTTCTTGAACCTCGGGTACGCCGCCTACGTGTTCTTCCTCGACTTCGTGCAGAAGCTGTTCCCCAGTATTCCGGCACAGCGGGTGACACAGATGATCTCGGGCATCGACGTCATCATGTACCAGCCCGACGAGGAGCTGAAGAAGCTCGCACATCTGGCCGTCGAACTGCACGTTGACGAAATCGTCAACTCCAGCCCTGAGTGGACCGTGGTCGAGGCAGCGCTCAAGAACTCACCGCGGGGCACGCAGTGGCTGACCTCGCTGAGCCTGTCACGCGAGCCGTGGTTCAACGTCTCCACTGGAACCGGATGGTTCCACCACGACCGTTCGTGGAACGACGCGATGAACATCCCGCTCACGGGGATCCAGACCTACGTCCAGAAGATCCGCAAGGGCGAGAGCATCGAGCGTCCCATGGAGCAGGTGCGAGCTGAACGAGACCGCATCACTGCCGAGTACCGCGGCCTGATCGAGAAGGACGAGGACCGCAAGCAGTTCGACGAACTCCTGGGCTGCGCAAAGACGGTGTTCCCGTATGTGGAGAACCACCTCTTCTACGTGGAGCATTGGTTCCACTCGGTGTTCTGGAACAAGATGCGCGAGGTCGCAGCGGTGATGAAGGAGCACGGCGTCATCGCTGATGTCGAGGACGTCTGGCTGATGCGGCGCGACGAGATCAAGCAGGCGCTCTGGGACATCGTCACCGCCTGGGCCACCGGCGTCACGCCGCGCGGCACGCAGACCTGGCCCAAGGAAGTCGAGTGGCGCAAGGGGGTGATGGCAAAGTTCAAGGAGTGGAACGCGCCACCGGCCATCGGCACGGCGCCCGAGGTCATCCAGGAGCCGTTCACCATCGTGCTGTGGGGCGTGACGAACAAGTCACTGGCCGACTGGGCCGCGGTGCAGGAGGTGAAGGACCCCGACAGCATCACCGAGCTCAAGGGCTTCGCGGGCAGCCCGGGGGTGATCGAAGGTCGAGCGCGGGTGTGCCGCACCGTTGGGGAGGTGGGGCAGCTGCAACAGGGCGAGATCCTCGTCGCGCCGACAACCTCGCCTTCCTGGGCGCCGGCATTCGCCAAGATCGGGGCATGCGTCACTGACGTGGGCGGTGTGATGAGCCATGCGGCCATCGTCTGCCGCGAGTACGGCATGCCTGCCGTGGTGGGCACTGGCCATGCCACCAAGATCATCAAGACCGGCATGTTGCTGCGGGTGGATGGCTCCACCGGTGCCATCACCATCGCGCGCTGAGCCACCATGGGCAGCACCTCGACGCTGCGGCCGCACTCGCCGGCGGCGGCCCGGATACCGGGCCAGCCGCTGGTGTGCTGGCTGGAGGAGTGCAGCAAGGACTCCGTGCCGCTGGTGGGCGGCAAGTGCTCTTCGCTGGGCGAGCTGATCAACGCCGGTGTGCGGGTGCCACCCGGCTTCGCCCTCACGACCCAGGGTTTTCGCAGCTTCCTGTCGGTTGGCGGGCTCGATCGCGAGATCGCCCATCTCACACACGACATCGATGTCGACGACATGGATGCCCTGGAACGGGCAAGCGCGCGCGTGCGCTCGGTGATCGAGTCGCAGCCCTTCACCACCGAGCTGGAGGACACGGTTGCCGAGTGCTACCGCAAGCTCTCGGTGCGCTGCGGCGTGCCCGCGGTGCCGGTGGCCGTGCGCTCCAGCGCGACTGCCGAAGACCTGCCTGACGCCAGCTTCGCCGGTCAGCAGGATACCTACCTGTGGATTCGAGGCGTCGACGGTGTACTCGACCGCATGCGCCGCTGCATGTCGAGCCTCTATACCGCTCGTGCCATCGCCTACCGCAAGCAACGGGGCTACGGCGACGAGCAGGTGGCCATCAGCGTGGGCATCCAGAAGATGGCCAACGCCTACACCGCCGGCGTGATGTTCACCATCCACCCGGCCAACGGAGACCGATCGGTCATCGTGATCGACTCGAACTTCGGATTCGGCGAGTCCGTCGTGTCCGGCGAAGTCACACCCGATCACTTTGTGGTCAACAAGGTGACGCTGGACATCATCGACCGCACCATCTCGCGCAAGGAGGTTTGCTGCACGGTCGACCCCAAGACCCAACAGTCCCAGACCATCGAGGTGCCGCATGAGCGGCAAACGGTGCAGTCGCTGATCGACGACGAGATCACCGAACTGGCCTGGATGGGCAAGCAGATCGAAATGCACTACGGCCGCCCGATGGACATCGAGTGGGCCGTCGACAAGAACCTGCCCTCCGGCGGAAACATCTTCATCCTCCAGGCCCGCCCCGAGACGGTCTGGAGCTCCCGACCGCGTCCCGCAGCCGCCGTGCGCAGTGGCTCTGCGATGGACTACATCCTCACCAGCATGCTGGCCGGCAAGAAGGTCAGCTGAACGCCTTTCGACACCAACGCGTCAACCCACGGAGCATTCATGAACGCACGTACCGAAGTCAGGCCCATCGACGATCTGCGCAGCTACATCGCCGCGCTCGAAGCCAACGGCGAACTCCACCGCGTCAAGACCGAAGTGGACTGGAAGTTCGAGCTTTGCCACGTCTCCAAGGTGAACGAGGAGACCAAGGGGCCGGCCCTGCTGTACGAGAACGTCAAGGGCAATGACATCCCCGTGTTCACCAGCGCCTTCACGACGCCCAAGCGGCTGGCTATCGCGCTCGAGCAGGATCCGTCGCTGTCGATGTGCCAGCTGTCCAAGCGCTGGATGGAATTGACCACGAAGCAGATGATCAAGCCGGCGTATGTGGACAACCCTCCGGTGATGGAGAACATCATCTCGGGCGATGCCGTCGACCTCGAGCGCTTTCCAGTGCCCTGGTTCTACCCGGACGACGGGGGCCGCTTTTTTGTCACCGCGGGCTATCTCGTCACCCAGGACCCCGACACCGGATGGACCAACCTGGGCACCTATCGCTCGCAGGTTCTGGGCAAGAACATCCTCGGCTCACAGATCATCAAGGGCAAGCATGGCGACATGCACATGAAGAAGTACCAGGAACGCGGCGAGCTGATGCCGGCCGCGGCGGTCGTCGGCTGCGATCCGGTGCTGTTCCTGGCCGGCTCCACCCTGGTGAGCTCGCAGACCGATGAATACGATGTCGCCGGTGCATTGCGCGGCCGCCCCGTGCCAGTGTTCAAGTCCGACCTGACCGGGCTGACGTTGCCCGCCAACGCCGAAATCATCGCCGAGGGATACATCGACCCCAACGAATTGATGGAGGAAGGCCCCTTCGGCGAGTACACCGGCTACTACTCGGGCAACAAGGGCAAGGACTATCCCAAGCCGGTGCTGCGCGTCAAACGCATCCTGCACCGCAACAAGCCGGTGTTCTGGTCGACGACGGTGGGCAAGCCGATCAACGACATCCACATGATCCAGTCGCTCAACCGGACGGCAACCCTCTGGTACGACCTGGAGACCATGCGCGTGCCCGGCATCCAGAGCGTGTACCTGCCTGCGGCCGCCACCGGCCGCTTCTGGGCGGTGGTGTCGGTCAAGCAGATGTACCCGGGCCACTCGAACCATGTGGGCAACGCCGTGATCGCCAGCACCACCGGTCACTATGGCCTCAAGGGCGTGATCGTGGTTGACCACGACATCGAGGCCGACGACATGGACCGCGTGTGGTGGGCGCTGGCCACGCGCTTCGACCCCAAGCGTTCGGCGCAGATCATCGACCGTGGCCGCTCCACACCGCTGGATCCGGGCCTACCCATCGAGGCGCGCGACATCACCAGCCGCATCATCCTGGACGCCTGCACGCCTTATGAGTGGGCCAACAAGCCGCAGGAGATCTTCATGGATCGCGCGGTGCTGCAGAAGGTGTCCGATCGCTGGAGCGACTATGGTTTCAAGGGCGCCAGCCCGGTGGCCGACATGATCGGACGCCTCACCCGCCCCGAAGTCAAGAAGCCCAAGGCCGGCTGAACGCCACCGCCGCGGCGGCCCGGGCAAAGGAGCCCGGGCCTTCCTCGAACCCTGCTACGGATCGCCCCATCCATGAGTTCCCGCAAAGGCATCGTCATCGTCTGCAACCTCGACACGCGCGGCGAGGACATCGTCTTCGTGCGTGACCTGATACGCGGCCGCGGGCACGACCCCATCTTGCTCGACTTCAGCATGGAGGAGCCACCGCCCTTCCCTGGCGACATTCGCACTGACGATGTGGCCAAGCGCGGCGGGCTGCCCATCGAGGTGGTGCGCGAGAAGTACCGATCGGACCGCGACACCGCGACCAACAACCAGATTCGTGGCGCAGCGGCCATCGTCGGCGATCTCGTCAGGCAAGGCCGCGTGCACGGCATCATCGGCATCGGGGGCGGCACAGCCACATTGGTGGCCACATCCATCATGAAGCAGTTGCCCTTCGGCATGCCCAAGGTGATGGCTTCGCCGATGGCGGCGCACCCGGCCTACATCGACAAGTACGTGGGAACGCGCGACATCACGATGCATCACACGGTGCTGGACATCGTGAAGATGAATCCGCTGCTGCGAGCCCAGATCACCAACGCCGTGGGCGCCATCTGCGGCATGGTCGAGATGACCCAGGGCACCGAGATCCACTTCGACAAGCCGTGTGTTGCGGTGTCGTCCTTCGGCTTCGGCGAGATGGCGGTGCAGGCGGCGCTGGGGATGCTGGAGGACGCGGGCTTTACTCCCATCGTCTGCCATGCGCAAGGCAAGGGCGATCGCGCGATGGAGGAAATGATCCGCGACGGCGCCTTCCAGGGCGTGCTCGACCTGTGCATCGGCGGCGTCATGGAGAACCTGTTTCACGGCAACCGCGACCCCGGGCCCGACCGCCTCATGGCCGCCGTGACCACCGGCATCCCCATGGTGCTGGCGCCCTGCGGCCTGGACATCCTGTCCTACGGCGGGCGTGCCGACATGCTCGAGAAGACCAAGGACCGCGTCCAGTACGTGCAGGATGCGCTGCGCGTGCAGGTGCGTACCACTGCGGACGAGTTGCGCGCGGCCGCCGATGTGATCGCCCAGCGGCTGAACCAGGCGCGCGGCCCCTGGACCTTCCTTGTTCCGCTGAAGGGCTGGTCGTCGCTCGACAAGGAGGGCCGCCCGATTTACGACCCCGTCGCCGACGCGGCATTCGTCCAGCGATTGAAGGATCGCCTGGATCACCCCGAGGGCGTGCGCGAGATCGACCTGCACCTGTACACGAACGACTTCGCTCGGGCTGCCGTCGACGAGTTCGTGCGGCTTCATCAACGCTCGCAGGCGTGCACGCAGGCCCAGGCAGCATGACGCGACCCTGGCCACTGCTGCAATCGCACCCGGTGTTCGATGCCGGCGTCTTTCGGGTGTTTCGCGACCGGGCGCAGTCACCGCGCACAGGCCAGGCGCGCGACTTTCACGTGCTGCACATGGCCGACTGGCTGTCGGTCTTGCCGCTGACCACAAGCGGCCAGGTCGTGATGGTCCGGCAGTACCGCCATGGCTCGCGCCGCGACAGCCTCGAGTTGCCGGGCGGTTTGCACGATGGCATCGACGAGCAACCGGACCGAGGCGCAGCGCGTGAGCTCGCCGAGGAGACCGGCTACGCGACGGATGAGCCGTTGCAGATCCTGGGCGTGCTGCACCCGCAGCCGGCGCTCTTGGCCAACCGAGCCTGGATCTACCTGGCGCGCAACGTGAGCCACCGGACACCACCGCGGCCCGACGCGGGCGAGGACATCGACGTCGTCCTGCTCGATGCGGCCGAGATCGGCAGCCGCATCGCCAGCGGCGAGATCGACAACGCGATGACGCTGGCCGCGCTCGGGCTGGCCCGCATCGGTGGACATTTCTGAATCCCGGAGACCGAAGGCCACTGCCATGCTGGTACGCAACTACATGCATCCCCACCCGCTGACGATCGACAGTGACACGCTCGTCTCGGAGGCCAAGCGACTGATCAGCGAAAACAACCTGCATGCCTTGCCGGTGGTCGAGAACGGCCGCCTGCGCGGCCTGGTCACGCGCGCCGGACTGCTGCGCATGGGGCAGTTCGTGTTGCGCACGCAGGACTCCGACGAATTCAACTTCTTCGTCACGCGGCTGCAAGTCAAGGACGTGATGCTGCGCTCACCGGCCACGGTGCAGGCCTCGGACACGATGGAGCATTGCCTGCTGAAGGGTCAGGAGCTGGGCGTGGCCCAGTTCCCGGTGATGGATGGCGACCAGGTCGTCGGCGTCATTTCGGCCAACGAGATCTTCCAGTACGCAGCACGCTGCCTGGGCGCCCGCGAGCGCCGCAGCGGCGTGACCCTGGCTCCGCTGCGAATGGGCACAGGCACCTTGGTGCGCATCGCACAAATCTGCGAGTCCGCCGGTGCGCCACCCCAGGCGATCTACCCCGTGGGCCGCCGCGACGAGGGGAACGGCAATTGCGATGCCGCGCGGCCTGTGATCGTGCGCTTCCACACCCGTGACATCTCAGCCGTGATTGCAGCGCTGGAAGCGGCCGGATACCCAGTCGACGAAGCGGTGCAATCCGAATTGCCCGCAATGGCGGCGTGAACCCGGGCCACCCCTTGCCGAGCTCCGTCAGCTCCTGCACCATCACCCTATCCACATCCAGCCACAGGAGTGCCCGATGAGTCTTCCGTTGATCGTCGCCATCACCGGCGCCACAGGCGTCGTCTATGGCGTGGAGATGCTGCGCGTGCTCAAGGCATTGGGCCAGGAGACGCACCTGATCCTGTCGGAAGCCGCGGGCATGAACCTGGCCATCGAAACCGAGTACACGGTCGACGACGTGCGCCGCCTGGCCAGCGTGGTCTACAGCAACAAGGATGTCGGCGCAGCAGTCGCGAGCGGCTCGTTTCGCACCCGCGGCATGATCGTGGCCCCGTGCACGGTCAAGACCCTGTCAGCGATTGCCAACTCGTTCACCTACAACCTCGTGGTGCGGGCGGCTGATGTCCAACTCAAGGAGGGTCGCAAGCTCGTGCTGATGGTGCGCGAAACGCCGCTGCACAAGGGGCATCTCGAGCTGATGACGCGCGCTGCCGACTGCGGCGCGGTGATCCTGCCGCCGATGCCGGCGTTCTATCACCAGCCGCAGACAATCATGGACATCATCCACCAAAGCATCGGCAAGGCGCTCGACCAGGTCGGCATCGAGCACCAGCTCTTCAAGCGCTGGACGGGTCACGGCCCGGCCGCGCAGCCGTGCGCCGAGGTGGTGCGCACGGTCGCGTGAGCTCGGCTCGGCGGCACCAGGCCTTCTGGCGCCACTCGCTGAGGCTGTACGCCGCCGCTGGTGTTGCG
>JABWBN010000030.1 GCA_013360485.1 Burkholderiaceae bacterium | reverse complement strand
AGCGGTCGCTGCTGGCGCCGTGTGGCCGCCCAGGCGTGCCACTGCAGCGGCCAGCGCATCGACGCGCTCGGTGAGCGCGGCGACGTCCTTGGCGGTGGGCACGCCCATCTTGCTCAGCGCGCGTGCCGTGCGCTCCTCGAAGATGCCTTCGAGCTTGTCCCATTGGGCGTTGGCCTTGCTGCCGACTTCGCCAGCCATGGCCGTCATCTTGCCGGCCACGTCGCCCAGCCGCTCGCCAGCGGCCGCCTGGGTCTTGCGATGCAAGCTGGTGCCCTCCTTGATGAGCGTCTCGAACACCTTGGTCCCTTCGCCCTGCGCCTTGGCAAAAGCGCCCAGGCCGGCCAGCCAGATCTGCTGCGCCGAATCCTTGATCGTCTGGGCCAGTTGGTTGTCGAGCAGGCTGGCCGGCGCGGCGGCTTGCTTCTGCGCCATCTTCTGTAGCTTCTTGACCATGGTGTCTCCGGGTGTGGACGTGAGTGGTGTGGGCGTGAATGATCGGCTCGCCGAGCCTGCGACGGCCTGCGGCTGTGAGAAGTGTAGGCAGCCGCGTTCGAGCGTACAGCCTAATCTGCGCAGTACCGTCGTCGTCGACTCTCGCGCGCGAGCGCTTGGCGACGGGCAGCGCTGCGGGTAACTGCCCAAGTTGGACGGGACACCGAGCCCTAACATTCAGGCATGCGGCCCGGCGACGGCCGGGACCAGCGATATCACCGCTTCAAAAGGAGAGACCATGCAGTATTTCGTCACCGGCGCGACCGGCTTCATCGGCAAACGACTGGTCAAGGCACTGCTGGCCCGGCGCGGGTCGACGGTGCACTTCCTGATGCGTCCGGGCAGCGAAGACAAGCTGGCACAGCTCTACAAGTTCTGGGGAGTCTCGCGCACCCGGGCCATTCCGGTGGCGGGTGATCTCACCGCTCGCAAGCTGGGGGTGGCGAGCGACGAACTCAAGGCCCTGAAGGGCCAGATCGACGCCGTGTACCACCTGGCGGCGGTCTACGACCTGGAGGCCGACGAAGAGAGCCAGGTGCGCGTGAACGTCGAGGGCACGCGCAACCTCGTCGAGTTCGCACGCGCGGTCGATGCGGGGCATGTTCATCACGTGTCATCGATCGCCGCCGCTGGGCTGTACGAAGGCGTGTTCCGCGAGGACATGTTCGACGAGGCGGAGGGTCTCGACCATCCGTATTTCATGACCAAGCACGAGAGCGAAAAGATCGTGCGCAAGGAGTGCAAGGTGCCCTGGACGGTCTACCGGCCGGCCATGGTGGTGGGCGATTCCACCACCGGCGAGGCCGACAAGATCGACGGGCCCTACTACTTCTTCAAGCTCATCCAGCGCATGCGGCAGTTGCTGCCGCCGTGGATGCCGGCGGTCGGGCTTGAGGGTGGGCGCGTCAACATCGTGCCGGTGGACTTCGTCGTCGCGGCGCTGGACCACATCTCGCACAGCAAGGCCGATCACGCGGGCAAGTGCTACCACCTCGTCGATCCGGTGGGCTACCGCGTGGGCGATGTGCTCGACATCTTCAGCAAGGCCGCCCATGCGCCGAAGATGAACCTCTTCGTCAATGCCGCGCTGCTGGGCTTCATCCCGAAGAGCGTGAAGAAGGGCTTGATGGCGCTGGCGCCGGTGCGCCGGGTCTACCACGCGGTGATGAAGGACCTGGGCCTGCCCGAGGACATGCTCACCTTCGTCAACTACCCCACGCGCTTTGACTGCCGCGACACGCTCAAGGCGCTGGAAGGCTCGGGCATTGCCTGCCCGCGGCTGGACGACTACGCCTGGCGGGTGTGGGACTACTGGGAGCGCCACCTCGACCCCGACCTGTTCATCGACCGCAGCCTGCGCGGCACGGTCGGTGGGAAGGTGGTGCTGGTCACGGGCGGCTCGTCCGGCATCGGCCTGGCGGCGGCCAAGAAGTTCGCCGAGGCGGGTGCGGTCACGATCATCTGTGCGCGCGATGCGGACAAGCTCGCCGATGCCGTGAAGGAGATCCGCGATGTCGCCGGCAAGGATGCGCAGGTGCACAGCTATTCGGTGGACATCGCCGACGAAGCCGGATGCGCGGCGTTCGTGCGTGCCCTCACCGAGGCGCACGGCGGCGTGGACTTCCTCATCAACAACGCCGGCCGGTCGATCCGACGCGCCATCGAGAGCAGTTACGACCGCTTCCACGACTACGAGCGCACCATGAGCCTGAACTACTTCGGCTGCCTGCGTGTGACGATGGGCCTGCTGCCGGGCATGGTGGCCAAGCGGCGCGGCCATGTGGTGAACATCAGCTCGATCGGCGTTCTCACCAATGCGCCGCGCTTCTCGGCCTATGTCGCCAGCAAGGCGGCGCTCGATGCCTGGACCCGGTGCGCCTCCAGCGAGTTTGCCGACCAGGGCATCACCTTCACCACCATCAACATGCCGCTGGTGCGCACGCCCATGATCGCACCCACCAAGATCTACAACAACGTGCCCACGCTGAGCCCCGAGGAAGCCGCCGACATGATTGCCCAGGCCTGCGTGTACAAGCCGGTGCGCATCGCCACCCGGCTGGGCATCCTCGGCCAGGTGCTGCATGCCTTCGCGCCACGGGTGGCGCAGATCGTCATGAACACCAGCTTCCGCATGTTCCCCGATTCGGAAGCAGCGCGCGGCGACAAGAGTGACCGGCCCAAGCTCAGTGCCGAAGCCATGGCGTTGCAGCAGATGATGCGCGGCATCCACTTCTGACCGTGAGCACGACGTTGGATGGGCAGAGCCTGTCGATTACCCTGCACGACGAGCCGGGCGCACCGGATCTCGATGTCGTCGACAGCGGGCTGGGCCGTTCCAACGACGAGGCCGCGCCTTTGCATGAGGTGCGGCCGCTGGCGTGCTTCCTGCGCGACGTCGATGGACGCGTGCATGGCGGTGCGGTCGGTCGGCGCTGGGGCCCGTGCTGCGAGCTGCAGCAGCTGTGGGTGGAGCCGGCGCTGCGGCGGCAGGGCCTGGGCGCACGGCTGGTGCATGCCTTCGAAGGGCTTGCGCGCAAGCACGGCTGCACCATCGCCTATCTTGAAACCCTCAGCTTCCAGGCGCCGTCACTGTACCGATCGCTGGGATATGTCACCGTGCACGAGCATGCCGTCTTTCCGCACGGCATCGTGCGCCACCTGATGGTGCACGCGCTGGCCTGCACACCGCAGGCGGCCGATCAGGTGCCGCAGTAGGTGCGGTAGCCGGCTGCCTGCTCGGGCGCGGCCGGTTGGGCGTAAGGGGCGTACTCGTCGCTGTCGTCCCACGGGTGGCGCAAGGCCTCCAGCAGGCGCTCGAACGGTTGCAGGTCGCCATGCTCGGTGGCGGCGACCAGCGCGAGCTCGACCAGGTGGTTGCGCGCGATGATCCGCGGGCTCGCCTGCCTCATGCTGGCGGAGCGGGCGGCCGGGCTGGTGCCGCGGGTGGCATCGTCGCGCGCGCAGCGCGCTTGCCAGCGCTCGATCCATGCGAGGGCATCGCGCGGTTCGCGAAAGTGCGCCAGCAGCGGCTGCGAACGGCCCACTGCCGCATCGGCCAGCAGCCTCCAGCCCAGCGTGTGATCCACCGCCTGCGCCTGCATCAGCGCCAACCAGTCGGCGGCCAGCGCGGCATCGTCGGCATCTTCGGACGGTGCATCCGACAGCAGGCCGAGCCGACGACGCTGGCCGCGCAGACGTTCGGCCGCGTAAATTGGATGGAATTCGTCCAGCGCCCGGGTGGCCTGCTCGACGGCTTCGCGCACGCTGGTTTCGTCGGACGCATCGGCCACCAGCGGCAGCAGCGCCTCGGCCAGGCGGGCCAGGTTCCACAACGCGGCGGCTGGCTGGTTGGCGTACGCATAGCGGCCCTGGTGGTCGATGCTGCTGTACACCGTGCCCGGATCGTAGGTCTCCATGAAGGCGCAGGGTCCATAGTCGATGGTCTCGCCGGACAACGTCATGTTGTCGGTATTCATCACGCCGTGGATGAAGCCCACGTTCATCCACTGGGCCACGAGACTGGCTTGACGCTGGACCACGGCTCGGAGCAGGGCATAGACGCGATCGGGGGCTTCGCGCAGCTGCGGATCATGTCGTGCGATGGCGAAGTCCACGAGCAGGCGCAGCGTGTCGAAGTCACCCCGGGTGGCGAAGTACTGCAGCGTACCCACACGCAGGTGGCTGGCGGCCACGCGCGTGAGCACGGCGCCGGGTAGCGCGGTGTCGCGCCAGACGGTCGCGCCCGTGGCGACGACCGCCAGGGCGCGTGTCGTCGGGATGCCCAGGGCATGCATGGCCTCGCCGATGAGCACTTCGCGAAGCATCGGGCCCACCGCGGCCTTGCCGTCGCCCCCACGTGAGAACGGGGTGCGTCCGCTGCCCTTGAACGCGATGTCCCGGCGACGGCCGTAGCGGTCGAGTCGCTCACCCAGCAGCAGCGCGCGGCCATCGCCGAGCTGGGGCGAGTAGCCGCCGAACTGGTGGCCGGCGTAGGCCTGGGCAACCGGTCGCGCGTCGGCGGGCAGTCGGTTGCCGCACCACACGGCAGCGGCGTCGGCGCCGCCCAGGTTCTCGAGGCTCCAGCCCAGTTCGTGCGCCAGGTCGGCATTGAGAAACAGCAGGCGCGGCGCCGGTGCCGGCTCAGGCGGGCAATCCACGCAGGCGGCCGGTAGTTCGCGGGCATAGCTGTGTTCCAGGCCGAGGGCGTGCATGCGGGTGTCCTTGAGACGGTGCAGCGCAGTGTGGCGGCAAAGCCGAAACCGCTGCCGGTGCAGGGTTGCCATTGCAGGATCCGACGTGCGGTGCGTCCCTACAATCGGCGCCTGCCGCGCCACTTCCGTCAGCGGCGATGCAATGCCCCGTCAGAAGGCCCGCCATGAACCCCGATGCCGCCAGTTCTCCTGTCGACCACATCCAGCCCCGCGAAAAGGCCGAAATCCTGGCCCAGGCGTTGCCCTACATCCGGCGCTTCCACGGCAAGACCCTGGTCATCAAGTACGGCGGCAATGCCATGACGGATCCGGCCCTGCAGCAGGACTTCGCCGAGGATGTGGTGCTGCTCAAGCTGGTCGGGCTGAACCCGGTGGTGGTGCACGGTGGCGGTCCGCAGATCGATGAGGCGCTGGCCAAGATCGGCAAGAAGGGCACGTTCATCCAGGGCATGCGCGTCACCGACGAGGAGACGATGGAAGTCGTCGAGTGGGTGCTCGGCGGCGAAGTGCAGCAGGACATCGTCGGCTTGATCAACCATGCCGGCGGCAAGGCCGTGGGCCTGACCGGGCGCGACGGCGGAATGATCCGCGCGCGCAAGCTCAAGATGGTCGACAAGGACGACCCGTCGAAGGAACACGACGTGGGCCAAGTGGGCGACATCGAATCCATCGATCCCAGCGTCGTGCGCGCGCTGCAGGACGACCAGTTCATCCCGGTCATCAGCCCGATCGGCTTCGGCGCCCGCAACGAGAGCTACAACATCAACGCAGACCTGGTGGCCAGCAAGCTGGCCGAGGTGCTCAAGGCCGAGAAGCTGTTGCTGCTGACGAACACGCCGGGCGTGCTCGACAAGGCGGGCAACCTGCTCACCGATCTGACCGCTCGGCGCATCGACGAACTCTTTGCCGATGGCACCATCAGCGGCGGCATGCTGCCCAAGATCGCGGGGGCGCTCGATGCGGCGCGCAGCGGGGTGAACGCGGTGCACATCATCGACGGCCGGGTGCCGCATGCCTTGCTGCTGGAGATCCTGACCGATCAGGCCTACGGCACGATGATCCGATCGCATTGAAGCCGGCTCGCAAGACCGTCTGGTTGTTCGACCTGGACAACACGCTGCACGACGCTGGCGCGCACATCTTCGGCGCACTCAACCGGTCGATGTCGGCGTATGTCCAGCGCGAGCTGAGGCTCGACGCCGCACAGGCCGACACGCTGCGCCGCGGCTACTGGCTGCGCTACGGCGCCACGCTCATCGGCCTGGTGCGCCACCACGGCGTGCGCGCCGAACACTTCCTGCACGACACCCACCGCCTGCCCGGGCTGGAGAACCAAGTCAGCGGGCACCGGCACGACCACGCGGTGTTGAGGCGACTGCCCGGCCGCAAGCTGGTGCTGACGAATGCCCCGCGCGAGTACGCGCTGCGCGTGCTGGGGGCGTTGGGCATCGCCCAGGCGTTCGACGATGTGCTGTGCATCGAAGACATGGTCATGTTCGGCCACTGGCGCCCCAAGCCCGACGCGCGCATGCTGCGGCGCCTGGTTGCGCGGCTGGGTGTGCCCGCATCACGTTGCGTGCTGGTCGAGGACACGCTGGTGCACCAGAAGGCCGCCCGTCGGGTGGGCATGCGCACAGTGTGGATGCAGCGCTACGCCCGACGAAGCGATGCCACTGGCCCCGTGGTCGCGCGCTGGTCGATGCGCCCTGCCTATGTGGACATGGTGGTGAGGGGCCTGAAGCCGCTGGAGCGCTGGAGTGTGGCCAACGCCGCGGACTCGGACCCTGTTGGGGCCCCGACTTAGGTGTTTTCGCCCCCCCAGAGTGGCCGGGGCCCTGTGCCAGAATCGTTCGGCCTTTGCCCTCCCCCTCGCCACGCGGCTGCCGAGATGCACGTTCAGCCTGAGCCATCCGGCGCACCGTTCGCCGATCTGCCTGCCGAAGCTGGTCCCGTGGCCGTACCCGAGCCGGTTGCCGCGCCAGTTCACGCACCGAGTGCCCTGCCCGTCGATGGCGTGGTGCTGCCCGCATCTGCGGTC
The DNA here is from genome assembly GCA_013360485.1 of Burkholderiaceae bacterium. Lineage (GTDB taxonomy): Bacteria > Pseudomonadota > Gammaproteobacteria > Burkholderiales > Burkholderiaceae_C > Pseudaquabacterium. The sequence continues at coordinate 19,586 of JABWBN010000030.1, read as the reverse complement.
TCTCCGCGCAAGCGGCCCCGCCCCGGCGAACGCCGCGTGCAGATCCTCCAGACCCTGGCGTCCATGCTCGAGCAGCCCGGCGCCGAGCGCGTCACCACCGCCGCACTGGCCTCGCGGCTCGATGTCAGCGAGGCTGCGCTGTACCGCCATTTCGCCAGCAAGGCGCAGATGTTCGAGGGACTCATCGAGTTCATCGAGTCCAGCGTGTTCACGCTGGTCAACCAGATCACCGAGCGCGAACCCGATGGCCGTGTCCAGGCCGCCCGCATCGCCACGATGCTGCTGCAGTTCTGCGAAAAGAACCCCGGCATGGTGCGCGTGATGGTCGGCGATGCCCTGGTGTTCGAGAACGAACGCCTGATTGCCCGCATGAACCAGTTCTTCGACCGGCTCGAGTCCCAATTGCGCGTGTCCCTGCGCAGCGCCGCCGACGCGGCTGGTGTGGCCACGCCCACCGTTCAGTCCCAGGCGCTGGCATCGGCCCTGACGTCGTTCCTGGTCGGTCGGCTGCAGCGCTACGCGCGCTCGGGGTTCAAGCGCGCCCCGACCGAGCAACTCGACGCCATCCTCGCGCGTCTGGTGGGCTGAGACAGGGTCGCCCCGCTGGGGCCGGACAGCGGGCCCGGCCACAACCCTGCGCGCGGCGACCTACCATCCCGCGGTGCGCGACGTGCGCAACTGCGCCAACGCGACCCCATAGCGCGACGCCGGCAGCCGATCGTCCGCTGCAGGGCGCGAGGCACCGGCGGCGCGGGCAGGGCTTTCGTCGAGCAAGTACACCACGCCGCGCGGCCGCAGGCTGCTGAACAGCAGCACCGCCGGGGTCAGCTCCGGTGCCAGGCAATCGCCTGCACGCAGCACGACCGACGGTGCGATGACCGTGCTGTCGAAGCTCAGCGCGATCCAGCGCAGGCCGACATCCTCGTAGCAATGCAGCGTGAGCACGCGCGGCTCGAAGCCTGCGAGCGCAGCGGCCAATCGCTGGACGGCGCCGTGCGCCAACGCCGGTGATGGCGCAACCCGGCGCGAGGTGGATGCGCCGGACGCCGCTTGCGTGTCCGGCTCCGCGGCCGGCCAATCGTCGATGACCTCCATGGACCTCCTCCTTCAAACGATGGATGGCTGCTTTCCCGCCGTTACGTCTTGCAACATACACTGCGACTGTGCGCAGTGCCATCCACAAAGAGGACGAACGGGAGGGCAGATGGCCCAGCAACCGAAGGCATCGCCACGTCGCGATGCGCGACCCGCGAAGCGGCCCAAGAAGCGTGCGATCGCGTTGGCCGGCGGCGGGCCGGCCGCTGGCTTCCACATCGGGACGCTGTCGGCGCTGGAACGCCAGGGCGTGCACTTCGACGTGTGGTCGCTGTCGTGCATCGGCGCGTGGGTCGGCATCTACTACAACCAGCTCGAAGGCGACGAACGGGCGCAGCGTACATACGAGTTCTTCCACGATCACGCCTTTCGTGACGCGGCCTCGTACGAGGGCTTTCCGGTCAATCGCGCGTTCGCACCCAACTTCGGCGCCATTGCGGCGGCCTGGTGGTCACATGCGCTGAGTCCAGCGACCTGGCGCCACGTGTACGACATCTCCGGCGAGCTGCCGCAAGCCATCGAGGAGTGGTCGCGCATGCTGGCCTCGCCGCAGAACTGGTTCAACGAGGCCTCGCGCAATGCCTTTGTGCTGAACAACGTGCTGGCGCTGCATCCGGCCAGCCGGTTCATCACGTCGATGGCCTACCTGTCGGGCGTGAACGGGCTGAGCAACATCTACTACCGCGACAGCCCGTTGCTGTCTTCACTGGCGCTCGAACAACTGGACTTGCTGGGCGAGCCGGGACTCGATGACATGGGGCGGGCGCAACTCGACGCGTTGGTGGACCGCTACTCGGGCGACGCACCACCGCGCCGTCAGGCGCTGCCCGAGATCTATCACAACGCCTGGCGCGTGGCCGACGAGCGAACTGGGGTGACGGGGTATCTCCAGTTGTTCAACAACAAGTGGCTCGACTACCGCAAGGGTCTGCGAGCCCAGCAGCGCGACTACCTTCCCATTACGCGGCCGAGCCTGTGCGCATGTTCGGCGCTGCCCTACATCGAGCAGACCGTGCACCTGCCCAACGACGATGGGCACGAGTACAGCGAGGGTGCGCTGATCGACACCGTGAACTTCCGCAACCTGATCGAGGACCATCCCGACCTGGACGAAATCTGGGTGGTGCGCATCGTGGATTACCGGCAGGTTCGGCGGCCGCGCAACCTGCACGACAGCCTGGCCAACCTGTGCCAGCAGTTTGCCGCCGAAGTGGGCGAGAACGACATCCGCCTGTTCAAGGCCCACCTGAGCAAAACCAGCGGCCGGGTGCCGCGCGTGGTCGAGGTGCCGCTGCGCCGCAGCACCGACATCACCTACCGCTGGGATCGAGGCAACCTCCAGCGCGGGTTCGAGGAAGGCCGCGCAGCCGTGGCCACATTGCTCGGGCAACACCCCGAGCTGGTATCGCCGGAAACGACCGCTCCGCGCTGGCCGTAGCGCGGCGGCCGCTGGTGGTCAGAGCGCCACCGCCGCCTCGTACTCGCAGCGGTTCAGCTCGTAGCCATGCTGCTGGGCCAGCGCGCGCGCCTCGGCCAGCCACGGCGCGGCCTGTGGCGCCAGCCCGGCGCGGCGCAGCTCATGTCCCCACAGCAGGGCGCCGTAGGTTCGCTCGGCATGGGCGTCACCCTGCGCATGCAGCGCCATGGCGCGGTCGAAGCGTGTCTGCGCGCTCTCGAAATCGCCGGATGCGCGCAGCAGGCTCACTGCAGCAGCGCGCTGCGCGATCGCCTCGCCGTGAACGCCGCCGATCGATCGGGCAACCTCGACGGCCTCGTCGGCATGGCGCAGTGCAGCCTCGTGGTCGCCGCGGGCGCAGGCGATCTCGGCCTCGATGGCCGGCAGGTAGTCCATCAAGGACCAGCGGCCATCCTCGACCTGCGCCAGCAACTGCCGTGCTTGAACCAGTGCGGCGCCTGCGCCGTCGATGTCGCCGCGGCGGCACAGGCACAGCGCGAGGAACACCAGGCCATGCCAGGCCAGGTAGGGCATGGTGTGGGTCGTCGCCAGGTCGACGCACCGGCGGGCATCGTCGATGGCCTGATCGAGGCGGCGGGCGGCCATGTGGGCATGGCTGCGCCACACGTAGGCGCCGGCCAGGTAGACCGGCGACTGGAACTGCTCGGCCTCGCGCACGGACAGGTCGCCTGCAGCCAGACCGGCAGACACCGCGCCGGCCTGCGCGCGCGCATAGCCGATCCAGCCCAGGCCCGAGATGTAGTCGATCGTGCTGCCGCTGCGCTGGTAGTAACCGATGTTGTCCTCGTGCACGAACTCCAGCATCTCACCGAACAGCCCCTGGCAGCACAGGTTCATGCACAGTGCCGACGCCGGCTTGCGTTCGATGGCCTCGCTGCCGTGGCTGCGGCCCAGCGCACGCAACTCGTGGAAGATGCTTCGGGCCTGGTCGTAGTAGCTGCAGTAGAGCTTGGCGCGCGCGTCCTGGAACAGGATGGCCGCCGTGACGCTCGCATCGCACAGCACGCCGTCGCGGCTGGCGAGCTCGCGCGCGCGGGCACTCAGCTCGCGCAGCCGGCTGGGCAGGATCGCGAACCGGCCTACCTCCATCAGCCCGAGGATGATGTCGATGTGGCGGCGCGCGTTGGCGGCTGAGGGATCGAGCGTCGACATCGCCGCATCCGCGCGCTGGAAGTACGACAGCGCCTCGGGGATGGCGACGATGCGCGTCGAGGCCACGCCGGCTGCACGCAGGTAGTCGACGCTGCGATCGACCAGCCCGGCCAGCTCGCAGTGGTGGGCCATCCAGCCCGGCTCGCGCCGTGCGAGTTCGGGCTGATGGGCCTCGATGGCCGCAACGATGCGTGCATGCAGGGCGCGCCGATCGCTGCGCAACTGGCTGTCGTAGGCCGCCTGCTGGATGAGCGCGTGCTTGAAGCTGTACTCGGCTTCAGGCGGCACGCCACGCTGGAACAGCAGGCGGGCCTCGACCAGGCGGTCCAGCGCGGCCACTAGCTGGTGCGTGGGTTTGCCGCTGACGTGGGCGAGCAATGCGAACGTGAACTCGCGCCCAAGCACACTGGCCACGCAGGCCACATCCTTGATGTCGTTCAGGCGGTCCAACCGGGCCATCAGGCTGTCGCGCAGCGTGGTCGGGATGTCGAGTGCCGGCAGGGGTTCCTCGACGACCCATTCATCGCCGTCCTGTCGCACGAAGCCGCCTTCGAGAACGGTGGTGGTCAACTCCTCGATGAACAAGGGCACGCCGTCGGTGCGGGCCAGGATCTTCTCGCGCACTGAATCGGGCAGGGGGCGGCCGCGGCAGGTGGCGTCGAGCAGGCGCTGGGCGTCGGCGCGTGCCAGCGGATGCAGCACGACATCGGTGCAGCGATGGGCTTCGGCCCAGTGGTACGAGCGCTCAGGCCGCGTGGTGATCAACCCCATGAGCGGTTCACGCCGCAGGCGATTGAACAGCGCCACGAGGAAGTCCTCGGTCGCGCCGTCCATCCAGTGCGCGTCCTCGACCAACCACAAAACGGGACCCTCGGCACAGCGGGTCTGCACATGGTGCACCAGGATGTCGCGGGTGAGCTGGCGCTTGCGATCCGGCGGCATCGGGGCTGGCGCCTCGCCCGCAGGCACGGGAAGGGACAGGAACTCGGCCATCAGTGCCAGCGCCGGCCCCCGCGCATCGGATCCCAACCACGAGCGCAGGCGCTCATGGTCGTCGTTGCCAGGTGCGGTGGCGATCTCCCGACGCAGCCAGTCGACCACCGGATGCAGGGGCGTGCCCACCTGGCTGGGCGAGCACTGCATCAACACCGTGTACGTCGGCTGCGGAACCAGGCGTTCGCGGGCGGTGCGCAGCAGACGCGACTTGCCGATGCCCGGCTCGCCGAACAGCGTGACGACGACGTTGTCGGACTGGTTCGATCGGATGGTGTCCCACGCGGACTGCAGCAGCTCGAGTTGCGCGTCGCGGCCGATGCACTCGGCCCGGGCCGCATGTTGGGCGTCAAAGCGCGCACCGGCCTGCGACTCGCCGACCACCCGCCAGACCTGCACCGGCTGCGCAAACCCCTTCAGCTCGTGCTGCCCGAGGTCGCCGTACACGAAGAACCCACCGGCCACGCGCCGTGTATCGTCGGCGATGGCCACTGTGCCCGGAGCACCCAGTGCCTGGATCCGCGCAGCCAGATTGGGTGTCTGGCCCATCACGGCATGCAGTTCCGAGAATCCGATGCCGACCATGTCGGAGACCACGGACAGGCCGGTGGCCAGCCCGATCCGGACCTCGATGCGGCCGGCGCCGGCGTGGTTCTCGCGGCTGACGGCATCGACCACGCGCAGTCCCGCGCGGATGGCGCATTCGGCGGCATCCTCGCGCGCCGCCGGGTAGCCGAAATAGGCCAGGATGCCGTCGCCGATCACGCGGGCGATGAAGCCGCCGGACTGCTCGATGATGCGGCAGCACGACGAGTAGTAGGCATGGATGAGGTTGCGCAGGTCCTCGGGGTCGAGCCGCTGCGACCATTCGGTGGATCCCACCAGGTCACAGAACAACACCGTGATCTGGCGACGCTCGCCGCGGCCGGGAGGCTGCGGCGCAGGCGCCGTGATCGTGCTGCTCGCAGGCGCGGCCTGGCTCTGGCGGAGGCCCTGCTGCAGCAGCCGCCGGTGACCCAGGCTGAGGCCGAGTTCCTTCAGGTCGTCATCGGTGAGCAGCGGCAGCGTCGCCCAGCCCACGTCGTGGGCCGCGAACGTGGCTGCGTACTGCTGCAAGCCCAGCGACGCCAGCCACTGGACGAAATCCTCGTCTGTCCCTGTCACACCAGAATACCGATCGTTGTTGTTGCCGAACCGGGCGGGCGATGCCGGCGCACCGCCAGCGCAAAATGTAGGCCACGCGAGAGTCGACGTCGAGCCGCCCTCATTGTTGCGGGGTTGTCCCTGCTGGTTTCGTCACATGGCTGAGCGGCGGGCAGGCGCGAGGGTGCACCTGCCGTGGCACCCCAGAGCGCCTCGATACACTGTGCCGATGTCCATGCTCGATCTCGAAGCCCTGCTCCGCCGCGCCGACCACCTGCTCGAACGCCTGGAGTCGATCTTGCCGCGGCCGCTGGCGGCTCCGGACTGGTCGGCATCTGTGGCCTTTCGCTATCGCCGAAGGGGCGCTTGCGGTTGGCTGCAACCTGTGCGCCAGCTCTCCACCATTGCGCTGACCGACCTCCAGGAAGTCGACGGCCAGAAGGATCGGCTGGTGCGCAACACGGCGCAGTTCGTGGCCGGGCTGCCCGCCAACAACGTGCTGCTCACCGGGGCCCGCGGCACAGGCAAGAGCTCGCTGATCAAGGCCTGCCTGAACGCCTATGCCCAGCGTGGCCTGCGCCTGATCGAGGTCGACAAGGCCGATCTCGTGGACCTGCCCGATCTGGTGGACCTGGTGGCGGGTCGCACCGAGCGCTTCGTCGTCTTCTGCGACGATCTCAGCTTCGACGAAGGCGAACCCGGCTACAAGGCGTTGAAGTCCATTCTCGACGGGTCGGTGTCGGCCACCGCCGACAACGTGCTGGTCTATGCCACCAGCAATCGGCGCCACCTGTTGCCCGAGTACATGAAGGACAACTTGTCCTACACCCACACCGACGATGGCGAGGTCCATCCCGGCGAGGTAATCGAGGAGAAGATCTCGCTGTCCGAGCGCTTCGGCCTGTGGATCAGCTTCTACCCGTTCTCGCAGGAAGAGTACCTCGCCATCGTCGCCCAGTGGCTGCGTCATTTCGGGGTCAGCGAGCCGGCGCTTTCATCGGCCCGCCAGCCGGCGCTCGTGTGGGCGCTGGAGCGCGGTTCGCGCTCGGGTCGCGTGGCCTACCAGTTCGCTCGTGACTGGGCGGGACGTGGCGAGTCGGCGGCAAGCGCAGTTGTCGGGCCGGCGGCTGCACAGGTCGGTGCCGACGCCGGCGGGGCACCGCCCGAGGGACTCGACCGTGTCTGAACCCTTGCGGGTGGATGGCGGCTCCTCAGTCCCGCGCCCGCCGGTCGATGTCGCCGTGGGTGTGCTGATCGAGCGCGATGCTGCTGGCCGCGAAGGCCGCTTCCTGCTCACCTCGCGCCCGGCCGACAAGGTCTACGCCGGGTACTGGGAGTTCCCCGGCGGCAAGTTCGAGCCGGGCGAGACGGTGGAGCAGGCCTTGCGTCGTGAGTTGCACGAGGAACTGGGCATCACCGTCGGCGCGGTGCATCCATGGCGCCAGGAGCTGGTGGATTATCCGCACGCGCTGGTGAGGCTGCACTTCTGCAAGGTCTACGACTGGAGCGGCGAGATCCAGATGCGCGAGGCCCAGCAGATGGCCTGGCAGGATCTGCCGGTGCAGGTGCAGCCCGTTCTGCCCGGTACCTACCCGGTGCTGCGCTGGTTTGCGCAGGAACGGCAGCACGCGGGCAACCTGGACGCGCTGGGCACGACGGGTTTGTGACGTCGAGTCACATGCATTTCGAAAGTCTCACCCCTGTCTTCCGGGGACAATCGGCGCTATGTCCTAACCTCTCTTGAACAGGAGGTATCTGATGTCAGCTGATTCGGTGCATGCGCGTGGTGCTGGCCAGCGTGCCCATGGCGATGTGGTGCTGTCGACTTCTGTCGCGGAACTTCAGGCGACTGCTTACAACCTCGCGTCAGCCTGCATTCACGAGTCGCGTGTCCGGGCGCAGTATGTTCGCGACATGCTGGTGTTTGCGGTCGGTGCAGACATGGCCTTTGATTCCTTGCTGCCCAAGCCGGCGCGACTGTGACTGCCTCCCAACTCACGCCCGACGCCGGGCGCGAACGGGCGTGGACCGCACTGGCGGAGCTCTTCGTGGGACGCGAGCTGCAGGACTACGACTTCGACGATATTGGTCGGGAGCTCGTGGCCACCGGCTTGACACCGGCGCAGTTGCACGATGCCCTTTGGCATGAGGTTGCGCCTGTCTTCGGGCAAAACCTGGCGTGGTTCAACCCGACCCCCGAAATGGAGGGCTGGTCAGGTGATCGCGTGGGCGAGTGGGTTCGGCAGCGGCTGCAGCGAGGGGCGACGCTGGCGCAGCGACTTGAGGTATGGCTGCTGCCCGATTCCATGCGGCGCTTGGTGGAGCAGCGATGGCAGGAAGTCGAACGACGGTTGCTGTCCGCGTGAAGTGTTGACCACCACGCAAGCACGCGCGTCCTCCACGGCATCCACCACGCCCCTATCGAACCGCCACCGTCTGCCGCTTCCAGGCCGCATCCTGCCAGCGGAATGCCGCCAACTGATCGGGCGAGCTCGCGGTCTTCTCGACCTGGAGCGTGTCCAGGCGCAGGACGTCGAAGCTGCGGCGGGTGCGGCCATCGACGCGCGTTTCGCGCGCCAGCAGCATGCGGGCCTGGCCGGGCACCCAGCCGGCGAACTCCACATAGCCCAGAGCCTGCCCCGGCGCGGCGAGCGAGGTGGCCGGTGGCAGCACGTCGATGTGCCATTGCCGGCCCTGTTGCCAGAACACCCATTGTTCGCGCCAGCCATCCAGCGGCTGCACAGCCAGGGCGAGGGCGGAATGGGATGCATTGGCTTGGGCCGAGGCGGCCCACACCAGTCCATAGGTGCATCGGCGGGCCAACTGCCGCGCCGGGGCGTTGCGCGTATCGATCAGGTTCACGCAGGTCTGGCCCGGCGCCTCGCCGGCGACGACCTGCACCTGCAGGCCGACCTTGCGCGCCGGGGCTGGCGTGGGCTCGACGGCCCAGCGAGCAGCGCCCACGCGGATGGCGGCCTCGGCGTAGGTCATCCGGTCGTCGTCGGAGAGCTCGGCCCTGTTCGCGCCCGCCAGTTCGGCCAATGCGCGTTGCCCGGCAGCGGTGGCAGCGTCCGGGTCCGCACCGCGCGCGTGCTGGAACGCCAGGCTGGCCCACACACCGGCGCGGCGCAGGCGCAGGCGATTTCTCGTCTGTTCGGGTAAATCGGCAAATTCGGCACCGGACACCGCATCGAGCACTTGGGCGCGCCACCGGTCCAGCGGCAGGCGCTGCACCGGCGACAGGCCGGCGTCGACGCAGTCGTGCCGCGTCAGGCCCAGCGCCGCTCGGGCGCGCTGCGCGGGCGAGGAAGACGGCAGGGCGATGACGCGCCGAAAGGCCTCGCCGTCGTAGCAGGGCTGCAGGTGGCCATCGCGCTCGGTCCCGACGATGCGCACGCCATAGTGGCCAACGCCTTCCAGATGCGCGGCCACGGTCGCCGGCGCGGCCTGGCCGGCCCGCGCAGCCGCCCGGCGGGCCAGTCGGTCGGCCATCGTGCCGATGGCGTCGAAGGGTTCCGCATCGAGCTTTTGGGCCGGCACGGCCTGCAGATAGGCTGCGGCGTAGGCGATGCCCAGGGCCTCGCGGCCCGGCTGGTCGCGCAGGAAGCGAAGCACGGCCAGTAGCGGGTCGGCATCGGCGGGCTGCAATTCCGTCAGCGTCACTTGGCTCGCGCGCACGTAGCCGGCGCGTTCGCGGCGGTGGTCCCACACTTGCAGGTAGTCCAACTTGTGGCCGCGCACTTCCAGCGCGTCGCCCTGCCACAGCACCGCGTGCTGTGCGGCGGAGTCGCGCGGGCCGGCGCGCAATGGGGTCTGGTCCTGGGTCACGATGGCCAGGGCGGTCAGTGCACCGAGCATCACCGCGGCCATGTCACTGCTCCTGTTCGTCGTCGCGGGCGGCGGCCGGTACAGCGGTGGGCAACTTGCCGACCAGGGCCTGGCCAATGAAGCCGCCGTCGGTGGGCGGCGGCGCGATGATCACCGCCACCTTGTCCGAAAGCTTGTCGGCCAGCGTCTTCTGAATCAGCAGCGGATGGCGGCTGATCAACGCACCGTCGCGTGCGAGCTGTTCGCTGGCCACCTTGCCCAGGCGTTCCTGGCGATAGCTCTCCGCATCGGCGAGCTTCTGTCGCGACTCGGCCTCGCCCGCCGCTTCGATGCGCCTGGCCTGGGCCGCACCCTCGGCGGCGCGGATCCGCGCCTGCTTCTCGGCCTCGGCCTCGAACTGGCGCTGCTCGATTTGCTTTTGCTTGAAGGGCAACACATGCTTCATGGCTTCTTCCTGCGCCTTCGCGGCGATCACCTGTTCGGCCGCCGCCGCGTGGGCGGATTTCTCGCGGCGCACCCGGTCGGCTTCTGCCTCCAGCGCGGTCTGCTCGACCTGCTTGGCCTTGAGCTCGAGCGTGTAGCGCATCTTTTCGGTCTCCAGCTCCTGGGCCAGCAGCTTGTCCATGCCCTGGCGGTACTCGGCGGGCAGGTCGACCTGCCCCATCAACACCGAGCGCAGCACGATGCCATCGGCGGCGAGCCTGGGCTTGAGTTCGGCTTCCAGCGTCTGCTGGATCTCCGCTCGGCGCGCCGAGAAGATCTCGCGCACGGTGTAGCGGGTGAAGGTCTTGTAGATCACGCCCTGCACGGCCGGCTGGACGAGGTCGCGCCCCAGGTCGTCGGGCAGCTGGCGGGCCAGGGCGGGCAGGCGTACCGGGTCGAGGGCGTAGCGCACCGTGAGGTCCACCCCCAGCGACAGACCCTCGATCGACTGGAAAGGCGCCGCGCCGTCGGCTTTGGCACTGTCGAGTGGGCGGTAGATCTGGTCGCGCAGCGAGTAGCGGCGCACCTCGTGCAGGCCCGGCCACACCAGCAACGTGCCTTCGCGGTGCAGGCTGCCACTGCCGGTGAGGCGGTTTTCGCGTAGCACGAGCTCCGACGAAGCCACCGACTGAACCGGGGCATGCACCACGACCAGATAGCCGATGACGCCAATCAAGGCGGTGCCCAGCATCAGGCCGACGCGGCCCGCGGCGACGCGGCCGATGCGCCTGGCGATCGTGGTGAGGCGGCGCACCGCTGTGCGCAGGAGGAAGTAGGGCAGGTGGGCGATGGCGGCGAGGCGGGGATTCATGTGAACGACTCCATTCGGGGGTGACGAGGGCGGTCGAACCGTCGGGGATGGGGGGTGGTGTGGGGCAATGCGGCCATTCTTCGCAGCAGCCCCGGAACGCAACAGGGGACCCGTCGCCCCGATGTACTCATGTGCCGGAAGATTCCTTCACGCCGTTGCCCGCCCGGTCGAGCCGACAATCCACCTCAAGGAGCACAACCCGCATGCCGATCGTGGCCGTGATCGAGGACGACCCACCCACCAGCAACCAAATGCGCGGCTGGATCGAAGCCGCCCACCCCGGGGTTCGGGTGGACCAATGGTTCAATCGCGACGACGCCGAAGCTGCGCTCGGTCGCCAGGCCTACGACCTGGTGGTGCTCGACATCGAGCTCGGTCGAGAGCGCCATGCCGGTGTGGCGCTGATCAACGCCATCAACCGGCTGCGCCACGGTACGCCCGTACTGGTGGTGTCGGCCATGCCGGCGGCCATCTACCGCAGCATCATGAAGGCGCTCGATGCTTGGGACTACCTGCAGAAGACTGCCTTCGAGGAAGCCGACTTCATCGAGACCGTGCTCGAGATGCTGCGCGCTGTGCGCAGTCGGGCCACGGATGTGGCGGGCGCCGCCGAGCTCTCGATCGACCCACTGCACCAAGGGCACGCCAGCTGGCGCGGGCAGCGTCTGAACCTGCCGCTCACGGCGCAGCGCATCCTGTCGGTGCTGGCCGCGCGTGCCGGCGACGTTGTCAGCTACGACGAGCTCTACCGGGTCATCAAGAGCGGGCGCAATCGCGACAACGTCCGCAAGCATGTCAGCACCATCCGTGAGGCGATGCGCGAAGTCGATCCGGCGTTCGATGGCATCGAAAACGTGCCCATGCGCGGATTTCGCTGGGTGGCTGGCCGTTGACTTCGGACGCAAAGGCGCCTTGGACGGCGCACTGGAGCCGGCTTCTGCCTCCGTTGCGGGTGCCGCTGGGTCTGCGGTTGTTCTTTCGCGGCGTGTTCGCGATGCTGGCGCTTGCCACGGTGGCCATGGCCCTGGGTGTGCTGCAGCACGAGAAGCAACGGGCGCATGACCACTACCGCGAAGGCCTGCGCAAGACCCATGCCCAGATCGTCGCGCGGCTGCGACACCCGGCCGGTCAACTGGCGTTGCTGAACCCGCGACCGGTCAATCAGCCGCCCACGCCGCTGCGACCGGTGGTGCTGCCGTTTGCTGGCATCGACTTCGACGATCGCACCAAGGTGCAGCAGGCTGTGGAAATGGCTGGCTGCCAGGTGCAATACCGCGACGGCGCTGCGCTGTGCGCGGCCGTGGGTCACAATCCCTTTGCGGGTGGCTTCGTCTACCTGGCTGGCAGCTTCGTCAGCGGGCCTTTGGTGCCGCATGTCCGCGGCGATCTGGACTTCGGTCGTGCCCATCGCGTACGCGTGCGCGTCTCACAGGGTGACCGTGCATGGGGCTGGATAGCGCCCTTCGAGCGCTTGCCTGTCCGTGGACGCACCAGCGAGTCGCCTGGCGTGATCGGTCGCCTGACCGGCTACCTCGATGGCGCACCGATCGTGCCGGGCGTGCGCCCGGTGCGAGACTTCCGCGGCTGGCTGTGGCAGGACGGCCGTTGCCTGGAGGGACGCACGGGTGGCGCCGACGAGTGCCGGCACCGATCGTTCGTATCGCTGCGTCTGCCGGTGGAGGTTCTGCGCGAAGCCATCTTCAGGGCCGACCCGCGGCACATCGTCTGGCCGCCGCCGGAGTTGGCGCAGATGGTGGTGCGACTGCAGGTGCTCGCACCCGGCGACGACGCCCCGCTGTTCGACAGCGACAGCCCACACGCCGATCCACCGTTCGCGCTCAGCGACCTGGCGCCGCTGCTGCAACCCGGCGAGCGGCTGCGCGTGCGGCGTGAGGGCGCCAGCGCGGATGTGGTGGACATGGCCGGAAGCGGGTCGGATTCGTTGCCCTTGCCGTGGGTGGATAGCCTGGTGCGGCGTCTGCCGGTCGAAGGCCATGACGAGCTGCCAAACTGGGCCGAGACCGTCGCGACACCCCTGGGTCGTTTCGAGGTGCGGCTCGACGGCGACCTGAGGGGGCTGCACGGCTCGCTGGCAGCCGTGGCTGCGCGACTGTCATGGGTCGTGGCCGCGATGCTGGCGGCCGTGCTGCTGGCATGGCTGGCGATCGAGTTGCGCATCATCGGGCGCATCACGCGGCTCACGCGCCGCGCGGTGCAGGTGTCGCGGGACGTCCGGTCCAATGACGGCGCCGACCGTGTCGACATGGCCGATCTCGGCGGACGCGACGAATTGGGCGTCTTGGCGCGCACGCTGCAAGAGCTGCTGCAGCGCGTACAGGATGACCTTCGGCGCGAGAAGATCCGGCTGGCGCAGGAGAAGGATCAGTGGCATGCCGTCGGCCACGAAATCATGTCGCCGCTGCAGTCTCTGAAGGCTCTGCATGGCGCGCAGGACGACCCGAGTCGGCGCTACGTCGAGCGCATGCAGCAGGCGGTCCGGGTTCTCTACGGCCATGCCTCCCCCAGCGAAGCCTTCGCCGGGGCCACCATCGTGCTGCAACCGCTGGAGCTGACGGGTTTCCTGATCCATCTCGTGGCCAATGCCGCCCAGGCCGGCGTTCCCGATGCCGTGTTGAACCATGACGGAGCGGCGCTGTGGGTGCGGGCCGACGAGTACTCGCTGGAGGACGTGCTGACCCATGTGCTGCGCAACGCCCACCGGCATCGCGTGCCCGGTACGCCCATCACCCTGACGCTGCGCGCGACCGGCGCCGAGGTCTGCATCGACATCCACAACCAGGGGCGGCCGATAGAGGCCACTTTGCTGGAACGCATCTTCGAGTACGGGGTGCACGATGTCGACCCGGGTCTAGACGAGGACGAAGGCGCCCACCGCGGCCAGGGCCTGTTCGTGGCGCGCACGTACATGGCCAAGATGGGTGGCACGATTGCGGCGGCCAACGTGCCCGGCGGCGTGGTGTTCACGCTTGCCCTGGCCCGAGCGGGCTGACAGGTCATGGTGGCAGTCGCGCGTACGCGCAGCAATGCACCGCTCGGTACACTTGTCGGCATGCAGTGGCAGGACACCATCCAGTGGGACCGCGACGGGCTCGTGCCGGTCATCGCGCAGGAGTCGCACAGCGGCGACATCCTGATGTTTGCGTACATGAACCGGCAGGCGTTGCAGCGTACCGTCGAGCTCGGTCAGGCGGTCTACTGGAGCCGCTCGCGCCAGCGCCTGTGGCACAAGGGCGAGGAGTCCGGCCATTTTCAGCAGGTGCACGACATCCGGCTCGATTGCGACGGCGACGTGTTGCTGCTCACCGTGACACAACTGGGGCACGACCCCGGCATTGCCTGCCACACCGGGCGCCACAGCTGTTTCTTCCGGCGCCTGCAGGCAGACCGCTGGATCGAGGCTGAACCAGTGTTGCAGGACCCGGCCACCATCTACCGCGCACAGGGTGGCGCTGGGCATGCACCTGGTTCGCCTTCGCCTGCTGCAGCCACGGCCAGTAACGCCGGGTCGGACTCGGCCACCTCGCAAGACCTGCTGGCGCGGCTGGCCGAGGTGATCGAGTCGCGCCGGCCGCAGGCCGGGGGCGACCCCGAGAAGAGCTACGTCGCCCGGCTGTTTGCCAAGGGCACCGACGCCATCCTGAAAAAGGTGGGCGAGGAAGCCACCGAGACGGTGATGGCGGCCAAAGATGGCGAGCCGCAGAAAATCGTCTATGAAGTGGCGGACCTGTGGTTCCACACCATGGTTGCGCTGGCGGCCTTCGGACTCAAGCCGGCCGATGTGCTGACCGAACTGGCCCGGCGTGAAGGGCTGTCGGGCCTGGAAGAATTCGCGTTGCGACGCGTCCTGGAGCGCGAGAGGGAGCAATCATGAGCGACATCACCCCGGTGCCGGCTGGCCGCAGCGCCGAAGAACTGGCCGGCCTGAAGAACATCACGATGGTGATCTACGGCCTGCAGGCGCTGAGCTTCCTGTACGGCGTGACCGCCCTGGTGGGCATCGTCATCAACTACATCAAGCGCGACGACGTGCGCGGAACGCTCTACGAGAACCACTTCGACTGGCAGATCCGCACCTTCTGGTGGGGACTGCTGTGGGGGGTGGTGGGCGTGGCCACGGTCTTCCTGTTGGTGGGTTTCGTGATCCTCGCCGCCGCCTACATCTGGACGATCTACCGCGTGGTCAAGGGTTGGCTGAAGCTCAACGAGGGCAAGCCTGTGTTGCCGGCCTGAGGCGCCTAGCCATGCAGCCCGGCGCTGTCCGGCGCCGATTTCGTCCCTTCGTCCCAACGCGCCGAACGGCGTCCGAACACCGTGAATCACGACCCCAACTGCATCTTCTGCAAGATCGTCGCCGGCCAGATCCCTTCGAACAAGGTCTATGAAGACGACGATCTCCTGGCGTTTCACGACATCAACCCCTGGGCACCGGTGCATATCCTCCTCGTGCCCAAGCGCCACATCACCAGCATGGCCGACGTCACCATGGAAGATCAGGCGCTGCTGGGTCGCATGCTGGCCCTGTCGCCGCGGCTGATGCGCGAGCTGGGCGTGGACAACGGCTATCGCCACGTCATCAACACAGGCGCCGACGGGGGGCAGGAAGTGATGCACCTGCACCTGCATGTGTTCGGTGGCCCGCGACCCTGGAAGAAGGGCTGACCCCCGGCGCCGAGGGTCGAACGTCCGGCGTTGCGGCTGGTCATCGTCGCGCCCCTAGAATCGCAGGATTCGTCTTCAGGAGCGCGTGATGGGTTCATTCAGCATCTGGCACTGGCTGATCGTGCTGGTCGTGGTGGTGCTGATCTTCGGCACCAAGAAGCTCAAGAACGTGGGCAGCGACCTGGGCGCCGCGGTCAAGGGGTTCAAGGATGGCGTGCGTGACGGCAGTACGACCGACGCGCCGGCGCCGCCCCCGCAGCAGGTCACGGCGCAGAAGTCCGCCGACAGCAACACCGTCGATGTCGAGGCCAAGACCAAGTCCTGACGGCGTTCGATGATCGACTTCGGCTTCGACAAGATCGCGCTGATCGGCGCGGTGGCGCTCATCGTCATCGGCCCCGAGAAGCTGCCCCGCGTGGCCCGCACCGTGGGCCACTTCATGGGCAAGGCGAGGCGCTACGTTGCCGATGTCAAGGCGGAGGTCAATCGCTCGATCGAGCTCGAAGAGCTGCAGAAGGTCAAGAAGCAGTTCGAGGCGGCCGCGCATGACGTCGAAGCCAGCGTGACCCGGGAGCTCAACGAAGCGAATACGGCCTTCAACGATGGTTTCCAGGAAGTCAAGGGCGCGCTCGAAGGGGCGACCGCCGACGGGGCTCTCGATGGCGGCACGCCGTGGTCTGCATCGCCGCCCGATTACAAGCGTCCCAACAAGAAGTGGCGGCTCAAGCGCAGCGCAGTGCCCCGCTGGTACAAGCAGCGCGCGGGTGTGCGCATGCATGCGCAGTCCGGGGCGGCGCGCGTGGCGCGGTTTCGCCCAGCGGGCCTGAAGAAGTAGATGAGTTCCGGCGAACCCCGCGACGAGCTCGAGGGCACCGAGCAACCCTTCGTTTCGCATCTGATCGAGCTGCGCGACCGCTTGGTGCGCGCCCTCATCGCGCTGGCCATCGCCTTTGCCGCGCTGTGCGTCTGGCCTGGCCCTTCCGGCCTGTACGACCTGCTTGCAGCCCCCATGGTGGCCCACCTTCCCAAGGGGGCAACGCTGATCGCCACCAATGTGATCTCGCCCATTCTGGTGCCGCTGAAGATCACCTTGATGGCAGCGTTCCTGCTGGCCCTGCCAGCGGTGCTCTACCAAGTGTGGGCCTTCGTGGCGCCGGGCCTGTACTCGCACGAGAAGCGCCTCGTGCTGCCGCTGGTCATCAGCAGCACCATCCTGTTCCTGATCGGCGTCGCGTTCTGCTACTTTCTGGTGATTCCCGGGATGTCGAAGTTCATCCAGGCGGTGGCACCCACGAGCATCACTGCCGCACCCGACATCGAGCAGTATTTCGGTTTCGTCCTGACGCTGTTCATGGTCTTCGGCATTGCATTCGAAGTCCCGGTGGCGGTGGTCGTTCTGGTGCGAATCGGCGTGGTCAACATTACCCAGCTCAGGGCCGTGCGGGGCTACTTCATCGTCGGTGCCTTCATCGTGGCTGCCGTGGTCACGCCGCCGGATGTGATCTCGCAACTGGCACTGGCGGTTCCGATGTGCCTGCTGTACGAGATCGGCATACTCGCGGCACAGGCCTTCGTCAAGCACACCCGGGCACCCGACGCTTCCGCATCCGACGGCGCCGAACCTCGATAGAACGGTGGTGTACAGAAGGCACCGATCTGCGGCATCAGCCCCGCTTCGCGTCGACAGCGGTCAGCGCCGGCGCACCACCGCCGGTGCTCGCGGACGCTGGGCGACGGTGAGCTTGAGGGTCAGGGCCTCGGCGCCACGCTGCACCGACAAAGTGGCCTCGCTGCCCGGATGGAGCGCTGCCACGGCATTGAGCAACTGCCCAGTGTTGGCCACCGGCTGCCCGGCGATCGCGACGACGACATCACCGGGCTTCAATCCGGCTCGGCTGGCCGGGCCGTCCTGCAGCACGCCGGTGATGAGCACGCCGGCGCTCACGGGCAGGCGGAAGTTCTCGATGAACTCGGGCGTCAGGTCGCGCGGCTCGACGCCGATCCATCCGCGGCGCACCTGCCCGTCGCGCAACAACCCCTCCATCACCTGCTGCGCCACATCCACGGGTATCGCGAAACCGATGCCCATGCTGCCGCCGGAGCGCGAAAAGATGGCGGTGTTGATGCCCACCAGGTGGCCCTGCGCATCGACCAACGCGCCACCGGAGTTGCCGGGGTTGATCGCGGCGTCGGTCTGGATGAAGTTCTCGAAAGTCGACAGCCCCAGCCCGTTTCGACCCAGTGCACTGACGATACCCGACGTGACGGTCTGGCCCACGTTGAAGGGGTTGCCGATGGCCAGCACGATGTCGCCCACTTTCAGGGCCTCCATCCGGCCCAGCGTCACTGCGGGCAGGTGATCGAGGCGCACACGCAGCACCGCCAGATCGGTCTCGGGATCGGTGCCCACGATCTCGGCGCGTGCCTCGCGCCCGTCGCTCAGGCGCACGTCGATGTCGCTGGCGCCTTCGATCACGTGGTTGTTGGTCAGCAAGATGCCTTGCGACGAGACGATGACGCCGGAGCCCACGCCCACCTGCGCCTGGGGCGGTCGATCGCCGAAGAAGAACCGGTAGGTCGGGTCTTGCGCATGGGGGTTGCGCTGTCCGGCCCGACTGGCCATGACGCTGACCACGGCCGGCGAGGCTGCCCGCGCGGCGCCATGGTAGCCGGTGAAGACCGCAGCGACGGCTGCGCCGGAGGCGGCCGATGCCGGTGCCAAGGCAGGTGCCGTGCGCACCGCGATGACGTCGGTGCCGCCGCCTGGCGCTGCCGGACCCAGCCAATGCGGCTTGAGGACACTGACCACGAACAGCACGGCCAGCGCAACAGTGGCGGCCTGCGAGAAAATCAACCAGAGTCTGCGCATGGGCGGGCTTGCAACCGCGATTGAGGCAACGCCGGATGGTCCAGCGCGACACACTCGAATCCCACCTGGCCGGTCTGCTGGCCGTGGATCGTTTCCGGGATTATGGGCCGAACGGCCTGCAGGTTCAGGGCCGAGGCGAGATCCGCCGGCTGGTGACGGGCGTGACGGCGAGCCTGGCGCTCGTCGACGCCGCCGTGGCCGAAGGCGCCGATGCCGTGCTGGTGCACCACGGGCTGTTCTGGCGGGGTCACGACGGTCGCCTGACCGGCTGGCTGCGCGAGCGTGTAGCGCGACTTCTGGCGCACGACATCAACCTGTACGCCTACCACCTGCCGCTGGACGCCCATGACGAGCTGGGCAACAACGCCCAACTCGGCCTTCGCCTGGGCCTGCACGCCGATGGCCGATTTGGCGAACAGGACCTCGGCTTCATCGGCCCAAGCCCTGCAGCCATGGATGCGGCCGAGCTCGCGCGGCAGGCAACGCGGGTGTTGGGTGGCATGCCACGCTGGTTGCCAGGTGATGGCCGCACCCTGCGGCGCGTGGCCTGGTGCAGCGGCGGCGCGCAGGGCTACTTCGAGGCTGCCATCGCCGCTGGCGCCGACGCGTTCATCACCGGCGAGCTATCCGAGCCGCAGGCCCACATCGCACGCGAGACGGGCGTGGCCTTTCTGGCCTGTGGTCATCACGCCACCGAGCGCTACGGTGCGCCTGCTCTGGGCGAGCATCTGGCGCAGCAGTTCGGCTTGAGCCACCGCTACGTCGAGATCGACAACCCGGCCTGAACGCAACCGCTTCGACGTCATGACCGCGACCGCCGCACCCACACGCCTGGCCCTGACCATGGGTGACCCTGCCGGAATCGGCCCGGAGATCATCGTGCGCGTGCTCGCCGATGCGTCGCAGGTGCCATCATCGGTGCTGGTCGTGGGCGACCTGGCGGTGATGCGGCGCGCCGTCGCCATGCTCGGAGCGCGGCTGCCGGTGGCGCAGCTGGAGACACCCGACGACACGGCGCCCCCAGGAGCGATGGCGGTCTGGCAGCCGAAGCTCTG
>JABWBN010000239.1 GCA_013360485.1 Burkholderiaceae bacterium | reverse complement strand
CGGGCCGCCGCGATGGCCGGGGCGCACCTGCCACCCGCGGCGCACACCCATCGCCTGAACACGGCGCTCACGTTCGACACCCTGGTGGCCGGCCGTGCCAACCAGATGGCGCGCACCGCGGCGCTGCACGTGGCCGGCGCCCCCGGGGTGATGTACAACCCGCTGTTCATCTACGGCGGGGTGGGCCTGGGCAAAACCCACCTGATCCACGCCGTGGGCAATGCGCTGCTGCGCGACCGCCCCGATGCGCGTGTGCTGTACCTGCATGCCGAGCAGTTCATCAGCGACGTCGTCAAGAACTACCAGCGCAAGACCTTCGACGAGCTGAAGGCCAAATACCACTCCCTCGACCTGCTGCTGATCGACGACGTGCAGTTTTTTGCCGGGAAGGACCGCACCCAGGAGGAGTTCTTCAACGCCTTCGAGGCGCTGCTGGCCAAGCGCGCGCACATCATCATGACCAGCGACACCTATCCCAAGGGACTGGTCGACATCGACGAGCGGCTGACCAGCCGCTTCGACTCCGGGCTGACGGTCGCCATCGAGCCGCCCGAGCTCGAGATGCGGGTGGCCATCCTGATCCGCAAGGCGCTGGCCGAGGGCGCCGAGATGCCCGAGGACGTGGCCTTCTTCATCGCCAAGAACGTGCGTGCCAATGTGCGCGAGCTCGAGGGCGCGCTGCGCAAGGTGCTGGCCTACAGCCGCTTCAGCCACAAGGACATCAACATCGGGCTGGCGCGGGAAGCCCTGAAAGACCTGCTGTCGATCCAGAACCGCCAGATCTCGGTGGAGAACATCCAGAAGACGGTGGCCGACTTCTACAAGATCAAGGTCGCCGACATGTACAGCAAGAAGCGGCCAGCCTCGATCGCCAAGCCGCGCCAGATCGCGATGTACCTGGCCAAGGAACTGACCCAGAAGAGCCTGCCCGAGATCGGCGAGCTCTTCGGCGGGCGCGATCACACCACGGTGCTGCACGCGGTGCGCAAGATCGGCGGCGACCGCACCAAGGACACCGAACTCAACCAGCAACTGCACGTGCTCGAGCAAACGCTCAAGGGCTGAGCACGGTCCACGACGTGCACCCAAGCGCATCTCCTGGCCCGGCAAACCGCCCGCATCCGCAGGCCCGACCGTGCGGGGTTACAACCAGACCAGGGCCCGGCTGTCAAAGGACAACGATGGGGACAACTTTCGGACAAGCCACCACTCATCCACAGGCCCGGGCCCGCCGCCGGAGTTGTTGTCGGTGGGCGCGGGCGTTGCCCCGGGTCGCGCCCACAGGGTTGATGCCGGCCTAAACCATTGAAATTGCAGGC
Organism: Burkholderiaceae bacterium; assembly: GCA_013360485.1. GTDB lineage: Bacteria > Pseudomonadota > Gammaproteobacteria > Burkholderiales > Burkholderiaceae_C > Pseudaquabacterium. The sequence continues at coordinate 4,563 of JABWBN010000239.1, read as the reverse complement.
GAAAATAGCGTTCTCCACAGCCTGGCCGGCCCCCTACTAGAACCACTAAGTTCAAAGAGGAAGACATGATTGTCCTGAAAGCTCCACAACAGAAATTGCTCGACGCGCTGCAATCGGTGGCGGGCATCGTGGAGCGCCGGCACACGCTGCCCATCCTGGCCAACGTGCTGCTGCGCAAGACCGACAGCCGCATCGAGCTGACCACCAGTGATCTCGAGATCCAGGTGCGCACCAGCGCCGAGCTCGGCGGCGACGACGGCACCTACACCACCACGGTGGGCGCACGCAAGCTCATCGACATCCTGCGCACGCTGCCGCCGGAGCAGATGGTGACGCTCAGTGCAGCGCAGAACAAGCTCACGCTCACAGGCGGCAAGAGCCGCTTCACGCTGCAAAGCCTGCCGGCCGACGACTTCCCGCTGGTCAACGAGGCCACCGACTTCGGCCCGGCCTTTTCGGTGCCGCAGAAGGTGCTGCGCTACCTGATCAACCAGGTGCACTTCGCAATGGCGGTGCACGACATCCGGTACTACCTCAACGGGATCCTGTTCGTGGCCGAAGGGCGCTCGCTCACCCTGGTGGCCACCGATGGCCACCGGCTCGGCCTGGCCCAGGCCACGCTCGAGGCGGACATCCCCAAGCAGGAGGTGATCCTGCCGCGCAAGACCGTGCTCGAGCTGCAGCGGCTGCTGCGCGACGAAGACACGCCCATCGAGATGCGCTTTGCCGGCAACCAGGCGCGCTTCGAGTTCTCGGGCATGGAGTTCGTCACCAAGCTGGTGGAGGGCAAGTTCCCGGACTACAACCGCGTCATTCCAAAGAACCACAAGAACGCGGTGGTGCTGGGCCGCCAGCCGCTGCTGGCCAGCCTGCAGCGCGCAGCCATCCTCACCAGCGAGAAGTTCAAGGGCGTGCGCGTGAATATCGAGCCCGGCGTGCTGCGCATCGCGTCGAGCAACGCCGAGCAGGAAGAAGCCAAGGAAGAGCTCGAGGTCGACTACGGTGGCGACACCATCGAGATCGGGTTCAACGTCACCTACCTGATGGACGTGCTGGCCAACGTGGGCCACGAGATGGTGAAGGTGGAACTGCAGGACGGCAACTCCAGCGCGCTGATCACGGTGCCCGAGCAGCCGGGCTTCAAGTACGTGGTCATGCCCATGCGGATCTGAGCCCCGGCGGCGTCTGCGACGCCCGCCTGCAGGGGGAGACGCCAGCGGTCCGGCCGAGCCGGCGCCGCGGCGTTCGAGTGATAGCGACGGCGACCTGTTCAGGCGCCCAATGAAAGTGGTTGATGAGCGATTCCAACAGTCCCGAAAGCAAGCCTGACGACACCGGCTATGGCGAGGGCAGCATCCAGATCCTCGAAGGGCTGGAAGCGGTGCGCAAGCGTCCGGGCATGTACATCGGCGACACCTCCGACGGAACCGGCCTGCACCACCTGGTGTTCGAGGTGGTCGACAACTCGATCGACGAGGCGCTGGCCGGGTACTGCGACGACATCATCGTCACCATCCATTCCGACAACTCGATCTCCGTCATCGACAACGGCCGCGGCATTCCCACCGGCGTGAAGATGGACGACAAGCACGAGCCCAAACGTTCGGCCGCCGAGATCGCGCTGACCGAGCTGCACGCGGGGGGCAAGTTCAACCAGAACAGCTACAAGGTCTCGGGCGGTCTGCACGGCGTGGGCGTGAGCTGCGTGAACGCGCTGTCGAAGTGGCTGCGCCTGACCGTGCGCCGCGACGGCCAGGCCCATCACATCGAGTTCGCCAAGGGCGTGCCGCAAGACCGCGTGCTCGAGCTGCGCGAGGGCGTCGAGGTGAGCCCCATGAAGATCATCGGCGAGACCGAGAAGCGCGGCACCGAGGTGCACTTCCTGCCGGACGACGAGATCTTCAGCAACATCGACTTCCACTACGACGTGCTGGCCAAACGCCTGCGCGAGCTCTCGTTCCTGAACAACGGCGTGAAGATCCGCCTGGTCGACGAGCGCAACGCCAAGGAGGACAACTTCGCCTTCGCCGGCGGCGTGAAGGGCTTCGTCGAGTTCATCAACCAGGGCAAGAAGGTGCTGCACCCGAACATCTTCCACGCCATGGGCGACAAGATGAGCGAGCAGAACACCAACGTCGGCGTCGAAGTGGCGATGCAGTGGAACGACGGCTACAACGAGTCGGTGCTGTGCTTCACCAACAACATCCCGCAGCGCGACGGCGGCACCCACCTAACCGGCCTGCGCGCGGCGATGACCCGCGTCATCAACAAGTACATCGAGGACAACGAGCTGGCCAAGAAGGCCAAGGTCGAGATCGCCGGCGATGACATGCGCGAGGGGCTGGCCTGCATCGTCAGCGTCAAGGTGCCCGAGCCCAAGTTCTCGAGCCAGACCAAGGACAAGCTCGTATCGTCCGAAGTGCGCGGCCCGGTCGAGGAAATCGTCTCCAAGCTGCTCACCGACTGGCTGCTCGAGAACCCGATCGACGCCAAGACCATCTGCGGCAAGATCGTCGACGCCGCCCGCGCGCGCGAGGCCGCACGCAAGGCGCGCGAGATGACGCGCCGCAAGGGCGTGCTCGACGGCATGGGCCTGCCCGGCAAGCTCGCCGACTGCCAGGAAAAAGACCCGGCGCTGTGCGAGATCTACATCGTCGAGGGCGACTCCGCCGGCGGCAGCGCCAAGCAGGGCCGCGACCGCAAGTTCCAGGCGATCCTGCCGCTGCGCGGCAAGATCCTCAACGTCGAGAAGGCGCGCTACGAGAAGCTGCTGTCCAGCGACGCCATCGTCACCTTGATCACCGCGCTGGGCACGGGCATCGGCCCCGAGGACTTCAATCCCGACAAGCTGCGCTACCACCGCATCATCATCATGACCGATGCCGATGTGGACGGTGCACACATCCGCACGCTGCTGCTGACCTTCTTCTACCGCCAGATGCCGGTGCTGGTGGAGCGCGGCTACATCTACATCGCGCAGCCGCCGCTGTACAAGGTGAAGGTGGGGCGGCAGGAGCAATACCTGAAGGACGGACACGAGCTCGACGCCTTCTTGTTGAAGGTGGCGCTCGACGGCGCCGCCGTGCTGCCCGATGGCGCCAACGGCAACCGCCCCGCACTGGCCGGGACCGTGCTCGAAGAGCTGGCACGCAAGGGTGTGCTGGCCAACCATGTGATCGAGCGACTGGGCAACTGGATGGACCTGGAGGCGCTGCGCGCCATCGCCAACGGCCTGACGCTCGACCTGGACACCGCTGCCCAGGCCGAGGCCAGCGCCGTTGCGCTGCAGGGTGCGCTGCACGACGCCGAAGTTCAGGCGCAGTTCGACGCCCGCACCGACAAGCACCTGCTGCGCATCAGCCGCCGCCACCACGGCAACGTGAAGAGCAGCGTCATCACGCAAGACTTCGTCCACGGCGCCGACTACGCCGCGCTGAAGGAAGCCGGGCTGACGTTCAAGGATCTCCTCGGCCCCGAGGCCGTCGTCAAGCGCGGCGAAGGTGAGCGCCTGAAGGAGCACAAGGTGGGCGACTTCCGCGCCGCCATGGCCTGGCTGATGACCCAGGCCGAAAACGCCGTGGGCCGCCAACGCTACAAGGGCCTGGGCGAGATGAACCCCGAGCAGCTGTGGGAAACCACCATGGACCCGACCGTGCGCCGCCTGCTGCGCGTGCAGATCGACGACGCCATCGCCGCGGACGAGATCTTCACCACGCTGATGGGCGACAACGTCGAACCGCGCAGGGCGTTCATCGAGGGCAATGCGCTGTATGCGCAGAACATCGATGTGTGATAGTTGTAGCTGCTGCGGAAAATCGCGCTCACCATCATCCGCGCCGACAAGACCGGCACGCTCAAGCGCAAGGGGGCGGCGTGGAATGACGGAGTAAGGGCGCGCATGCTGGGGATTCGGTCAGTATGCTAGGCAAGTGCAGAGGCCCTGGATACCCGGCGCCGACGCAAGTTCCGCCTCGCCCGCGCACCACGTGGAAGCCCCGGCACGTCGTTTCATGCAAGTACGCCGGAGCAAAGACGAAGAAGAGGATCTCGCCCTACTGTCGCAGGCACAATACACACGACGACACGGGCCTATTGGACCTTGGTCCTGGCCGTTTGCTTGATCGAGAGTAATGCAGAAATGAGCGAATCAGATTCGAGCTGCATCGGCATTGCCTCGGCGGCCCTGGATAACGGACATGACGATTTTCTCGAACTGGTCATCGACCTCTCGTCCCGACTTGCGGGATCGCAGTGCGGGCAAGTCGACATTGAAGTCAAGGACGCATTGCGTCGCATCGTCGAGTTCTTCAATGCGGATCGCGGCATCCTTTATCAGGTTCTCCGCGACGAGGGCAAGGTTTTTGTCAGCGAGCGCGTTGAAAGGAGCGTCCAGAATACGCTCCCTCCATTTCTGGACGCGCGCGGCCAATTCCCGTGGTTGTATGAACAGATTCTGGTCAAGCATCAGACCTGACTTTGACACCACCAAGTAACACGTCCCGCCGCAAGGCGCGCAGCACAAGGCGTCCGGCGAGGCACCGGAAACGGCCGTGTATCTATGCG
>JABWBN010000238.1 GCA_013360485.1 Burkholderiaceae bacterium | reverse complement strand
CCGCTTCGATGGCCGCGCCGCCGGCCAGCACGATGAGGTCGGCCAGCGAGATGCGCTTGCCGCCCGGTGCACGGTCGTTGAACCGGCGCTGGATGCCTTCCAGTGCGGCGAGGATGCGCTCGAGATCGGCCGGGTCGTTGACCGCCCACTGCCGCTGCGGTGCCAGGCGGATGCGCGCGCCGTTGGCGCCCCCTCGCTTGTCGCTGCCGCGGAAGGTCGACGCCGACGCCCAGGCGGTGCGCACCAGTTCACCGATAGCCAGGCCCGAGGCCAGCACCTCGGCCTTGAGCGCGGCGATGTCCGCTGCATCGACCAGCGGATGGTCGACGTCGGGCACCGGGTCCTGCCACAGCAGCACTTCACGGGGAACCAGTTTGCCCAGGTAGCGTGAGCGCGGGCCCATGTCGCGGTGTGTGAGCTTGAACCAGGCCCGGGCAAAGGCATCGGCAAAGGCCTGCGGGTCTTGGTGGAAGCGGCGCGAGATCTTTTCGTAGGCCGGATCGAAGCGCAGCGACAGGTCGGCCGTGGTCATCATCGGTGGATGGCGGCGACTCGGGTCGTGCGCATCGGGAATCAGGTGCTCGGGCTTGCAGTTCTTCGGGGTCCACTGGTGGGCACCCGCGGGGCTCTTGGTGAGCTCCCACTCGTAGCCGAACAGCATGTCGAAGTAGCCGTTGTCCCACCGCGTGGGGTGGGGCTTCCATGCGCCTTCGATCCCGCTGGTGGTGGTGTCGGCGCCTTTGCCGCTGCCGTGGGCATTGCGCCAACCCAGGCCCTGCTGCTCGATGGGCGCGGCCTCGGGCTCGGGGCCCACGAGCGCGGGATTGCCCGCGCCATGGGCCTTGCCGAAGGTGTGGCCACCGGCAACCAGCGCCACGGTTTCCTCGTCGTTCATGGCCATGCGGGCGAAGGTCACGCGCACATCGCGACCCGAGGCCACCGGGTCAGGGTTGCCGTCCGGCCCCTCCGGATTCACGTAGATCAGGCCCATCTGCACGGCGGCCAGCGGGTTCGCGAGTTCACGCTCGCCCGAGTAGCGGCTGTCGGGATCGTGGCTGGCGGCCAGCCACTTCGACTCGGCGCCCCAGTTGATGTCCTCCTCGGGCTCCCAGATGTCGACACGACCTCCGGCGAAACCGAAGGTCTTGAACCCCATGGACTCCAGCGCCACGTTGCCGGCCAGGATCATCAGGTCGGCCCAGGAAATCGTGCGCCCGTACTTCTGCTTGACCGGCCACAGCAGCCGGCGCGCCTTGTCCAGGTTGCCGTTGTCGGGCCAGCTGTTCAGCGGCGCGAAGCGCTGGTTGCCGCCCCCGGCGCCGCCGCGACCGTCCGAGGTGCGGTAGGTGCCGGCGCTGTGCCAGGTCATGCGGATCATCAGGCCGCCGTAGTGGCCCCAGTCGGCCGGCCACCAGTCCTGCGAGTCGGTCATGAGCGCACGCAAGTCGGCTACCAGGGCATCGAGGTCCAGCGTCTGGAACTCCTTCGCATAGTCGAAGTCCGCGCCCATCGGGCTGGACTTGGTGGAGTGCTGGTGCAGGATGCCCAGGTTCAACTGGTCGGGCCACCAGTCGCGGTTGCGGCGCCCCCGCTGGGTGGCCATGGTCTGCGGCTGCGCCGCAGCGGCGAACGGGCACTTCGGTTGCTTGTTCATCGCGATCCCCTTCAGGCAGGCAGTGGTGTCGGTCAGGGGAGTCTAGGAAGGCCACAGGGGCAGGGCAACGCAATTGCGCCTATCGGCGCCATAGTCGACCCGCGACATCGTGCGGCACCCGAGGGGCCCGGCCGCTGCCCGGCACTCAGACGGGCTGCACCCGCATCGGCAGCCAGAAGCTGAACTCGCTGCCCGCTTGCTCGCTGGAGACGACGCTGATCCTGCCGCCATGCAGTTCCACGATGCGGCGAGCGATCGCCAGGCCCAGGCCGGCGCTCACGCCGCGATGATGCGATGGGGTGGCGGCAGTGTCGGAAGAGGCGGCGCCGATGTGCCGGGTGGTCCAGTAGCGTTCGAAGACATGCGGCAGATCGGCCTGGGCGATGCCGCAGCCGTTGTCGGCCACGCGCACCACGACCGTTTCGCCCTGCGAGCACACGGTCAGCTCGACTCGACCCCCGCGGGCCGTGTGACGCAGCGCGTTGTCCACGAGGTTGTTGAGCACCCGCTCGATCAGGGCGACGTCAGCCACCACCACTGCCCCGAGATCGGATTGCGGCGACATGCCCAGCGCGATGCCGGCCTGTTTGGCGCCGAGCTGGTGGGCCTGGACCACGTCGCTGAGCAGGTCCGCCATGCAGAAGGTCTCCGGGTGGGCCACGGCGCGAGCGGAGTCCAGGCTGGCCAGCTCGAACAGCTCGGCCACCCGGCGTCCCAGGCCCGCGCAGTGGCGCGCCGCCGTTCGCAGATGGCGCTCGCGTTCCTGCGGGCTCAGACGCTCGCCTGAGATCAGCAACGTGTCCAGCCAGCCGCGGACATTGGCCAGCGGCGTGTGAAGGTCGTGCGAGATGTTGCTGATCAACTCGCGCCTCTGGCGGTCGCTGTCCTCGAGCTGTCGGAACTGCTGCTCCACGCGGCGCTGAAGCGCCTGGGCATCGGCGCGCAGCTGGTCGATCTCGTCGCCTGCCATCGGTTGCGCGGGCACCGCGCCGTCGGTGGCCCGAAATCGCGCGAGCTCGGCCGCCAGTTGCCTCAGGCGGCGTGTCACCTGGCGCTGTATGGCGACCGTGGTCGCAACCCCCAGCAGCAGTGCCAGGGTCAGCACGGCGACGCCCGCCGCTTGCCAGACCCGGCCCTCGCCTTGCGCAGCCACTTGCGCGGCTTGCTTCCCGCGCAGGATCAGATAGAGCCAGGCGTCGCTGCCTACCGGCGCCACCGACACCAGATTGCGGCCCTGCGCGACACGGGGGTCCTCGCCGTAGACCGGCAGCTGGACTGCACGCGCGCCAGCCGCCACATCGTGCTCGGCGAGCAGGGCGCGCACGGGCGCCAGATCGATGCGCGCGCGTGCAGGGCCGGGGCCCGGCAGCGTGTGCGAGACGATGACCCCCTCTGCGGTGACCAGATAGGCTTCCAGCGACGGATGGATCAGCGTGATGTACATGCCGATGTCGGCCAAGGTGTCCGGGCGCCGCGCCGCCGCTCCATCGGCCAGCCGCTGCGCGTGGCGCTGCACCACGTAGCGGGCCAGGTCCAGGCTCTGCGCCTGCCACTGGGCGTCACTCTCCACGCGCGACACCTGCGACTGCCATGCCACCAGTGCGATGCCGCTGGCGGCGAAGCCCAGGAGCACGGCCACGGCCAGCCGCCGATCGAGCCGACCTGGCATCCTCATGAAGACGCCTCCGCGCGTGGCTCCTCGAATCGGTAGCCGCGGCCCCACACGGTGTGGATCAGTCCCGCCCCGATCTTGCTGCGCAAGCGGTTGATGTGCGTGTTCACCGTGTGTTCATAGCCCTCGTGCCGGGTATCCCAAACACGGTCGAGCAACTCGCCGCGGCTGAAGGCGCGGCCGGGTTCACGTGCGAAGCACCACAGCAGGTCGAATTCGATGACGGTCAAGGCCACTTCCGTTCCATGCAGCCAGGCTCGGCGTTGCCGGCGGTCGATCTGGAGTGCCCCTCGCTGCAGCGCGGCAGGCTCATCCGTCGATGGGTTCTGGGTCTGTTCACCGCTGCGGCGCCACAGCGCCCGCACACGCGCCGCCAGCTCCAACACACTGAAGGGCTTGGTGAGGTAATCGTCGGCGCCGAGCTCGAGCCCGAGCACGCGGTCGAGCTCCGAGCCGCGCGCCGTGAGCATCAGGATCGGGACTCGATCACCCGCCTGCCGCAAGGTGCGGCACACATCCAGCCCACCCATACCGGGCAGGCGCAGGTCCAGCACGATCAGGTCCCACGGCCCGTGCTCTCGCGCGGCGCGCAAGCCCGTCAAACCATCGGCCTCGGACCGCACGTCGGCTGGCAACTCGGCCAGATGCAGGCACACCAGCCGGGCCATGTCGGGCTCGTCTTCGATGACCAGCACGCGGCGCTTCGCAGGGTTCTGTGCGGCAGTCGACATGACGACCGATTCTGCCGCTGCATGGCTCATCGAGTCAGCCGCGCCGCGCCCTTGGGCAGGCCGCTGCCGGATGCCACCGTGTTGGGCACGGACTGCGGCATGGCGGGCCCCGTGCCGGCGGCGATGGGCCCCGCCAGCGGTTTCAGCGTGAACGGCGCCGCGCTGTTGTCCGGCTCCGGTTCGACGGAGATCACGGCCATGCCGCCGGGCAATGACAGCGCAGGGTTGATGAAGTCCTGCCCAGGGAACGGTGGTGCACCCAGGGGTCCGGCGCTGGATCCGGGGCCGTCGGAGTCGGCGCGGGCGGCATCCGAGAAGCGGCCCGTCGACACGGGCATGCCGTTGACCACGACCCAGCCTTCGTACACCCAGCCGGCGGGCAGTTGCGGCAGCGTCAAGCCCGCTTGCGGGGTTCCATTGACGACCTGAACCCACCACAGCCCCTGTGCCTCATCGGCCGTGGACTCGCTCGTCGGTGTCGCCAGGAAGAAGTTGCCGCGCGCCGAAGCGAACGAGGTGCCCAGCGCAGCGGAGTGCGAGATGGCCAACGTGGCCCGTCGCTCGGCGCCGCTGAAGTCGCCAGCCAGCAAGTGGGTGCTGGCCGGCGCGGGGTCGTCGCCCTGCGCCGGCTCGATGGTGAGCACGAACGCCGTGGCGCGCTCGGCCTGTGCATCGGTGACCCGAAATGTCGATGCGCTGGCGCGGCCCTGGTTGTCGACGCTGAATCGGCCGGTGCTGACCGGCGCGCCGTCGACCATCAGCCAGCCTTCATAGACGGCCGTCGGCCCGAGGTTCTCGAGGCCCTCCAGGGCCAGTTCCAACTGCGGATCGGCGTCGCTGCCGCCGCAGGCGGACAAAGCGACCACGGTGGCCAGTGCGGTGAGTGTGCGGGTTGGGCGCATGGGCGTCTCCTGGGGTGGTGGGTGAGCACCGCCAGTTGACCGCCGCGCGGTCGCCGAATCCTCACGAAACCATGACGATTGCGACACATCGGGTGAACGCCCAGTGTCCTCCTACGCCACGTTGCGCCGCCCGGCACACCACAGCACGAATGCGAATTCGTCGGCCCGCTCGGCGTCGATCTGGCGGCGGGTGCTGCCCAGACCGTGGCCGGCATCGAAGTCCACGCGCAGCAGCACCGGCCGGCCCGATCGGGTGGCAGCCTGCAGTCGCGCGGCCACCTTGCCGCCGTGCCAGGCTTCCACGCGTGGATCGGTCATGCCCACGGTGAGCAGCACCGCCGGGTAGCGCGCGCCGTCCTTCACATGGGCCAGGGCATCCATGGCGAGCAGGCCCGCAAACCCGTCGGCGTCCTTCACGGTGCCGAACTCGTCGATGTTGGGTGGCCCGTTCTGCGAGAACTCGGCGCGCAGCGCGTTCGAGATGCCGACGTTCGAGATCACGCCGGCAAACAGGTCGGGCCGCTCGGTCAGCGCCCGGCCAACGGCGATGCCGCCCGCCGAGCCGCCCTGGATCGTGATCGTGCGCGCCGACGCCCAGCGCTCTCGCACCAGATGCGCACAGCAGTCGATGAGGTCGCGCCAGGTGTTGGGCTTGGTCAGCTTCTGCCCGCCCTTCCACCAGCGCTTGCCGTATTCGCCGCCGCCGCGTACATGCGCAGTGGCGAAGATCCCGCCGCGCTCGAGCAGGGCCAGCACGCGGGGGCTGAAGTACGGATTGCTGGATATCTGGTAGGCGCCGTAGGCACTTACCAGCGTGGGGTTGCGACCATTGCGCGGCAGGCCCTTCTTCATCACGATGGACAGCGGCACGCGCGTGCCGTCGCGCGCCGTGGCATGGCTGCGCAGCGCCACATAGCCCGACAGGTCCAGCGGGCTGGCCGGCGCCAGGCCGGCGGGCACGGTGC
>JABWBN010000237.1 GCA_013360485.1 Burkholderiaceae bacterium | reverse complement strand
CAGGCGCAGACGAAGCGGCACCTCGCGCAGGGGGGGCCTGCGCGGCGGCATGGGCTTCATCGACGCCGGCCGAGGGTGTTGCCACCACCGGTGGCTGCGGCGTACCGTTGGCCCCTGCACCGGTGAAGACCGGCGAGACCCACCAGGCCGCAATCAGCCCAGCGGCTGCGGCACCCGCCGCTACCGCTGTTCGGCGACCCCACAGCGCCAGCCTGGCCCCGGGCCGGGCAAACACATCGCGGGCAGCTCGGTCGACCAGCGCGCGGTCGACCTGTGCCCGGCCCATCGCGTGCGCTGCGATGAGAGAGCGATCGCACAACACGTTGATGCGCCTGGGCACGCCGCCACACAGCCGATGGATGCGGTGCAAGGCTGCCGCGTCGAACGGTGGCTCGGCGTGCCGTCCTGCAACGACGAGCCTGTGCCGGATGTAGGCCAGCGTCTCTTCTTCGGCGAGCGCCTTCAGGTGATACCGCGCCACCACCCGTTGCGCCAGCGGCTCCATCGAGGGCCACAGCATCATCTGGCGCAGCTCCGGCTGGCCGATCAGCAGCACCTGCAACAGCTTGCGCTCGCTGGTGACCAGGTTGGTCAGCAGGCGCAGCATCTCGAACGCCTGGGCCGACAGCGCCTGCGCTTCGTCGACCACGATCAGCGCGCGACGGCCGGCCGCATAGGCGAGCAGCAGGTGGCCGTGCAGCGCGTCGACCGGATCGTGCGCCGGCGCACCATCGGCCGGCGGCTCCACGCGCAGGTCCTCGCAGACGCGGGAGAGCATCGCGTCCACGCCCAGGCGGGGGTTGACGACATAGGCGACATCGAACCCCGGCGGCAGCTGCTCGAGGAAGGCTCGCCACACGGTCGTCTTGCCGGCGCCGATTTCGCCGGTCAACAGCACGAAGCCGCCGCCCAGGTGCAGCCCGTGGTTCAGGTGTTCCAGCGCCTGCCGGTGCTGCGGGCTCAGGTACAGGAAGCGCGGGTCCGGCGCCACCGAGAAGGGTTCGCACTCAAGACCGAAGAACGACTCGTACATGACGCGGCAAGGATACCCGCACCCAGCAGTCCCGAGCCGCAGGAACGGGCCGCGGCCTGCCGTGCACCACCGCCCGCTGCCGTGTAGGATAGGCCGCTTCGACACTTGCGTTCGCACGAGGACACCATGGCCCGTCTCACCACCACCTGCGCCTTGCTGTCGGCCATCGCACTGACGGCATGCGCCACCGCCGAGCCTGGCACCACCGCGGGCGGCTCCACCACTGCACGCGCCCAGGATGACGCCACGCTGACCGGCAGCCGCCTGCAACGCGTGCAAACCGACCGCATGCTCAAGTCGGTGGGCAACGCGAGCTTCAAACAGGACACCACGATCCACAGCCTGGGCAACGTCGTCGGGGCCACCAGCAACTGATCGTCCCCGGGGTCCGCGATCTCATGCGCGGCGCCTGGGTCGTGGCGGCCACCCTGGCTGCGGCCGTGGGTTTTGCCGGCTGCCAGAGCGCAACGGCGCCCGTTGGCACCGCCCCAACCCTCAAAGGGGTTCCGGCTGGCCTGCACGTCGAAGGGGTGCCGCCCGTACCGCTTTCTCTGGTTCGGCAGGCGGCGCCCTATACCGATCTGCGTGGCCACGCCCTGGTGGACTGGCATCCGACGAAGCGCGAGATGCTCGTGTCCCACCGCGCCCCCGGCGCGGCCACTACACAGCTGTACCGGCTGCTGAGCCCGCTGGGCGGTCTGCAGCGCATGACCCATGGCGCCGACCCTGTCACCCGGGCCCGCTACGAGCCGCTGGGCGGGCGTTATGTGGTCTTCGAGCGTGCCGCTGGCGGCTCCGAGGTCACGCAGCTGTATCGCCTGGATGCACCCGGCGTCGAGCCGGTGGCACTGACCGCACCCGACGAGCGCCATGCCCTGCTCGCCTGGCTGAACACGCGCAGCGAACTCATCCACGCGAGCGTGCCGCTGGACCGCACCGCTGACGGCGGCAGCCGTGCACAAGTCAACACCACGCTGTGGCTGCTCGACCCGCTGCATCCCGACCGGCGGCGGCGCCTGGCCGTCCTTCCCGGGTCGGGCTGGTATGCCACGCGCACCTCGCGCGACGATCGCTGGCTCGCGCTGGGGCGCTACCGCTCGGCCAATGCATCGGAGATCTGGCTGCTCGATCTGTCCAGCGGCGAGCGGCGCCGCGTGCTGCCCGCCGCCGCCGACCCCGCACCCATGCAGGCCACGCATGCGCCGCTGGACTTCAGTGCGGACGGCCGCTACCTGTACCTGCTGACCGACCGCCACGGCGAGTTTCGCGAACTGGCGCGCCTGGCGATCGCCGACGGCCGGCTGGAGCGCATCAGCCACGACACCCCATGGGACATCACCGAAGCCAGCCTCTCGCACGACGGCCGTGAGGTGGTGGCGCTGGCCAATGTGGCCGGCCGGCGCGAATTACGTCGCTACAGCACGGCCACACTGGCGCCATTGCCGGCCCCTGACCTACCCGCCGGGAGTCTTGCCGCGCCGCGCCACCATCGCGCCAGCGGCGAGCTCGCGCTGGTGGTGACCCACGCCCGCGCGCCGAGCCAAGTCTGGTCGGCGGCGCCGGGCCGCGCGGCCCAGGCCTGGACCCAGCCGTTGGTGCCCGCGGGATTGGACACCGCCAGCTTCACCGAACAGCAGGTGGTGCGCTGGAAGAGCTTCGATGGACTGGAAATTTCCGGCCTGCTCACCATGCCGCCCCCGCGTCACACCGGCCGGCGACCGGTGCTGGTCCACATCCATGGCGGGCCCGAGGCCCAGGCTTCGGTCGGATTCCTGGGCCGCACCCAGTACTACGCGCAGGAGCTGGGGGTGGCCATCGTGCAGCCCAACGTGCGTGGATCGTCGGGTTTCGGCAAGCGCTTCCTGACCCTGGACAACGGGCGGCTGCGCGAGGATGCCGTCCGGGACATCGGTGCCCTGCTGGACTGGATCGCCACCCAGCCGCAACTCGATCCGGCACGCGTGCTGGTCAGCGGCGGCTCCTACGGCGGCTACATGGCGCTCGCGGTGGCGGCGCGCTATCCCGAGCGCATCGTCGGCGCGATCGACGTCGTCGGCATCTCGCACTTCCTGACCTTCCTGAAGAACACCGAGAGCTACCGCCGTGACCTGCGCCGCGTCGAATACGGCGACGAGCGCGAGCCCGGCATGGCCGAGTTCCTCGACCGCATCTCGCCGCTGACCCAGGCCCACCGCATCACGCGGCCCCTGATGGTGGTGCAGGGCCGCAACGACCCGCGCGTGCCCTACACCGAGGCCGAGCAGATCGTGGCGCGCGTGCGCGCCAACGGCACCGCCGTGTGGTACCTGCGCGCCGACAACGAAGGGCACGGCTTCGCGCGCCAGGACAACCAGGACTACCAGTTCTGGGCCACTGTGCTGTTCATGCAGCACACGCTGCTGAGGTAGCGGGCCGGGCCGTCGTCATTGGACGACGCCGGTCATCCAGGCGCGGCGGATCAATGCGCCGCAGCCAATCGAATCGGTCACCGCGCCGCCGAAGTCGACCCGTGCCAGCACCCCGTAGTAGCTGCGCGTCGCGTCGATCCACGGGTAGAAGCCGAATGCGCCAGGACTGCTGAAGGCACCATCGGCCTGCGGATCGTCCTCGATCCAGTGGCCCACCGAGTAGTGCCAGCTCAGCGATGCGGGCAACGGGGCGTAGACCGCACTGGTGCACATGGTGGGGTTGGTGCATACCGCACTGGTGCCCAGCCAGGTCGACATCTTCAGTTGACCGGCCAGCAGCTTGCGCAGGAAGGTGGCGTAGTCGCGCGCCGTGGTGGTGATGCCGCCGGCCAGCTGCGGCTGCGTGTAGAGCAGATTGATGTCGGTGCCCAGCACGCGCCGCACTTCAGCGGCCAGGCCTGCATTATCCAGAGCACCCAGGCCCATGCCGGGCGCGGGCAGGCTCGCATGCTTCTGCATGTGGCCGCCGTTGTAGTAAAACCGGTCGACATCGGCCGGCGTGCGCACGCCATTGCTGTTGCGCGCCACGCAGGAAGCGACGGTGTCGCGCGTGTCGCAGCCGCCGAAGCTCATGTTGTCGTAGCCGCTGCGGAAGTTCAGGAACTGGATATCCTCGATCGTCAGATTGCCGCCGCGGCGCTCGGCCACATAGGCGGCATAGATCCACTTCGATGCCGAGGCGATGCTCATGGGCGTTGCAGCTTCGTAGGTGACGAGGCTCACGGCCGAATCGACCGAACCACCGGCCAGCTTCTGGGCGCGATCACCGATCTCCCAGTAGAACGGCCGCACCGCGGTGCAGGCATTGCCGCTGCCTTGAGCGGTGGCGGTGGCCGCTGCCGCGCGGCTGGTCAACTCGGGCGCGGGTGCACCCGGCGGGCCCACCAGCGACAGGAGGCTCACCCGGCCGTCCGGGTCCAGCCTCAGCTTGACATCGCGGTACGGTTGGCCGGCCACGTCGACCACTGGCACCGTGAGCACTTGCGTGTTCACGTCATACACCGCCTGCGCCGACACCAGAGCGGGCACGGTCACCAGCCACGACATCGCCCCATGCACCACCCTCGACAGGGTGTGCCGCGCCGCGGGTCGCAGTCGCCACTGTTCGATACGCGTCATCGGACGCCCTCCTTCTGGCGCCGCACCATACACCGCCATGGTTAAGAAACACTAAGATCGCGCCGCTGCATGTCCAGCCATAGCCCGCGGCGGTGTATAAGCGCCGTTGCCGGCGCCAGCGCGCGCATCATGCCGTGCGGATTGCAGGCCGGTCCGAACCGCCCCGAACACGGAGGAGCCCGAAATGACACAACCGCTGCGTCGCCTCGTCGTCGGCACCATCGCTGCAGCCTGCCTGGCCGCCAGCGGCGGTGCCGCACTCGCCCAGAGCCGCACCGTCAAGATCCTGGTCGGGTTCCCCGCCGGTGGTGGCACCGACGCCATCGCCCGCACGCTGGCCGAAAAGCTCAAGGACGAGCTCGGCGCCACGGTCATCGTCGAGAACAAGCCAGGCGCCGGCGGCCAGCTCGCCGCACAGGCACTGAAGGCGGCGCCGGCCGACGGCAACACCGTGTTCATCAGCCACGACCATACCGTCTCGGTGCTGCCGCTGGTGTCCAAGAATCCGGGATTCGACCCGGCTCGCGACTTCGCGCCGGTGGCGGGGTTTGCCAGCTTCGTCAACGCGCTGGCGGTCTCGCCCGGCACGCCGGCGCGCAACCTGCCCGACTACGTGGCCTGGGTCCGCACCCAGGGCCAGGGCAAGGGCGTGGTGGGCATACCGGCGCCAGCCTCGACCCCGGAGTTCCTCGTCAAGCTGCTGGGCGAGAAGTTCAAGCTCGACCTGGTGAGTGCGCCCTACCGCGGCAGCGCACCCATGATGGGCGACATGCTGGGCAACCAGATCGCCGCCGGCGTGGGTTCGATCCCCGACTTCATCGAGAACCACCGCAGCGGACGCCTGCGCGTGGTGGCGGTGGGCGGCACCCAGCGCCAGGCCGTGATGCCCGAGGTGCAGACGCTGGCCGAACTGGGCGTGCCGGGATTCGAGGAGCTGCCGTACTACGGCTTCTTCGCCCCTGCGGGAACGCCGCGGGCCGCACTCGACGCCTTTGCCCAGGCCCTGGCCAAGGTGCTGGCCCAGCGCGAGGTCAAGGAGCGCCTCACCGCCATGGGCCTGGCGGTGGAGTTCATGACCGCCGAACAACTCGGCCAGCGCGAGCGCGCCTACACCCGCGCCTGGGCCGACATCATCCGCAAGAGCGGCTTCCAGCCGCTTTAGCTCAGGCGCCCG
Source organism: Burkholderiaceae bacterium (assembly GCA_013360485.1). Lineage (GTDB taxonomy): Bacteria > Pseudomonadota > Gammaproteobacteria > Burkholderiales > Burkholderiaceae_C > Pseudaquabacterium. Next base: position 182 of record JABWBN010000237.1, on the reverse strand, counting down.
GCCGCTCAGGCCTGAGCCGCTTCGGCCTTGGTGGCCTTGGTAGCCTTGGTGGCGCTCGTCGTACGGCCCTTGCGTGCAGCCGGCTTCGCAGCGGCACGGGTGCGGCGCCCACGCTGGGTCATCTCGGCAAGAACGGCATCGAAGGCCTCGCCGGCTGCCGGCTTGGCGGCCGCGCGCGGCGA
>JABWBN010000029.1 GCA_013360485.1 Burkholderiaceae bacterium | reverse complement strand
GGTGGGCGCCGCGCTGTACCCGGCCATCGTCACGCTGGTGGCCATCGCCATCGTGCTGTTTCTGGTCAGTTACGTCGTGCCCCAGGTGGCCAGCGTCTTTGCGGGCAGCAAACGCGCATTACCCTTTCTCACCGTGGCCATGCTGGCCATCAGCAGCTTTGTACGCACCTACGGCGCGTGGATGTTGATTGCTCTTGTTTTAATAGCTATTGGCGCCCGCTGGTCCTTGTCTATTGAGGCTTTTCGTGAAAAATTCGATGCGGCCTGGCTCAATGTCCCGGTGGTGGGGCGACTGGCGCGGGGCTACAACGCGGCCCGCTTCGCCAGCACGCTCGCCATGCTGGCAGGGGCGGGCGTGCCCATCCTCAAAGCCTTGCAAGCTGCCGCTGAAACCCTGCACAACCGCGCCTTGCGCGCCGACGCCCTGGATGCCTTGGTGCTGGTGCGCGAGGGCGCGCCCCTGGCCTCGGCCCTGGCCCAGAAGCGCAAATTCCCCAGTCTGCTGCCCATGTTTGCGCGCCTGGGCGAACAGACAGGCCAGTTGCCCGTGATGCTGCAGCGAGCGGCTACTCAGCTTTCAGCCGAAGTGCAGCGGCGCTCCATGCAGCTGGCTACCATCCTCGAGCCCCTGCTCATCGTCACCATGGGCGTGGTCGTGATGCTGATCGTGCTGGCCGTGCTGCTGCCCATCATCCAGCTCAACCAGTTCATGAAATAAGGCACGCCCCCCTGTGTCGCTTCGCTCCTTCCCCCCTCTCTCGCCCCGCTGCGCGATGCGGGAGGGGGGACGCCACCAGCGCGGCGGGGCGGCCCTTGCGCGGTGGCCGCTGGCCTGGGCCGCGCCATTTCGTGCGCTGCACATAGCGCGAGCACACAGTGAAGCCCCTTACGGAGATCCGCAATGGCCGTAACAATGGACGACAAGCTAGTGGTGGCGATTTCGTCGCGCGCCCTGTTCGACTTCGAGGAGGAAAACCGTCTGTTCGACCAGGGCAACGCGCAGGCCTACATGCAACTGCAACTCGAACGCCTCGATGTACCGGCGCCGCCGGGCGTGGCGTTCTCGCTGGTCAAGAAGCTACTGGCCTTCAACGAGCCCGGCCAGCAACGCGTGGAGGTGGTGGTGCTCTCGCGCAATGACCCGGCCAGCGGCATGCGCGTATTCCGCTCGGCCCGTGCGCACGGTCTGGCCAGCGTGCAGCGCGGCGTGTTCACGCAAGGAGCGGCACCTTTTCGCTACCTGCGCCCCCTGGGCGCGCACTTGTTCCTCTCGGCCAATGCCACCGACGTGAGCGAGGCCCTGGCCATGGGTTACCCAGCGGCACGGGTGGCCACCCAGTCGGTACAGGCCAGTGTGGCGCATCCGCACGAGGTGCGCATTGCCTTTGACGGAGATGCCGTACTGTTCTCTGACGAGGCCGAGCAGGTGTTCCAGTCTGCAGGGCTCGATGCTTTCCAGGCACACGAGCAAGAAAAGGCCCTGCTGCCATTGCCCCCCGGTCCGTTCAAGCCCTTTCTGTCGGCCCTGCACCGCCTCCAGCACAGTGGCGCGCCCAGCATGCGCATCCGCACCGCCCTGGTCACGGCGCGCGGCGCACCGGCGCACGAACGCGCCATCCAGACGCTGATGAGCTGGAACATTGCGGTGGATGAAGCCATGTTCCTGGGCGGGCTGCCCAAGGGCGAGTTCCTGCGCGAGTTCGAGCCCGACTTCTTCTTCGACGACCAGAGCCGCCATGTGCAGAGCGCCGCCGATCACGTGCCTGTGGGCCATGTGACGGGCGGTTGCCTGAACACCGACGAGCCCGTGACCTGATCCCCTGCGGGCCACGCCGCATGCAGCGCGGCGTGGGAGCGCAGCTTCAGCGTTCGGCTGAGGCCACCCGGGTGCGCTGCGCGCGCGCTTCGGCGATCAGCGACTCGCGCAAGGGCTCGACCAGCGCCAGGACCAGCGGGTCGTCCATGGCAGGCTGCGGCACCAAAGGGCGGTGGGTGCTGGCCACATGCGCCAGCATGCGCTCGAAGGATGCACCGGCAGCGTCCTGGCGGGCCCAGTTCACGGCCAATGCGGGCATGCCCTCGCGCAGCGGCAGCACCATCGCGGCCAGCAGCGGGTCGTGGGCTGCGGAGGCTTGGGCGGGCACGGCGGCCACGCAGGTGCATGCGGTGTGGTCGAGCATGCGCTCGAAGCTGGAGCGCACAGGATCCTGCGCCTGTGCCAGGCCCGTGGCCAGCAGGGCGGCAGCGGCGGCGGCAAGGCGGATGGTGCGGTTCATGGCGGGCTCCTTCAGGGTGTGTGCCGTCATGGTCGGCCCCGCCCGTATCAGCACCGCTTCATCGCCCCGCCCGGTCTGTTTCGTTTGTGCCAGCCTCGTTGTCGTAGCGGCGCAGCCCGTCCAGGTCGAGCACGCGCACGCCACCGTAGTCCACGCGTATGAGCCCCCGCGAACGAAGCGCACTCAGGGCCTCGTTGGTGCGCTGGCGCGACAGCCCCACCAGGTAGGCCAGCTCCTGCTGGGTGATGCGCAGCAGCTCGCCCACGCCGGGATAGAGCACCGGGTGGAACAGCGCGGCCAGGTTGCGCGCCACGCGCACGTCGGGATGGTTCTCGCGGTCGATCTCGCGCGCGGCGATGAACTGGCCCAGCCGCTCGTTGAGCTGGTTCATCACGAAGCGGTTGAACGGGATGCTGCTGTCGAGCAGGCTGGTGAACTCGTCCACCGGCAGCCCGGCGACCACGCTCTTGCGCAAGGCCTCGATGTGGTATCGGTAGTTCTCGCGCTTGAGCAGCGTGCCCTCGCCGAACCAGGCACCCGGCGGAATGCCGGTGTAGGTGATGTGGGCGCCGCCGCGGCTGTCGTTGCTCATCTTCAGCATGCCCTCGACGACGCCAAACCAGAAGGTGGGCGGCCGCCCATGCCGGCACACCAGGTCGCCGGGCTCGGCGGTGGCCACCACCAGCGCCGCGGTGGCACGCCGGCGGTCGGCCTCGGACAGCACCCGCAGCCAGGGGATGGAGGCCAGCTCGGCGGCGCTGGCCGGCCGGGCGCGCTCGCGCAGGCGGGAGGCAAGGGGCGGCGACGTCATGCAGCGACCACGGGAAAGTCCGCTTGGGTGGGACCCTAGGATTGTCGTCCAACCGACATCCGGACGTCAAACCAACTTCTAGTATTCGCATCTAACGATGGACTCGATCCGGTGTCGAGCCAAGCCTGCGAAGGAGCCGTGGTGCAAACGACCTTTCCGCGTCTGATGCTGGAGCACGCCCGGCAGCGCCCGCATGCGCCGGCGCTGCGCGAGAAGATCTACGGCATCTGGCAGACCCTGACCTGGGTCGAGCTGGCCACACAGGTGCGCCACCTGGCCTGCGGCCTGGCCGATGCCGGGCTGGAGCGCGGCGCGCACGTGGTCATCATCGGCGAGAACCGCCCGCGTCTGTATGCCGCGATGCTGGCGGTGCAGGCGCTGGGCGCGATCCCGGTGCCGCTGTACCAGGACGCGGTGGCCACCGAGTTCGTCTACCCGATCAACAACGCCGAGGTGGCCTTCGCGATCGTCGAGGACCAGGAGCAGGTGGACAAGCTGCTGGAGATCCGCGGCCAGTGCCCGCAGCTCACGCGCATCTGGTACGACGACCCGCGCGGCCTGCGCAAGTACGACGAGCCGGGCCTGGCCGCGGTGGACGCGCTGATCGAGGCCGGGAAGGCGCGCCACCAGCGCGAGCCCAAGCTCTTCGAAGCGGCGGTGGCGACCGGGACGCCGCAGGACGTGGCGGCGATGTTCTTCACCAGCGGCACCACCGGCCACCCCAAGGGCGTGGTGCACACCCACTTCACGCTGCTGGACCGCGCCAACGCCGGCAAGACCTTCGACCAGCTGACCGAGAGCGAGGAGGTGCTGGCCTACCTGCCGCCGGCCTGGATCGGCCAGAACATCTTCAGCTACGCGCAGTGGCTGGCCTGCGGCTACGTGGTGAACTGCCCCGAATCCGCGGCCACCGTCACCATCGACCTGAAGGAAGTGGGGCCCACCTACTACTTCGCGCCGCCGCGCATCTTCGAGGGCCTGCTGACCAGCGTGATGATCCGCATGGAGGACGCCTCGCGCCTGAAGCGCTGGCTCTTCCACACCTGCATGGCGGTGGCACGGCGCGTGGGCCCGGCGCGCATGGACGGCCAGCCGGTGTCGCTGGTCGACCGGCTGAAGTGGCAACTGGGCAACCTGTTCATCTACGGGCCGCTGCGCAATACCTTGGGCTTCTCGCGCGTGCGGGTGGCCTACACCGCCGGCGAGGCCATCGGCCCCGACCTGTTCACCTTCTACCGCTCGATCGGCATCAACCTGAAGCAGCTGTACGGCTCGACCGAAACCGCGGTCTTCGTCTGCCTGCAGCCCGACCATGCGGTGCGTGCCGACACCGTGGGCGTGCCGATCGACGGCGTCGAGATCAAGCTGGCGGATTCCGGCGAGATCCTGGTCCGCAGCCCGGGGCTGCTGAAGGAGTACTACAAGAACCCGGCGGCCACCGCCGAGGTGCTGACCGAGGACGGCTGGTACCACACCGGCGACGCCGGCTTCCTGGACGCCAGCGGCCAGCTGAAGATCATCGACCGCGCCAAGGACGTCGGCCGCATCGTCGGCGGCCCCAGCGACGGCGCGATGTTCGCGCCCAAGTACGTGGAGAACAAGCTGAAGTTCTTCCCGCAGATCAAGGAGGCGGTGGCCTTCGGCGACCGCCGCGACCGCGTCTGCGCCTTCATCAACATCGACTACGAGGCGGTGGGCAACTGGGCCGAGCGGCGCAACCTGCCCTACGCCGGCTACACCGACCTGGCCACCAAGCCCCAGGTGCTGGAGCAGATCCGCGAGTGCGTCGAGAAGGTCAACGCCGACCTCGCCGCCGACGACAAGCTGGCCGGCAGCCAGATCAGCCGCTTCCTGGTGCTGCACAAGGAACTCGACGCCGACGACGGCGAGATGACGCGCACCCGCAAGGTCAAGCGCGGCTTCATCAACGACAAGTACCAGGTGCTGGTGGACGCGCTGTATGGCGGCAAGAGCGAGCAGTACATCGAGACCGCGGTGAAGTTCGAGGACGGCCGCAGCGGCAGCGTGTCGGCCACGCTGAAGATCAGCGACGTGAAGACGTTTCCCGCGATGAAGAGGGCTGCCTGATGGCCGCGCGACAGACCGGGGACGTGATCCTCGATATCCAGAACATCTCGCTGGCCTTCGGCGGCGTCAAGGCGCTCACCGACATCAGCTTCAACGTGCGCGAGCATGAGGTTCGCGCCATCATCGGGCCCAACGGCGCCGGCAAGAGCTCGATGCTCAACTGCATCAACGGTGTCTACACGCCCCAGCAGGGCTCGATCACCTTCCGCGGCCAGACCTTCAGCCACATGAACTCGCGCCAGGTGGCCGAGATGGGCGTGGCGCGCACGTTCCAGAACCTGGCGCTGTTCAAGGGCATGAGCGTGATCGACAACATCATGACCGGCCGCAACATGAAGATGAAATGCAACATCTTCCAGCAGGCCTTGCGGCTGGGGCCGGCCGAGCGCGAGGAGACGGTCCACCGCGAATTCGTCGAGCACATCATCGACTTCCTCGAGATCCAGGCCCATCGCAAGACGCCGGTGGGGCGGCTGCCCTACGGCCTGCAGAAGCGGGTCGACCTCGGCCGCGCGCTGGCCATGGAGCCGCAGGTGCTGCTGCTGGACGAGCCGATGGCCGGCATGAACGTCGAGGAGAAGCAGGACATGTGCCGCTTCGTGCTGGACGTCAACGAGGAGTTCGGCACCACCATCGTGCTGATCGAGCACGACATGGGCGTGGTGATGGACATCTCCGACCGCGTGGTCGTGCTGGACTACGGCAAGAAGATCGGCGACGGCACCCCCGACGAGGTGCGCAACAACGAGGACGTGATCAGCGCGTACCTCGGCACCAGCCACTGAGGGGCCGGCACCATGGGATTCTTCCTCGAAACGCTGTTCGGCGGCCTGATGGCCGGCATGCTGTATTCGCTGATCGCGCTGGGCTTCGTGCTGATCTTCAAGGCCTCGGGCGTCTTCAACTTCGCCCAGGGCGCGATGGTGCTGTTCGCCGCGCTGGCGATGGCGCGCTTTTCCGAGTGGTTCCCGAAGCTGCTGGGCTTCGACAGCAAGCTGCTGGCCAACCTGCTGGCCTTCGGCGCGGCGATGCTGGTGATGATTGCGGTGGCCTGGGTGATCGAGCGGCTGGTGCTCGGGCGGCTGGTCAACCAGGAGGGCATCACGCTGCTGATGGCCACGCTGGGCATCACCTACTTCCTGGACGGCTTCGGCCAGACGCTGTTCGGCAGCGACATCTACAAGATCGACGTCGGCCTGCCCAAGGACCCGATCTTCCTGTTCGAGAGCACCTTCCAGGGCGGGGTGCTGATCAACAAGGAAGACCTCTACGCCGCGGTGATCGCCGCCGCGCTGGTCGCCCTGCTGTCGCTGTTCTTCCAGAAGACGGCCACCGGGCGCGCGCTGCGCGCGGTGGCCGACGACCACCAGGCCGCGCAGTCCATCGGCATCCCGCTCAACCGTATCTGGGTCATCGTGTGGTCGGTGGCCGGCTTCGTGGCCCTGGTGGCCGGCATCATCTGGGGCAGCAAGCTGGGCGTGCAGTTCTCGCTGTCGCTGGTGGCGCTGAAGGCGCTGCCGGTGGTCATCCTGGGCGGACTCACCAGCGTGCCCGGCGCCATCCTCGGCGGGCTGATCATCGGTGTCGGCGAGAAGCTGTCCGAGGTCTTCATCGGGCCGATGTTCGGCGGCGGCATCGAGATCTGGTTCGGCTACGTGCTGGCGCTGGTGTTCCTGCTGGTGCGCCCGCAGGGGCTGTTCGGCGAGAAGATCATCGATCGCGTCTGAGCCACCAGGAGAACAACCATGCTCTACCGCGAGAACGGCCAGTTCAAGACCAGCTACCGGGCCGACCAGCAGATCTTCCCGATCCTGCAGGACCGCTGGGCCATCGCCCTGCTGCTGGCCGTCGCCTTCATCGGCGTGCCGATGATGGCCGATGAGTACCTGCTGCGCGCCATCCTGATCCCGTTCCTGATCCTGTCGCTGGCCGCGCTGGGGCTGAACGTGCTGGTGGGCTACTGCGGGCAGATCTCGCTGGGTGCGGGCGCCTTCATGGCGGTGGGCGCCTACGCGGCCTACAACTTCTTCGTGCGCGTGGACGGCATGCCGATGCTGCTGGCGGTGCTGCTGGGCGGCGTGTTCGCCACCCTGGTCGGCGTGGTGTTCGGCATTCCCTCGCTGCGCATCAAGGGCCTGTACCTGGCGGTGGCCACGCTGGCGGCGCAGTTCTTCGTCGACTGGGCCTTCCTGCGCATCAACTGGTTCACCAACAACTCGCCCTCGGGCTCGGTGTCGGTGTCCGCGCTCAACGTGTTCGGGCTGCCGGTGGTGACGCCGATGCAGAAGTACCTGTTCTGCCTGACGGTGGTGGCGGTCTTCGCGCTGCTGGTGAAGAACCTGGTGCGCGGCCACATCGGCCGCGCCTGGATGGCCATGCGCGACATGGACGTGGCCGCGGCGGTGATCGGCATCCGTCCGGTCTACGCCAAGCTCACCGCGTTCGCGGTCAGCTCCTTCATCATCGGCGTGGCCGGCGCGCTGTGGGCCTTCGTCTACCTGGGCTCCTGGGAGCCGGCGGCCTTCAACATCAACCGCTCGTTCGACCTGCTGTTCATGATCATCATCGGCGGGCTCGGCTCGGTGATGGGCAGCTTCTTCGGCGCGGCCTTCATCGTGATGCTGCCGATCCTGCTGGACCAGCTGCTGCCGGCCCTGGGCGCGATGGTCGGCATCCCGATCGACACCGCCACCGTCTCGCACATCGTCTTCATGATCTTCGGCGCGCTGATCGTCTTCTTCCTCATCGTCGAACCGCATGGCCTGGCGCGCCTGTGGTCCATCGGCAAGGAGAAGCTGCGCCTGTGGCCCTTCCCGCACTGACGCCGCGCCCTGCCCGTTCACCCGCAGACGGCACAGACCGTTGATTCCAACCACCACGTTCCCCCGGCACCTCAGCGTGCTCCTTCCCCACCCTCTGGAGGCAGACATGAAACTCAAGTCCCTTGTTGCGGCCGTCGCGGCCGTGGCCGCCGGTGCCGCCCTGTTCGGCGCCACTCCCGCCTTCGCCCAGGCGAAGGAGCAGTTCATCCCGGGCCTGCCCTACCGCACCGGTGCCTACGGCCCGAACGGCGCGCCCTGGGCCAACGGCTATGCCGACTACCTGAAGCTGGTGAACGCCAAGGGTGGCATCAACGGCGTGAAGATCATCTACGAGGAATGCGAAACCGGCTACGACACCGCACGCGGCGTCGAGTGCTACGAGCGCCTCAAGGGCAAGCACGGCGGCGCGACGATGTTCCAGCCGCTGTCCACCGGCATCACCTTCGCGCTGACCGACAAGGCGCCGATCGACAAGATCCCGCTGATCACCGCCGGCTACGGCCGCAGCGAATCGCAGGACGGCCTGGTCTTCGGCTGGAACTTCCCGCTGGCCGGCACCTACTGGGTGGGCGCCGACGTGCTGGTGCAGCACATCGCCAAGAAGGAAGGCGGCTTCGACAAGCTCAAGGGCAAGAAGGTCACGCTGGTCTACCACGACAGCCCCTACGGCAAGGAGCCGATCCCGCTGCTGCAGGAACGCAGCAAGGCGCATGGCTTCGACCTGCAGCTGCTGCCGGTCACCGCGCCGGGCGTCGAGCAGAAGGCCACCTGGCTGCAGATCCGCCAGGCCCGCCCCGACTACGTGCTGCTGTGGGGCTGGGGTGTGATGAACTCGGTGGCCCTCAAGGAGGCCATCGCCACCGGCTACCCGCGCGAGAAGATGTACGGCGTCTGGTGGTCGGCCGCCGAGCCCGACGTCAAGGACGTGGGCGCCGGCGCCAAGGGCTACAACGGCCTGGCCATGCAGCATGGCGCGCACCCGAATGCCAAGGTGACCAAGGACATCCTCGACCTGGTGCACGCCAAGGGCCAGGGCACGGGACCGAAGGAAGAGGTCGGCTCGGTGCTCTACATGCGCGGCGCGATGAGCGCGATGCTCGCCGTCGAGGGCGTGCGGCGCGCGCAGGAGCGCTTCGGCAAGGGCAAGTGGATCAGCTCCGAGCAGGCGCGCTGGGGCCTGGAGAACCTGTCGCTGGACCAGAAGAAGCTCGAAGCGCTGGGCTTCGGCGAGGTGATGCGCCCGGTGTCCACCACCTGCGCCGACCACATGGGGCCGGCCTGGGCGCGCATCCACACCTGGGACGGCGCGAAGTGGAGCTTCACCTCCGACTGGTACCAGGCTGACGAGTCGATCATCAAGCCGATGGTCAAGGCCACGGCGGCCAAGTACGCCGCCGAGAAGAAGATCACCCCGCGCACGCCGCAGGAGTGCCAGAGCTGACCCACCCGCGAAGCGGCCTGGTGGTCGCCTCCCTCACAAGGGGGCGCCGCCAGCGACCCGGCCCAGCCGGGTCCGCGGCGCCCCCTTGGTTCCATCGAGGCATGCGATGAGCAACATCATCCTCAACGTCAACGGCATCGAGGTCATCTACAACCACGTGATCCTGGTGCTCAAGGGCGTCTCGCTGCAGGTGGCCGAGAGCAGCATCGTCGCGCTGCTGGGCGGCAACGGCGCGGGCAAGACCACCACGCTGCGCGCGGTCAGCAACCTGCTGGCGGGCGAACGCGGCGAGGTCACCAAGGGCTCGATCGAGCTGCGTGGCGAGCGCATCGAGAAGCTCAGCACCGCGCAGATGGTCGACCGGGGCGTGATCCAGGTGATGGAGGGCCGCCACTGCTTCGCCCACCTCACCATCGAGGAGAACCTGCTCACCGGCGCCTACACGCGCCGTGACGGCAAGGCCGCGGTGGCCCAGACGCTGGAGAAGGTCTACGCCTACTTCCCGCGCCTGAAGACCCGCCGCACCAGCCAGGCGGCCTACACCTCGGGCGGCGAGCAGCAGATGTGCGCCATCGGCCGCGCGCTGATGGCCAACCCGAAGATGGTGCTGCTGGACGAACCCAGCATGGGCCTGGCGCCGCAGATCGTCGAGGAGGTGTTCGAGATCGTGAAGGACTTGAACACCAAGGAGCGCGTGACCTTCCTGCTGGCCGAGCAGAACACCAACATGGCGCTGCGCTACGCCGACTACGGCTACATCCTCGAGAACGGCCGCGTCGTCATGGACGGCGAGGCCCACGCGCTGCGCGAGAACGAGGACGTCAAGGAGTTCTACCTCGGCATGGGTGGCGGCGACCGCAAGAGCTTCCGCGACGTGAAGAGCTACAAGCGCCGCAAGCGTTGGCTGGCATGAGGCGTACGCTCACTTTGGAGATGGCATGAGCGACGAGTTCTTTGCGTTGCCGCCCTTCAAGCCGGCTGAGGCCCTGGTGCAGCTCAAGCGCAGCCTGCGCGACCTGCGCGCGCTGACCGAGCGCGCAGACGGCTTCGAGCTCAAGGGCTCCGCGGTGATCGCACTGGCGCTGGGCGACGGCGCGATCGACGCCCGGCTCGCCCGACGCCCGACGCGCGGCGCCCCCGAGTGGGACCGGTATGCGCTGGCCGGCAGCCCTGATATCCGCAAGTTCACCGATGAGGTCCGCCGCAGGCTGGCGCGCTGGACCGAGGAAGAGCGATGACCGCTTACTACGACGATCTGGAAACCCGCGACCCCGCCGAGCGCGAACGAACATTGATGGCGGCGCTGCCCGGACAGGTCGCGCATGCGCAACGCGCCAGCCGTGCGATGGCCGAGCGTCTCGCGGGCGTGGACGCTGCATCGATCAGCACGCGAGCAGCCCTTGCACAACTGCCGGTGCTGCGCAAGCACGAACTTCTGGAACAGCAGAAGGCGCGTCGCGCCCAGGATCCTTTCGGCGGGTACTCGGCCATCGGCTGGCGCGGCCTGCAGCGCCCGCAGGGCGCACGCCGCGTGTTCCAGTCGCCTGGGCCCATCTACGAGCCCGAAGGCACCGCTGGCGACTACTGGCGGATGGCGCGCGCCATCTACTCGGCCGGCTTCCGCGCCGGCGATCTTGCGCACTGCAGCTTCAGCTATCACCTGACCCCGGCAGGCTCGATGATGGAGAGCGGTGCCCACGCGGTGGGGTGCACCACCTTCGCCGGCGGCATCGGCAACACCGAGCTGCAATTGCAGGCGGTGGCCGATCTGCGACCCCACGGCTATATCGGCACGCCCAGTTTCCTGAAGATCCTGGTCGAGAAGGCTGCCGAGACCGGCACCCCCATCGTCAGCCTGACCAAGGCGATGGTCGGCGGCGAGGCCTTCACGCCCTCGCTGCGCGACTGGCTGCGCGAGCGCGGCATCGACGGCTACCAGTCCTACGCCACGGCCGAAGCCGGCCTGATCGCCTATGAAACCACGGCACGCGAAGGTCTCGTGCTCGACGAGGCGGTGATCGTCGAGATCGTGCGACCGGGCACGGGCGATCCGGTACCCGCGGGCGAGGTCGGCGAGGTCGTGGTCACTGTGCTGAACCCGGATTACCCGCTGGTGCGCTTCGGCACCGGCGACCTGTCGGCCCTGATGCCTGGCATGTGCCCGACCGGGCGCACCAACACCCGCATCCGCGGCTGGCTCGGCCGCGCCGACCAGACCGCCAAGGTGCGCGGCATGTTCGTGCATCCCAGCCAGGTGGCGGAGGTGGCACGGCGTCATCCCGAGGTACGCCGCGCCCGGCTGGTCATCACCGGCGAGATGGCCAATGACCACATGACCTTGCAGGTCGAGGCCGATGGTCCACCCGAGGGCCTGGGCGCCGCCTTGGCCGGCAGCATCCGCGACGTGACCAAACTGCGTGGCGAGGTCGAGGTGGTGCCCACCGGCACCCTGCCCAACGATGGCAAGGTGATCGAGGACGCGCGGCGGTACGACTGAACAGGCCGGCTGCCGAGCCCTGCGCGATACGACGCGAGGCGGCGGCGCCTGAGGCCGCCCTGCCTGCCGCGCCGAACCATGGGCCTAGGTAGTTCCCGACAGCGACCCGGCGGGAACGGGCCTTAGCATCGGCGCTGGCAGCCTGGCAGGGCTGGGCCACGCTCCCGAGGAAACAGTGATGAAAGTGCTGCTGATCGCTGCCCTGTTTGCTGGCATGGCCAGCGTGGCGTTGGCAGAGTACCCGGAGAAGCCCGTTACCGTCGTGGTGCCCTTCGCAGCCGGCGGCCCGACGGACAAGGTGGCGCGCGACCTGGGCGAAGTGCTGCGCCAGAAGCTGGGCCAGCCGGTTGTCATCGAGAACGTCGGCGGCGCCGGCGGTACCCTGGGTGCAGCCAAGGTGGCCAAGGCCTCGCCCGACGGCTACACGCTGCTGCTCCATCACATCGGCATGGCCACCTCGCCGGCGCTGTATCGCAAGCTGCCCTTCGATACGCTGAATGACTTCGAGTACCTCGGCTTGATCAACGAGGTGCCCATGACGCTCATCGCACGCCCGAAGCTGCCCGCGACCACCTTCAATGAGCTGATGAAGTGGATCAAGGCCAACAAGGGCCAAATCAATCTGGCCAACGCCGGGCTGGGTGCGGCGTCGCACTTGTGCGGCCTGCTGTTCCAGCAGAAGGTGAATGTCGACATGACGACGGTACCGTACAAGGGCACGGGTCCGGCCATGAACGATCTGCTCGGCGGTCAGGTCGACATCATGTGCGACCAAACGACCAATACCACGGCCCAGATCGAAGCCGGCAAGGTTCGAGCCTATGCCGTGACCACCACCAAGCGGTTGTCCACGCCCGCGCTGGCCAAGCTGCCGACACTGGATGAGTCCGGCTTGAAGGGGTTCAACGTCTCCATCTGGCACGGGCTGTATGCGCCCAAGGGAACGCCCAAGGCAGTGGTCGACAGGCTCAACGCCGCCATCCGCGCGGCCCTCATGGATCCGGAACTGATCAAGCGCCAGGAAGCGCTGGGCGCCGTCATCGTCACCGATGCACGCCTGTCCCCTGCCGAGCACAAGAAGTTCGTCGCGGCCGAGATCAGCAAATGGGGCCCCGCGATCAAGGCGGCCGGCCAGTACGCCGACTGATCTCGGGCCCGGCGCCACGGGGCAGCCCCTGGCACCGTCACAGGATGCGCATCGGGATCGTCACCGGCCCGTCGTTGACCAGCGCGACCTGCATGTCGGCCCCGAATTCGCCGCTGGCCACCGGCGCGTGGGCCTCGCGCGCCAGCTCGAGCACCCGCTCGTAGAGCCGGCGCCCCAGCGGCGCCGGCGCCGCGCCAGTGAAGCTCGGTCGGTTCCCGCCCGAAGTGTCCGCTGCCAGCGTGAACTGGCTGATCACCAGCAGGCCGCCGGCAACGTCGACGACGCTGCGGTTCATCTTGCCCGCGTCATCGCTGAAGATGCGAAGCTTCAGGAGCTTGTCGACCAGCTTGCGAGCCTGCGCGTCGGTATCGGCCGGCTCGGCGCACACCAGCACCAGCAGGCCCGGTCCGATGCGTCCCGTCTCCCGGCCGGCCACCGTCACGCAGGCGTGGCTCACGCGCTGCACCAGCGCCATCACAGCGGATCCTCCACATCCATCTGATGGGCCTCGACATCGGTGGGCAGCAATTGGATCGTCGCCCGCAGCCCGGGCACGGCGCTCATCAACGCCAACTCGACCGAACCCCGCAGGGCGGCGGCACGCCCAAGGGTCCAGCCCGAGGGCAGATGCATGTGCAGGTCGACAAAGCGCCGCTGTCCCGCCCTGCGCGTGGTCACATGGTCGAAACGGATGGCCTGGTGCGAGAACTGGGCCAACGTGCGCTCGATCTGGGAGCGCACCTCAGGTTCGACGGCCAGGTCCATCAGCCCGTCCACTGATCGACGGATCAATCGATAGCCCTCGCGCGCGATGTTCGCTGCAACGGCCAGGGCCACGGCCGGGTCCAGCCAAAGCCACCCGGTGGCCTGCACGGCCAGCAGGCCGACCAACACGCCGGCCGACGTCCAGACATCGGTGAACAGGTGGCGCGCATCGGCCTCCAGCGCCACCGAGCGGTGCTCGCGGGCCTTGCGCATCATCGCCCATGCCAGGACACCATTCATCGCCGAGCTGACCATCGAGAGCGCCAACCCGATCCCGAGCGATTCCAGAGGCTGCGGCGCCAGCAGCCGCTGCACTGCCGCCACCATGATGGCCAGCGCGGCCACGAGGATCAGCGTGCCTTCGAATCCGGACGAGAAGTACTCCGCCTTGTGATGCCCGTAGGGATGATCATCGTCCGGTGGCTGCGTCGCCACGGTCACCATGGCCAGTGCGAACACGGCGCCGGCCAGGTTCACCAGAGACTCCAGGGCGTCGGACAGCAGCCCCACCGAACCCGTGAGCCACCAGGCACCGGCTTTCAGCGCGATGGTGGCCAGTGCCACTGCAACCGAGAGCTTCAGATAGGACGCGACCCGCATGACCAGGATTCTCACCGCGCGTGCTTGGGCACCGGCACCGGCGCCTTATGCCGGCGCAAGCTCAGCTCAAGGTCACCCGTGCGAACTTGCGCTTGCCGACCTGAACGACGTAGGTGCCCGCTTCGATCTTCAGTGCCTTGTCCGACACCATCGCGCCGTCGATGCGCACACCGGCCTGCTCCACCAGGCGCAGGGCCTCGCTCGTCGAGGGCGCCAGGCCGGCCGACTTCAGCAGCGCACCGATGCCCAGCGGCGCACCGGCGAGAGACACCGGCGGCAGGTCATCGGGTATGCCGCCGCGGGCCCGGTGGTGGAAGTCGGCCAGCGCCGCCTCGGCCGCCGCCGCACTGTGAAAGCGCGTGACGATCTCCTGGGCCAGCATCACCTTGGCATCCTTGGGGTTACGGCCGGCAGCCACTTCGTTGCGCAGCGCCTCGATCTCGCGCTCGCTGCGGGCCGACAGCAGCGTGTAGTAGCGCCACATGAGCTCGTCGCTGATCGACATCAGCTTGCCCAGCATGTCGTTGGGCGCCTCGGTGATGGCCACGTAGTTGTTCTTGCTCTTGGACATCTTCTCGACGCCATCGAGCCCCTCGAGCAAGGGCATGGTCAGGATGCACTGCGGCTCCTGCCCGTACTCCTGCTGCAGGTGCCGGCCCATCAGCAGGTTGAACTTCTGGTCGGTGCCGCCCAGCTCGAGATCGGCCTTCAGCGCCACCGAGTCGTAGCCCTGCATCAGTGGATAAAGGAACTCGTGCACGCTGATGGGCGTGCCCGCGCTGTAGCGTTCGTGGAAGTCGTTGCGCTCCATCATCCGCGCCACCGTGTAACGGGCCGCCAGCTGGATCATGCCGCGCGCGCCCAGCGGGTCACTCCATTCGCTGTTGTAGCGGATCTCGGTGCGCGCGGGATCCAGCACGAGGCTGGCCTGCTTGTAGTAGGTTTCGGCGTTCGCCCGGATCTGCTCGGCCGTGAGCGGCGGGCGGGTGCTGTTGCGGCCGGATGGGTCCCCGATCATCGACGTGAAGTCACCGATCAGGAAGATCACCTGATGCCCCAGGTCCTGCAACTGGCGCATCTTGTTGAGCACCACGGTGTGGCCGATGTGGATGTCCGGGGCCGTGGGGTCGAGCCCCAGCTTGATGCGCAGCGGCGCGCCCGTTGCCTCGGCGCGTGCCAGCTTGCGCAGCCAGTCGGCCTCCGGGATCAGCTCTTCGCATCCGCGGCGCGTGATGGCCATCGCCTCCAGGGTGCGGTCGGTGACGGGATGGGGAGCCGACTCGGCGGTGGTCAGGGGCTTGGACATGGATGAGCGGGATCGGGTCGATCCCAGACGAAGTGCGCCAGCGCGGTTGTTATACTGCCGGGCCGCCCGCGGCGCGGCGCTGACGGCTTCCGGGGCCATGACGACTCCCGGCGGCGGATGCGAATTCTAGAGGAGCAGCCGTGGGCCGCTCCGGTGCTTCGACCAGCGGCCGCGATGCCTGCCGCACTTGAACCCTGATTGCATTGACCTCTCGATCCTTCCAAGACGAACTCCGTACCCGCCTGGGCGCTGTGCAGGCGGCCGTGCATCGGCATCGCGGTCAGGTGGCTCTGGCCATGGGCGTGTTGCTGGGTGGCTCCGCCCTCACGGCCTTCGGCATTGCACCGCTGGCGCCTGATGCCGCGAATCTTCCGCGTCGCCTCGTCACGGAAGAGCTGGCGCCCGAGGGCGTGCAGCCGCAGGTCGAGGCATTGGCGCTGCAGAACCTCGAGCTCGCGCGCAGTGACCTCACCCGCGACAGCGATACCGCCGACAGCCTGTTGCGGCGGCTGGGGGTGGTCGATGCGTACGCGGCGCTGTTCATCCGCGGCGATCGTGACGCACGACGGCTGCTCGAAGGTCGTACGGGCAAGATGGTGCAGGCCGTGACCAATGGCGACGGAACGCTGCTGCGCCTCGTGGCCCGATATCCTGCACTGGACAGCGCGCGCACGCTCACTCACTTCACCCGGCTGGTGATCGAGCGAGGCAACCACGGTTTCGTGAGCCGCCTCGAAACGGACGAACTGGTCGGCCAGGTGCGGCTGGGCAGCGGCACGATCCGCAGCTCGCTCTTCGCTGCCACCGACGAGGCCCAACTGCCCGACAGCATCGCCATTCAGATGGCCGACATCTTTTCGACCGACATCGACTTCCATCGGCAGCTTCGCAAGGGCGACACCTTCAGCGTGGTATTCGAAGCGCTCACGGCAGACGGCCAGCCCATCAACTGGAACGAAGGCACGGGTCGTGTGCTGGCCGCGGAGTTCGTCAACGGCGGTCGCAGCCATCGGGCCGTTTGGTTCACGGATTCCCGCTCGGGACGGGGCGCGTACTTCAGCCCGGATGGCCAAAGCAAGCGCCGTGCGTTCCTGGCCAGCCCAATGGAGTTCTCGCGCGTGACCTCGGGCTTCGCGATGCGAATGCATCCGATCCTGAGGACTTGGCGCGCACACAATGGAGTCGACTATGGTGCGCCCAGGGGCACGCCGGTGCGCACCGTCGGCGACGGTCACGTCGACTTCGCGGGCAGGCAGAACGGCTATGGCAACGTGGTCATCGTGCGCCATGCGCAGAACAAGACCACGCTGTACGCGCATCTCAGCAAGATCGAGGTCCGCAAGGGCCAGTCGGTCGAGCAAGGCCAGCGCATCGGCCAGGTGGGTGCCACGGGGTGGGCCACGGGGCCGCACCTGCACTTCGAGTTCCGGGTCAATGGCCGCTTCGAAGACCCGATGAAGGTGGCCCGCACCGCCGAAACCTTCACGATCGACGGTGTGCAGCGGCCGGTCTTCCAGCAAGCCGCGGCCACCGCGCAAGCGCGGCTCGAACTTGCCGAAACCGTCGTTGGCCACACCGCCACCGATTGACCGCTGCACCGCGGAGCAGTCAGGGCCGGTCTACCTGGGCCTGATGTCAGGCACGTCACTTGACGGCGTGGATGCCGTGGCCGTGCGCTTCGATGCCGCTGGGCCCATGGCGGTGCTGGGGCATGTCCACGAGCCGCTGCCACCGCACCTGTGCGACGAATTGCTCGCGCTGAACACGCCGGGACCAGACGAACTGCACCGCGCAGCACTCGCCGCCAGCGCGCTCTCCCGCGTCTACGCCCAAGCCACTGCCCGGCTGCTGTCTGCCGCGGCATTGGTGCCCGAGCAGGTTCGCGCACTGGGTGCACATGGGCAGACGGTGCGCCACCGCCCCGGTGAATTCGACGGCACCGGCTATACGCTGCAGTTGCTCAACGGCGCGCTGCTGGCCGAACTGACCGACATCGACGTGGTGTGCGACCTGCGCAGCCGCGACGTCGCTGCGGGCGGCCAGGGAGCGCCCCTGGTGCCGGCCTTTCATGCGGCGCGCTTCGCGCGGCGGGGGCAGACCGTGGTCGTGCTCAACGTCGGTGGCATGGCCAACCTCAGCGTGCTGCGTGGCGATGCCTCAGTGGTGGGTTTCGACTGCGGTCCCGGCAATGTCCTGCTCGACCACTGGTGCATGCGCCAGTGCGGCCAACCCTTCGACGCCGACGGTGCGTGGGCTGCCAGTGGCCACGTTCAGCAGCCGTTGCTCGGCGCATTGCTCGACGAGCCCTATTTCCGACGCCCGCCGCCCAAGAGCACCGGGCGCGATCTGTTCAACGGGGTATGGCTCGACGCTCGTCTGTCGTGCTGCGCGCCGGCGCGGCCCCAGGATGTGCAAGCCACCCTCGCGGAACTCACGGCCCGGGCTGCAGCCGAGGCGGTCCATGCGCATGCACCGCAAGCTCGCCACCTTCTTGTGTGTGGCGGCGGCGCACTCAACCGCGACCTGATGAACCGCCTGTCCACACACTTGCCCGGCGTCGCGCTGACGACCACCGACCAAGTGGGGCTGCCCGCCATGCAGGTCGAGGCCTGTGCCTTCGCCTGGCTGGCATACTGTCATGTCGAGCGCCGGGCGTGCAATCTGGCCGAGGTCACGGGCGCACGCGGTCCCCGGAGACTCGGTGCACTTCACCCTGCCCGATAGTAGCCGCCGAACGCCGCCCGCTGGGCGCCGAAGTGCTCAGGCTGAGAAACTGGAGCCGCAACCGCAGGTGGTCGAGGCGTTCGGGTTCTTGATGACGAACTGCGCGCCTTGCAGATCGTCCTTGTAGTCGATCTCGGCACCCACCAGGTACTGCAGGCTCATGGCGTCGATCAGCAGGGTGACGCCGTTCTTCGTCATCTGCGTGTCGTCCTCGTTGACGGCTTCATCGAAGGTGAAACCGTACTGGAAGCCCGAGCAGCCGCCACCCTGGACGAACACGCGCAGCTTTAGGTCGGGGTTGCCCTCTTCGGCCACCAGCTCTGCCACTTTCGAAGCCGCGCTGTCGGTGAAGATCAACGGCGCCGGCGGGGCGAGGGGGGCGGATTCGGCGCGGGCTTCAGCTACAGCGTTCATGGGGACTCCGAAAGGAATAAACAGTCGATTCTCGAGATCGTTCCTGGCAGCGCACGGTTCCGTCGGGCCGTCAGGTCAATTGGAAACGGACAAGCGCGGCGGTACCTTCACACGTCGTTGGATGCCGCCAATGTGAGTGCGGGCCGATCCGCTGACTTCAAGGGGCGCAACTCACCTTCGATCAGTGCCCCAGGGTGCATTTCCAGCACCGCATAGCGCACATCTCCGACGATCCGGGCGTTGGGCTGAAGTTCAAGCAGTTCGGTTGCCTCCACCGGGCCGAGCACCTCGCCGTTGATGATCACATGCGCAGCCTTCACCTTGCCATGGACCCGGGCTTTCTCGCTGATCACCAGCATGCTCGGATGTTCGGCATCGGCCACCACGTCGCCGTGGACCTCGCCGTCGACGCGCAGGCCCTCGCGGAAGCGAATCGTGCCCTGTAGAGCCGAGCCCTCGCCCAGCAGCGAGCGGATCGACGGCTGCAACTTCTTGCGGTTCCACATGGTTCGAACTCCTGAGTGGCGGCCGGCACTCACAGCCGCGCAATCTGCGTGGCACGCACCTCGCCGCTGTCGTCCAGCACCCTGACTTGTACCGTTTTTACCACGGCCTGCGGCGGATGCTCGATCTCGCCTTCGACCCGGGCATAGGGCGCCACGCGCAACGACTGGGCTCCCTGAGGGGCACCCGACGCCCAAGGTTTGCCGTCCAACGTACCCGCCAACGCGAACTCGAAACGACCACTGAACGGCGGGGCGCCCTTGCGGTTCTGCATCACCAGCAACTGGTAGGTCAGGCGACCCGGCATGTGTGCCTGCACCTGGATGGCGCGCACCGCCAAGTCCTGGCCGCCCGTAGGCAACAATCGCTCGAAGAAGCCCAGGTCGGCACGAAGTGCGAGGTTGGTGGCTTCGAGCTGCTTGACCTGTTGCGCCAGTTGCTCCTGGGCCGCGCGCTCGGCCTTGATCAGGCTGTCCGCGGTGTGTGCCAGCGCCGTGGCGCGGTCGCGATCGGCGCGAAGTTGCTGCACATCGTTGCGCAGCCGAGCAAGCTCTTCGGCCGAGCCGCGCTCCAGGCCAGCGATATCCTTGCCCAACTCGAACGCCCACAGCGCGATCGCGCCCGAGAAGCCGAGCATCAAAGCCGCGGCCGCCCAACGCACCGGCCAGGGCAGGTGACTGCGCACGATGACCCTGGGTGCGCTGATCGTCAGGCGTCGACGCAACAACTTCAATCGCATCGTGTCCGGGCTCGGCTGTGGATCGCAGGCGCCAAAGGCCGCACGAGCGGCCTTTGGCATGTTGCGCATGTTGCCGCGCAACAGGCAGCGGCGCCAGCGGGCGTCGTGCCAGCATGTCCGCGCCGCCGCATGACACGACGGCGGGTGGGCTCAGCGCTTGCTGAACTGCTTGCGGCGACGTGCGCCGTGCAAACCGACCTTCTTGCGCTCGACCTCGCGCGCGTCGCGCGTGACGAAGCCCGCGTGGCTCAACTCGCCCTTCAAGGCCGCGTCGTAATCGATCAGCGCACGGGTGATGCCATGGCGCACCGCACCGGCCTGGCCGGACTCGCCGCCCCCATGCACATTGACCTGGATGTCGAACGCCAGCTCGTTGTTCGTGAGCATCAGCGGCTGCTTGACGATCATGATCGAGGTCTGGCGACCGAAGTACTGGTCAACCGGCTTGCCGTTGACCGTGATCTGGCCTTCACCCTTCTTGATGAAGACGCGCGCCACCGACGACTTGCGGCGGCCAGTGCCGTAATTCCAATTACCGATCATGGCCGCTCCTTAGATTTCCAGCGCCTTGGGCTGCTGGGCGGTGTGCGGGTGCGCACCACCGGCATACACCTTCAGCTTCTTGATCATCGCGTAGCCCAGCGGGCCCTTGGGCAGCATGCCCTTGACCGCCTTCTCGAGCGCGCGACCCGGATGCCGGGCCTGCATGTCCTTGAACTTGGTGGCGTAGATGCCGCCCGGGTGGCCCGAATGGCGGTAGTACACCTTGTCATTGGCCTTGTTGCCGGTGACGCGGAGCTTGTCGGCGTTGACGACGATGATGAAATCACCGGTATCGACGTGAGGCGTGTAAATGGCCTTGTGCTTGCCGCGCAGACGGAGTGCCACTTCGCTGGCGACACGTCCGAGCACCTTGTCGGTGGCATCGAGCACAAACCACTCGTGCTTCACTTCGGCCGGCTTGGCGCTGAAGGTCTTCATGAGGGTCTTTCAATGTGGGCGCGCCGCCTGGATTGCAGCAGGCTCGCCCGATGACGGCGACACATGCACCAGACGCACGCACAGGGCATGCGCACCGGACATGCACACCAGGCACGCGAAGGCATTGCTTATGAGGGCAACCTCTTCGAATGGCCCGATCGAACAGCTCGATTGGACAGCCAGATCGAGTCGCCAGTACGGCCAGTACGAATAGCCAGTACACGCAGACTCAACTTGACGGCCAGTGCGCTCTTCCCTCGCCGAATAGGGAAAAGCCCGAGAGTATAGCCCAATCGCGGCAGTCAATCACGCTGGCGTTCGCAGCCAGCCGCGCAGGCGACACACACGGCGAACGGATGTCGTTTAGAGTAAGGGTAATCACTGAGATGCGCCATGAACAACGCCACCGACACCCACGACCCAGCCGCGGGTGAGTTCCGCGACCGCGACGCCGCGCTGGAAGCTGCGCTGCCGCGCCAGCCCGTGCAGCCGCCACGGCTGGCCTGGATTCCGATCCGCGCGCTGGGGCCCGGGCACCGTCCCCGGATCCTGCAGCATCTGCTGGCGCTGTCCGAGCACGACCGCTACCTGCGATTCGGATTCCTGGCAACCGACGAACAGGTGGCCCGCTACGTCGATTCGCTGGATTTCACCCGCGACGAGGTGTTCGGGGTGTACAACCGCCGTCTGCAGCTGGTGGCGGTCGCCCACCTGGCCTACCCGCCCGAGGGCGATGCTGCGCCTGTGGCGGCTGAGTTCGGTGGCTCGGTGTCATCGCACCTGCGAGGCCGCGGATACGGCGCCCGCCTGTTCGAGCACGCCATGCTCCACGCCCGCAACCGCGGCCTGGACACGCTGTTCATCCACGCCCTCAGCGAAAACACCGCCATGCTGCGCATCGCCCGCAAGGCGGGCGGCAAGGTCGAGCGCGCCGGGGGCGAGTCCGATGCCTATGTCAAGCTGCCGCCGGAAACGCTGGCCTCCCAGGTCGAGCAACTGGTCGGCGACGGCGCCGCTGAGCTGGACTACCGACTCAAACAGCAGGCGCGCGCGGTGCGAACGCTGCTGGGCGCGCTGGACGAGGTTCGCCAGGGCGTCGCGAAGTCCGGTCAGGCCGGTCAGGGTTGACCCGCCCCGGATTCCCGGGGTAAAGCAGGCTGGTAACAGCCTGCAACGGGGTTCGCCCCATGGGCGAGGGGCGGTGCCTGGCTCGGCCCCCGCATATGATGTGACGGCACCATGATGCAGCAGACCCTACCGTGGATCATCGCGCTGGTCGCCGTGGCCGTGCTCGCGCCGATGGCCGTCTGGCTGGCGCTGCGCCCGCGTCGACCGGCTCAACCCAAACCGCTGCCAACCGAGTGGGCGCTGACGGCGCGACCGGTGTTCAGCAACGACGAGCGGCGCGTATACCGCCAGCTGCGCGAGGCGCTGCCGCACCACATCGTGCTGTCCAAGCTGCCTCTGGTGCGGTTCTGCCAGCCCAACGATCCGCAGCAGGTGCGCTATTGGTTCGACCTGCTGGGTTCGATCCACGTCACCTTTGCCGTGTGCAGCGCCAACGGCCGCGTGCTGGCGGCCATCGATCTCGCCGGTGACCGCACCAACCAGTCGCGGACGCTGCAGATCAAGCAGGCGGTGCTGGGCGCCTGCCGGGTGCGCTATCTGCGATGCCCGATCGACCACCTGCCATCCATCCCGGAACTGCAGCTGCTGGTGCCACAAAGCGCGGCGGCCACACGGGGCCCGCAACCCGCACCCGCGATCTACCGCGCGCATGAAACGCTGACCACTTCGGTGGCGTCGCGACGCCGCGAACGCACCACGCTGTGGCAGGACTCCGGCTTCTTCCACGATTCGTTCTTCTCGCCCGATCGCCGGGCGGACGCCCCCGGCAGCGAGAACGGGGGGCTGAGCTCCGGCTTTGGCAGCTTGCAGGGGATGTCGGACGAGGGCCCACCCACCGTGCCCCCGCGCGAGATCGACCCCAGTGCGCCGGACGGCCTTCGTCCGCCGGTCGTGCGTCATTGACGTTGACCACACCGAGCGCACCCGACAGCCGCCATCCATACGAGCGGCTCACGCCGCACGGCGTGCTGGCGGCACTGGAGGCCGTGGGCCTGCGCGGCGACGGCCGCCTGCTTCAGCTCAACAGTTATGAGAACCGGGTGTTCCTCGTCCATCTCGAGGATGGCAGCCCGGTGGTGGCCAAGTTCTACCGCCCCGGACGTTGGACCGACGCGCAGATCCTGGAAGAGCATGCGTACTCGCTGGAGCTCCAGGCCGAAGAAGTGCCGGTGGTTGCACCCGTGCCGTTGGCCGGCGGTGCCACGCTGGCCCACCATGGGCTCGATGGCCAGGACTTCCGCTACGCCGTGTACCCACGCTGCGCCGGCCATGGCCCCGAGCTGGACGATCCGCAGGTGCTGCAATGGCTGGGCCGGTTCATCGCCCGGCTGCACCAGGTTGGCGAGCGCACCGCATTCGCACATCGACGCATGCTGACGCCCCGGACCTGGGGCCACGACGCCGTGGCGCGCGTACTGGCGCTGGACATGATCGACCCCGCCCAGCGCCCGGGCTGGGAAGCGGCCTGCAAGGCCGCACTGCAGCGGGTGGATGCGGTCTTCGAGCAGATGCAGCCCCTGGTGCAGTTGCGGCTGCATGGCGACTGCCACCCCGGCAACCTGCTGTGGCGTGCCGACGGCCCGCACGCGGTGGACCTGGACGACGCCTGCACCGGGCCGGCAGTGCAGGACCTGTGGATGCTGCTGTCGGGTACGCGCGAAGCGATGGCCGCGCAACTGGCCCATGTGCTGGACGGCTACCGGGCGCTGCGGCCGTTCGACGCCCGCGAGCTGGCGTTGGTCGAACCCCTGCGCACGCTGCGCATGATCCACCACAGCGCCTGGCTGGCCGAACGCTGGACCGACCCGGCGTTTCCGGCTGCGTTCCCGTGGTTCGGCACACCCAGCTACTGGGGCCAACAGGCGCAGCAGATGCGCGAGCAGATCGAGGCGATGGACGAGCCGCCGCTGGCGTGCGCGCCCATCGCGAACGCCTGATCAGGCGCTGAGCAGTCGCGTCACCCGCTGCACATAGGCGGCCGGGTCGTCGAGTTGCCCGCCCTCGGCCAGCAAGGCCTGGTCGAACAGGATGTGGGCCAGATCGTCGAAGCGTTCGTCGTCGCCGGCGAGCCGGCGCAACAGGGCGTGCTCGGCATTGACCTCCAATATCGGCTGCGTGCTCGGCGCACCCTGTCCAGCCTGCTTGAGCAGTCGTGCAAGGTGGGCGCTCATGTCACCGTCCTCGACCACGATGCACGCCGGAGAGTCGACCAGGCGGGTGGTCGTGCGGACGTCCTTGGCGCGGTCCTTCAGGGTCGCCTTCAGTCGCTCGAGGGTGGGCTTGAAGGCCTCGGCGGTGGCTTCGGCCTGCTTTTTCTCGTCCTCGTCCTGCAGCTTGCCCAGGTCGACGGCACCCTTGGCCACGCTCTGCAGCGCATGGCCCTCGAACTCGTAGAGGTGGCCGAGCATCCACTCGTCGACGCGATCGACCAGCAGCAGCACCTCGATGCCCTTCTTGCGGAAGATCTCGAGCTGCGGGCTGGCCTTGGCAGCGGCCAGGCTGTCCGCCGTGATCACGTAGATGGTGTCCTGGCCCTCCTTCATGCGCTGGACGTAGTCGGCGAAGGACACGCCCTCGTCGGCATGCGTGGAGGCGAAGCGATAGAGCTTGGCCAGGCGGTCGCGGTTGGAGTGGTCCTCGCCGATGCCTTCCTTGAGCACTGCGCCGAATTCGTTCCAGAAGGTCTGGTATTTGGTCTTGTCGTCGGCGCTCTCGCTGTCGGCCAGCGACTCCAGCATGCCCAGCACGCGCTTGGTGCAGCCTTCGCGGATCGCCTTGACGTCGCGGCTTTCCTGCAGCAGCTCGCGGCTGACGTTCAACGGCAGGTCGGCCGAGTCGATCACGCCCTTGACGAACCGCAGGTACACGGGCATCAAGGCCTCGGCGTCGTCCATGATGAACACGCGCTTGACGTACAGCTTCACGCCACCGCGCTTGTCGCGGTTCCACAGGTCGAACGGTGCCTTGGCCGGGATGTAGAGCAGCTGGGTGTACTCGCTGCGGCCCTCGACACGGTTGTGCGTGTAGGCCAGCGGCGGCTCGCTGTCGTAGCTGATCTGCTTGTAGAACTCCTGGTACTGCGCGTCGGTGACCTCGCTCTTGGGCCGGGCCCACAGCGCCGCGGCCTTGTTCACGGTCTCCCACTCGTCGGTGAGCACCTGCTGGCTCTTCTCGGCATCCCACTGTTCCTTGCGCATCAGGATGGGCAAGGAGATGTGGTCGGAGTACTTGCCGACGATGGACTTCAGGCGCCAGGTCTTGAGGAACTCGTCGGCCTCCTCGTCGCGCAGGTGCAGGATCACATCGGTGCCGCGCTCGGCACGGGTGATCGTCTCCAGCTCGTACTCGCCGGTGCCCTCGCTGCTCCAACGCACGCCCTGCTCCGGCGGCAGGCCCGCCCGGCGCGTCTCCACGGTGATGCGGTCGGCGACGATGAAGCCCGAGTAGAAGCCCACGCCGAACTGGCCGATCAGGTTGGCATCCTTCTTCTGCTCGCCTTCGAGGCGGGCCATGAACTCGCGCGTGCCGCTCTTGGCGATGGTGCCCAGGTGCGAGGCGGCCTCGTCGGCACTCATGCCCACGCCGTTGTCGCGGATCGTCAGGGTCTTGGCCGCGGCATCGAAGGTCACGCGGACCTCGAGGTTGGGCGCATCCTCGTACAGCGCGGCGTTGTCCAGTGCCTCGAAGCGCAGCTTGTCGCAGGCGTCCGAGGCATTCGAGACGAGCTCGCGCAGGAAGATCTCCTTGTTCGAGTACAGCGAGTGGGTGACGAGGTGCAGGATCTGCTTCACCTCGGCCTGGAAGGCATGGGTCTGCTTGGTCATGGGTGGTCAGGCTTGTTCTGGATCAAGGACGTGCGCCCCTCTGGCGCGCGGGCGTCACTTGGGGGTGTGGCGGCTCTTTTCAAGCGCGGCATCATCGCACCATGACCATCGCCACCGAAATACTGGACCTGCTGCGCTTGCGGCTGGGCCCGAACGTGCCCCGCGTCCGCGCACTGCATCTGCCCCCTTCGGCCTGGAACGGCACCAAGGAAGCCGAGTTCGGCGCCCTCGAGCTCGACGACGGTTCTGTGGGCCTGAGCTTCCTGCTGCTCGGCAACACCCTGGCCGAACTCAGCGCCAACCAGCGCCCGCTGGCCGGTGCCGACCCACTGGCCCTGGCCCAGCGATGGCGCGACGGCCAGGGCGCCGAGCGCGCGCTGGGCTTTGCCGCCGTCAATGCACTGAGCCGCCACCTGTTCGAACGCGCCGGCTTTCGACCGCCGGCCGCCACCGACTCCATCGGCGGGATCGATCCGCAGCCTGGCGAGCACATCGGCATGGTGGGGCTGTTCACGCCGCTGCTCAAGCAGGTGACCGCACGCGGCGCCCGCCTGACGGTGATCGAGCTGCGGGCCGACCTCGTGGGCCGCCACGACGGGCCGCCACGACGACCACGAGGTCACGCTCGACCCGGCCGCCTTGCAGGCGTGCGACAAGGTGCTGTGCACCAGCACCGTCTTGCTCAACGACACCCTCGACCACATCCTCGGGCAGTGCACGCGTGCGCGCGCCGTCGCCATGATCGGCCCCGGCGCAGCCTGCCTGCCGCAGCCGCTGTTCGCCAGGGGCGTGACGCTGTTGGGGGGCAGCTGGGTGCGTGACGTGCCGGCGATGCTCGCCGCCCTGCGCGAGGGTGTCTCGTGGAGCCCGAGCGCCTACAAGTTCGCGCTCTCACCTTCGGACCTACCGGCGGAACTGCGCAGCTGGTGAGGGGTGGGCCTAGGCTGCGGCGGCGGTCGGGCTGTCGTCTCCGCGCAGGCGCCGCCAGGCCTTGATCGACAGGTGGCGCGCCAGAAGCAGCGGCGGCATGCGCAGCCAATGGGCCCGCAGGTACAGCAGGAACAACGCCACCGAGGTTCCCGCAGGGGCCGCCATCGGATGCTGCGGCCGCAGCGCACGCCACCACAGCGCATCCATCAGGGTCGACATCGCCCGCCCCGGCGACGAC
>JABWBN010000236.1 GCA_013360485.1 Burkholderiaceae bacterium | reverse complement strand
CCTGCTCGCCGGCGCAGCGCAATCCGCAGCCCGGCCAGACACACGCCGACGCGCTGGCCCGAGCCACCGAGGCCTGGGTGCATTGCGGCGAGCGTGCCGGCAAGCTGGGCCTCGCCTACTGCATCGAGCCGCTGTCGCGCGACCAGACGAGCGTCGTCAACACGGTGGCCGAGGCCGCGGCCATCGTGCAGGCCGCCGCGCTGCCGGGCCTCAGCACGATGCTCGACACCTGCTCGGCCGGCCGCACCGAAGTCGAACCGCTGCCGGCGTTGATCGATCGCTGGTGGCCGAGCGGCCACTTGGCGCACGTGCAGCTCAACGACCGCAACCGCCGCGCCCCCGGCCAAGGCGACGACCGCTTCGGCCCGGTGCTGGCGGCCCTGCAACGGCAGGGTTATGCCGGCTGGCTGGCGATGGAGCCGTTCGAGTACCTTCCCGACGGCCCGGGCTGCGCGGCGCGGGCCATCGGGCATGTGCAGGGGCTGCTGGAAGCACTGCCGGAGGAGCCGCCGGAAGCATTGCGAGAGGGCCCTCGATGAAACTCGTCGCCGTCTGCACCACCGTCGGCCAGGCCGATGATGCAAAGCACCTCGCTGACGCGGCCGTCGAACGCGGCCTCGCCGCCTGCGTGCACATCGATGCCATCGCCAGCGTCTACCGCTGGCAAGGCGCCCTCCAGCACGACACCGAACAGCGCCTGACCTTCAAGACCACCGACGCCGCCGCGCCGGCGCTGCGCGCGCTGGTCCTCGAACTGCACCCCTACGAGCTGCCGGCGCTGTACTCGTTCGACGTCGACGAGGCGAGCGCGGCCTATGCGGCGTGGGTGCATGAACAGACGTCGCCGCCGGCCCCGCCGCCCCCGTAGCCCCCGCCGCGGCAGCCCCGCCCGGCCGCACCTGGAGCACCGCCCGATGACCTCGACGCAGACGATGAGCCTCGGCACCTTCTCGCTCAGCCTGGCCGTCAAGGACCTGGCCGCCTCGCGCCGCTTCTACGAGGCGCTCGGCTTCACGGTCCATGCCGGCGACCCGGCGCACCACTACCTGATCCTGCGCCACGGCGACGCCACGGTCGGGCTGTTCCAGGGCATGTTCGAGAAGAACATGCTCACCTTCAACCCCGGGTGGGACGCGCAGTGCAACAAGCTGCCGGCGTTCACCGACGTGCGCGAGCTGCAGCGCCGCCTGCGCGCCAGCGGCATCGAGCCTGCGACGCCGGCCGACGAGAGCACCACCGGCCCGGCGCACTTCATCGTCATCGACCCCGACGGCAATCCGCGGCTCCGCACCGCAATCGACGCCGCCAAGGCGTCCTCGATGCCCAAGGAGAACATCGAACGCGCCATCAAGAAGGGGACCGGCGAACTCGAAGGCGTCGAGTACACCGAGGTCCTCTATGAGGCGTTCGCCCCCGGCGGCGTGGCCCTGATGATCCAGGCGCTCACCGACAACCCCACCCGCACGGTCGCCGAGATCCGCCACAAGCTGTCCCGTGGCGGAGGGAACATGGGCGCCACGAACTCCGTCGCCTGGATGTTCGAGCGGAAAGGCCAGATCTACGTCGATGCCGCCACGTACGACGAGGACCGCACGCTCGAAGCGGCGCTCGAGGCCGGCGCCGCCGACGTCGTGCGCGAGGACGACCGGTTCATCGTGAGCACCGACGTCCCCTCCTTCCACGCGGTGAAGGCCGCACTGGAGGGCCAGGGCATCGTCGCCGCCGAATCCGAGATCGCCTGGATCCCGAAGCAGTCGGTCTCGGTGGCCGGCGGCGACGCCGAAGCCGTCCTCAAGCTGATCGAGTCTCTCGAGGAACTCGATGACGTCCAGAAGGTCGACGCCAACTTCGACATCGACGCCAGCGTCATGTCCGGCCTGAATCAGTCATGAGCGACGACCGAGGGGCGGCGGATCAGGACGACCAGCGGCCACGGCGCGTCTAGCAACTCGCCCACGGCGCCGGCGTAGCCCAGCTCGCTCCACAACGCATGGGCGATGTGCGGGCAGGCCGGATACAGCGCGCGCAGCAGCACCGACATGCCTTCGCACAGGGCGGCAATGTCGCCATCGCTGCCGTCGGGCACATGCGCCTCGAGCGCGTTGAGCAGCTTCATGCAGCCCGACACCACTGTGTTGTACTGCATGCGCTCGTAGTCGTGGCTCACCTGCCTGAGCACGAGATGCACCTCGCGGCGCAGGGCCTTGGCCTCGGCGCGCAACGGCGCAGTGCCGAAGTCGCCGGCGGTGGCCTTCTTCAGCGCATCGGCGTTCCGTACCGCGCAGCCCCACACACGCTTGAGGAAGCGGTGTGCGCCTTCGACGCCGGCGTCGTTCCACTCCAGCGTCTGCTCGGGCGGGCTGGCGAACATCACGAACAGGCGCGCGGTATCGGCGCCGTAGCGGTCGATCAGTTCCTGCGGGTCGACGCCGTTGTTCTTGGACTTGGACATCGTGCCCACGCCCTCGTAGTCGACCGCGCTGCCGTCGCTCTTGAGCCGCGCACCGGTGATCTTGCCGACGGCATCGAACACGTTTTCGACCTCGTGCGGCCAGAAGTACTCGATGCCGCCCTTTTCGCCGCGGCGGCTGTAGATGTGGTTGAGCACCATGCCCTGGGTGAGCAGGCGGGTGAAGGGTTCGCTGACCCGCACCAGACCCATGTCGCGCATCACCTTGGTCCAGAAGCGCGCATACAGCAGGTGCAAGATGGCATGCTCGATGCCACCGATGTATTGGTCCATGCCCGGCGCGGCGCCACGATCGTTGGCCCCGGGCATCCAGTACTGCGTGCCCTGGCCCACCATGCGCTGGGCATCGCGGGGGTCACAATAGCGCATGTAGTACCAGGAGCTGTCGACGAAGGTGTCCATGGTGTCGGTTTCGCGGCGCGCACTGGCGCCGCACACCGGGCACGAACACTTCAGGAAGTCCTCACGCTTGTTCAGCGGGTTGCCGCTGCCGTCGGGGATGCAGTCCTCGGGCAGCACCACCGGCAGGTCGGCCTCGGGCACCGGGACCGCGCCGTGCACGTCGCAATGGATGATGGGAATGGGCGTGCCCCAGTAGCGCTGCCGGCTCACGCCCCAGTCGCGCAGACGCCAGGTGGTCTTCTTCTCGCCCAGCCCCTGGCCGGCCAGCAACTCGGCCACCTTGTCGACCGCCGCCTTGTAACCCAGGCCATCGAGCACGCCGCTGTTGACGCAGCGGCCGTTGGCCTTGTCGGCATAGCTCTCATCCCACGCGGCGGTGCTGAAGTCCTTGCCGGACACCGCCACCACCTGCCGGATCGGCAGGTGGTACTTGCGCGCGAAGGCGAAGTCGCGTTCGTCGTGCGCCGGCACACCCATCACGGCTCCATCGCCGTAGCTCATCAGCACGTAGTTGCCGACCCACACCTCCACCGGATCGCCGGTCAGCGGATGGGTCACGTACAGGCCCGTGGGCAGGCCTTCCTTGTCCTTGGTGGCGAGCTCGGCCTCGGTGGTGCCGCCGGCCTTGCAGGCGTCGATGAAGGCTGCGAGCGCGGGGTTCGCCGCCGCCGCATGCGCGGCCAGCGGGTGCTCAGGCGCCACGGCGCAGAAGGTCACGCCCATGATGGTGTCGGCGCGGGTGGTGAAGACCCACATCCGTCCATCGCCGATCAAGGCGCCGCTCGCGTCCCGGATGTCATGCGTGAACGCGAAGCGCACGCCTTCGCTCTTGCCGATCCAGTTCTCCTGCATCAGCCGCACGCGCTCGGGCCAGCCGGCGAGGTAGTTCGGGTCGTCGGGGTTGGCCACGGCCGAGAGCAGTTCCTCGGCGTAGTCGGTGATCTTCAGGTAGTAGCCAGGGATCTCGCGCTTCTCGACGATCGCCCCCGAGCGCCAGCCGCGCCCGTCGATCACCTGCTCGTTGGCGAGCACGGTCTGGTCCGCCGGATCCCAGTTCACCACCTGGGTGCGGCGCTCGGCGATGCCCTTTTCCAGCATCTTCAGGAACAGCCACTGGTTCCACCTGTAGTACTCGGGCGTGCAGGTGGCGACCTCGCGGCTCCAGTCGATGGCCAGACCCATGGCCTGCATCTGGCCCTTCATGTGGGCGATGTTGTCGTAGGTCCAGCGCGCGGGCGGCACCCTGTTCTTCATCGCCGCGTTCTCGGCGGGCAGGCCGAAGGCGTCCCAGCCCATGGGCATGAGCACGTTCCAGCCCTTCATGCGCAGCTGGCGTGCCAGCATGTCGTTGATGGTGTAGTTGCGCACATGGCCCATGTGCAGCTTGCCGCTCGGGTAGGGCAGCATGCTGCAGGCGTAGAACTTTGGCCGGGGCTGGCCGTGGGCGTCGAGCGCACCTTCGGTGACGCGATAGGCGTCGGTGGCGCTCCAATGGGCATGGGCAGCGGCTTCGACTTCGGCAGGGGCGTAACGCTCGTTCATCCGTCGATTGTAGGAGCCGCCCCCGCCACCCCGGAGCGCTGGCGCCAAGCCGGCTCCCGCAATGGCGCGGGGCAGCGCGACTGCCGTGCTCAGTTCGCGGCCGGCGCGCCCGTCTCGGTGACGAAGCCGATGCGCGTGAGGCCGCCCTCCTGCACCAGGCCGATGAGCTCGGCGATGCGGCCATAGGACACGGTCTTGTCGGCGCGCAATTGCACCTCGGTGGCCGCGCTGCGCAGGGCGGCCTCGCGCACGCGCAGCTTGAGCTGCGCGGCATCGACGGCCTCGTCGCCCCAGTAGAGCTGACCCAGCGGATCGACCGCGACGGTGACCACCAGGCCGGCATCGGTGGGCTTGGCGCCGGCTGCCTTGGGCAGGTCGAGCTTGAGGCTGGAGGTCATCAGCGGCGCGGTGATCATGAAGATCACCAGCAGCACCAGCATCACGTCGATCAGCGGCGTCATGTTGATGTCGCTCATCGGCTCGGCGCCGGCACGGCGCTCCAGGCGGCCGAAGGCCATCAGCCGCTCCTGGCGCTGCCGGACTCGAGGGCCATCTCGCGCAGATCGTGTGCGAAGCCCTCGAGCTCGGCCTCGCAGCCGGCCAGCCACTTTCCGAACAGGTTGTAGGCCAGCACCGCCGGTATGGCCACGGCCAGGCCGGCGGCGGTCATGATGAGCGCCTCGCCTACGGGTCCGGCCACCTTTTCGATGGTGATGGAGCCGGCCGCCGAGATGCTGACCAGCGCGTGGTAGATGCCCCAGACGGTGCCGAACAGGCCGATGAAGGGCGCGGTGCTTCCGATGGAGGCGAGCAGCACTTGACCGAACTGCAGATGCGCCAGACCGCGGTGAAGTGCGTCACGCAGTCGCCGAGTGAGCTGCGACTCGAGCGCGCCATGGGTCTCGAGGGTGCCGCTGCCCTGCGGCACCCCGGTGGCCGCCAGCAACGGCGCCAGCACGCGCTCGCGGTCGAGCGCGTCCAGTCGCGCCTGTCCGGCAGCCAGGGTGTCGGCAGCCCAGAAGGCCGGCACCGCCCGGGCAATGTCGCGGCGCGCGCGTTGCAGCACCCAGGTCTTCCAGACGATGACGACCCACGCACTGATGGACATGGCCAGCAACAGCGTTGCGACAGCGCGCCCGATGGCGTCGCTCTGAGTCCAGAACTGGGTCAGGCCTTCCATGTTGGACAGCCCCCGCTCAACGCAGGCCCAGCACGTCGTTCATGTCGTACAGCCCCGGCGCACGACCGGCCAGGAAGCGCGCCGCGCGCAGGCTGCCCTGCGCGTAGGTGACACGGCTGCTGCTGCGGTGGGTGATCTCGATGCGCTCGCCGATGCCGGCGAAGAGCACGGTATGGTCGCCCACGACGTCGCCGCCGCGGATGGTGGAGAAGCCGATGGTCTGCGCGCTGCGCTCGCCGGTATGGCCCTCGCGACCATAGATCGCGCAGGTCTCGAGGTCGCGGCCGAGCTCGCGGGCGACGACCTCGCCCATGCGCAGCGCGGTGCCCGAGGGCGCGTCCACCTTGAAGCGGTGGTGGGCCTCGATGACCTCGACGTCGTAGCCCTCGGAGAGGATGCGCGC